>NZ_JBHLWH010000038.1:0-85444 GCF_042433045.1 Citricoccus parietis | reverse complement strand
CGCCCCCTTGATCAGGGACGGGCGCCGCACCCTGCCACTTGACAGGACACCACTACATATCAGTTGTGGAAGAGGGGTCAGGCCGTGGCGTAGTCCCCGGTCAGCAGCACCGCTCCGCCGTCCACGCCCTTGGCGCCCTGCATGAAGTCGGTGCCGGCGTTCCGGGCCTCGTCCGTCACGCGGCCCACGGTGCCGGCGACCCAGGAGGTCAGGCCGCGGGCGTTGAGCCGGGTCAGTGCCTCGTCGGCGGCGGCGGGATCCACCACGGCGACCATGCCGACGCCGAGGTTCAGGGTGCGTTCCAGGTCTTCGAGCGGGACGCGGCCGAGCTGGCCGACGAGGGAGAACACGGCCGGCAGTGACCAGGTCCCGCGATCCATGGTGGCCATCAGGCCCTGGGGGAGCACGCGGGCCAGGTTGGCCGCGAGGCCACCACCGGTGACGTGGGAGAAGCCGTGCAGGGCGGGCTCGCCAGAGGCGGTGGTCACCGCGCCCGCGGCACCGGAGACAGGGTCACCGTTGAGGTGGCGCATCACGTCCAGGCAGTCGGCCGTGTAGATGCGCGTCGGTTCCAGCAGCTCCTCGCCGAGCGTGCGGCCCAGGTCGGTGACCTCACGGTCGAGGGACCAGCCGGCGTCGTTGATGACGCGTCGGACCAGGGAGTAGCCGTTGGAGTGGATGCCGGAGGAGGCCATGGCGATGACCACGTCGCCCTCACGGACGCGCTCGGGGCCGAGCAGGGCGGAGGCCTCGACCACGCCGGTGGCAGCACCGGCGACGTCATACTCGTCCACGCCCAGCAGGCCGGGGTGCTCGGCGGTCTCTCCGCCCACGAGGGCGGTGCCGGCGGCCGCGCAGCCGGCGGCGATGCCGCGGACGATGTCCGCGATGCGCTCCGGCACCACCTTGCCGCAGGCGATGTAGTCGGTCATGAACAGCGGCTCGGCGCCGACCACCACGATGTCGTCCACGACCATGCCGACCAGGTCGAAGCCGATCGTGTCGTGCTTGTCCAGCGCCTGCGCGATCGCGACCTTGGTGCCGACGCCGTCCGTGGAGGTCGCCAGCAGCGGCTTCGAGTACTTCAGCAGCGCCGAGACGTCATACAGCCCGGCGAAGCCGCCGAAGCCACCGACCACGGAGTCGTGGTGGGTGGCCCTCACGGCGTCCTTCATCAACTCGACGGCGAGGTCACCGGCCTCCACGTCCACGCCGGCGGAGGCGTAGGTGGTCCCGGGGGCGTTCTCGGCGGTGCCGGGCACTGCGCCGGCCGGATCGTGGAGGTGCTCGGAAGCGGTCACAGCGGGGTCCTGTCGGTTGCGGTCAGCAGGTCTTCGAGGGAGGAGCCGGGGCCCGGGTCCCCTCCGACGGCGCCGGGGCGCTCCTCCGGGTCCACCGTGGACTCCGGATCCACGAGGGGGTCGGACGTGGTCGCGGTCGCCGCGGCGGCGACCGGCTGCTCCAGCAGGTGCTTGCCGCGCTCGTCCTCGCTGGGCAGCGGGATCGGGTAGTCGCCGGTGAAGCAGGCGGTGCACAGCGAGCGGCGGGGCTGCTCGGTGGCCTCGATCATGCCCTCGGCGGAGATGTACTCCAGCGAGTCGGCCCCGATCGAGGCGGCGATCTCCGCGACCCCGGCACCGTTGGCGATCAGCTCGGCCCGTGAGGCGAAGTCGATCCCGTAGAAACAGGGCCACTTGATGGGCGGTGAGGAGATCCGCACGTGCACCTCGGCGGCACCGGCCTCCTTGAGCATTCTGACCACCGCGCGCTGGGTGTTGCCGCGCACGATCGAATCGTCCACCACCACCACGCGCTTGCCGGACACCACGGCGGGCTGGACGTTGAGCTTGAGCCGGATGCCGAGCTGGCGCAGGGTCTGCGACGGCTGGATGAAGGTGCGGCCCACATAGGAGTTCTTGACGAAGCCCTGGCCGAAAGGGATGCCGGACTCCTCGGCGTAGCCCACCGCGGCGGGCGTGCCGGACTCCGGGACCGGGATGACGACGTCCGCCTCCACCGGGTTCTCCCGGGCCAGCGCGCGACCCATGGCCCCGCGCGACTCGTAGACGGAGCGGCCGCTGATGGTGGCATCGGGCCGGGCGAGGTAGACGTACTCGAAGACGCAGTGCGCCGGCTTGGACTCGGCGAACCGGGTGGAGCGGATGCCCTCCTCGTCGATGGCGATGAGCTCGCCGGGGGCGACCTCACGGATGAAGGAGGCGCCCACCGTGGCCAGGGCGGACTGCTCGGAGGCCACCACCCAGCCGCGCTCGAGCCGGCCGAGCACCAGCGGGCGCACGCCTTGCGGGTCCCGTGCGGCGTAGAGGGTGTGCTCGTTCATGAAGACGAAGGAGAAGGCCCCCCGGATCAGCGGGAGCAGCTCGGTGGCCGTCTGCTCGAGGGTGGAGCCCTCCTCACCCTGCAGCAGGGCCGTGACGAGCGCGGTGTCCGTGGTGTTGCCCTGGGCCATCTCGCCCCGGGTCTGCTTGCCGTAGCGGCCCTGCACCATCCGGTACAGCTCGGCGGAGTTCACCAGGTTGCCGTTGTGGCCCAGGGCCACGGTGCCGCCCGCGGTGGCGCCGAGGGTCGGCTGGGCGTTCTCCCAGTTGTTGCCGCCGGTGGTCGAGTACCGGCAGTGCCCGACGGCGATGTGCCCGGTCAGGGTATTCAGGGTCGCCTCGTCGAAGACCTGGGAGACGAGACCCAGGTCCTTGTACACGGAGATCCGTTTGCCGTCCGAGGTGGCGATGCCCGCGGACTCCTGCCCCCGGTGCTGCAGGGCGTACAGGCCGTAGTAGGCGAGCTTGGAGACCTCCTCGCCGGGGGCCCAGACGCCGAACACCCCGCATTCGTCCTGGGGACCCTTCTCATGGGGGTCGAGGTCATGTGTCAGCAGGCCGTCACCGCGCATCTTGGTCACGCTCCCCATTCTCCCACTTGTCTGTCCACTGCTGCAGATCGTGGTCCTGGACGGCGTAATCGGCGTCCTCATAGCTGTCCACGGACTCGGCCGTCACGGTATAGGTGTGCTTCTTCGACCGGCGGTCCAGCACCAGCCAGACGATCGCTCCGATCCCCACACCGAGGATGCCGAAGAGCACCAGGAAGTACCCGAAGGTGGAACCGAAGGTGAACTCCGGGTTGGCCTCGCCGAAGGCGGTCACCAGCAGCGCGACGATGACGCCGAGCAGGGCACCCCCGATCAGGAACATCTGCACCTTCGGGGCCCGGCGGACCACCAGGGTGCGGCGGTCCAGGCCATCAGGCACCGGGGAGCCCGTGCCGGACCGGCTCGGATCTGGCGTGGGCCGGACCGTCCCTGGCCGGTCCGGATCCGGTGTGCTGGGTTCGTCTGCCGGGGTGCTCGCGGGGGTGTCCGCGGAACCGTCGGGGGGAAAAGTCATGCCTTCCATGGTACGTGGCACAACGGGCCGAACCCGCCGTGGGTCGGACACGCTCGCCGCTGCGGAGGTGGGGCTACAGGTAGGGGTTGCGGACGGCGTTGACGCCATCGTCAGTTGTCTCTGTGGGCAACGGCTCCGTCGGCTCGGGCAGCCGCAGGGTGGGCCGGGACGAGAGTACGGCGACCAGCCCGGACCCCAGTGCCACGAGCAGCAGGAAGGCGGTTGCTATGACGCTGACCAGGGCCGCTCCGGCGGACTGGAACGGGATGAAGGTCGCGGCCGCCACGAACACCAGGCCGGTGGCGATGACGGAGGACCGCGCTGCTCCGGAGGCGTAGCGCCCGGAGAACGCGGAGATCAGCACCCCGATCAGGCCGATGAGCGCCACGAGGGCGGCCACCAGCAAGCCGATGACCAGGGCGCCGAGCATCGCCCAGCCGCCACCGGCCAGCCCACCGAACAGCAGGGCCACCGGGATCACGAGGATCGAGGCCGGAACGCCCAGCTCGCCGACCAGATGCCCGGCCCGCGGTACCCCCGTCCCGCCGAGCGCGCGGTAGTCCAGCACGGCCCCGGCCACGGCGGCGATGGCCAGGACCACGGCGGAGACCAGCGGCAGCCAGGCGCCCAGACCGGTCTGGACGACGTCCAGCAGCTGCAGGATGAGCGCCAGGCAGGCCAGCCCCAGCGGGGTGGCCAGGTGGCGCAGGAACCGTCGGCCGGTGCCCTCCATCGCGATCGCGGCCGCAGCAGCGGCGGCCGTGCCGACCGGGCCGTCGTCGGGCCCGAGTGCACCGTCGGCTTCTCTGCCGACATCTTCGTGCCTCGGCCGCTCCGTGCCCGGTGAGCGGCGCAGGAGCACGACGGCGGCACCCAGGCCCACGAGGGCCAGCACCGAGCCCAGGGCGGAGGCGATGGTGAGCCCCGAGGGGGTGGGTGCCAGCAGCGGGATCGCTCCCCAGGCCACCAGCGCGGCTGGCGGGGCGATGGCCGCCAGGATGCGTGTCGCGGTGCCGGGCCCCCGAGGGGCACGGCGCGCGGCCACGGCGCCGGCCACCACGGCGGTGGCGGCCAGTAGCAGTCCGGCCATGGAGAGGGTCTGTAGTACGGCGTTGTAGCCCTCGATGCCGATCGCGCGGTCGACCACGCCGAGGGGTATGAAAGTCCGGACGGCCAACAGGATCAGGGCGGTGGCCAGGGCCACGGATGCAAGGGTCTGGGCCGCCTGGCCGCCCGGGCCCGCCCGCCGGTCCCGGAGGGCCAGGGCCAGGCCGAGGACCCCCAAGAGCCCGACGACGGCGGCGAGTGTGTAGCTCAGAACCCAGAGCCCACCGTCCAGCGCTCCGGGTGATGCGCTGCTGGCGATCACCACCCAGGTCATGAGCGAGAACAGGACGGAGCCCATGGTGTGCAGGGCGACGGCGGCGGGCAGGGTCAGTTGTCTCGCGGTCTTCACGGTGGCTCCCCCTCAGGATGCGTGGAACCACCGTATCCCGAGGGCCCGCCGTGGGCCCGGGTCAGTACGTGTCCCGCCCGGGGGCTCCGATGCCGCGGCTGAGGAGGCAAAGGCCGCGGTACTCATCTTCCGATAGCCGATCCCGGTACAGCATCGACACGTTGGCTCCTGTCGCCGTTAAGACAAGAGCACCCGAAGGTAACCTCTGATCATGGGAAACGTCACTGGCTTGGTGCTCTACGTCGTCTTTGCCGCGATCTTCTTCTACCTGCTGTACGGCGTGATTCGCGCCGGCGTCCGTGATGGCATCCTGGCCGCCGACCGGCGCCGGGCAGCTGCGATGTCCGACCAAGCCGGAGCGGAACTCGGCACTTCCGGACGGCAACGTGATCGGGACAGGCCGTGATCAGAGCACTGGTGGTCGGTGGTCTGCTGACCGCCGCTGTGCTCTTCGTGTTCTCGGCCGGATGGCGTCAACCGTTCGTGGCGGAGTCGGCGTGGATAGCTCTCGGCTACGGAATCATGTCCGCTCTGTGCGCCGGGATATTCCTCCGCGTTCACGCAGCTCGCCATGGCTCGCACCCGGTGACCAAAGTCTTCGACGCCCGCATTGTTGCGGCCGCCGCCGCTCCGGGGCTGTTGATGACCGTGGTTTTGATCACGGCGGGGGCCATACCCGTGTCAGGCTTCATGGTGATCGCCGCAGGTGCCCTTGGTGGCGGGGTCGCCTCACTGCTGTATTACCCGCGGCAGTTCGACTCCGACGGCTCAGTTCGACGGCAATAAATTTGTCGGAAGCCGATGAAACAGGGTTCAGGAGTGGTCTGCACAAAAATCCAGTGGCGACGTCAGCACTGTCCCGAAAGGCGATCCCCCTATGGACGGCGTCAACATCACCCTTGGCGTTTCGTGCAGATGACTTGTCACATTCGCGTCCCCTTCTGAAACTGACAGCGGGTTCTGATCGAGCCACAGATCCGTTGTCTCATGAGACTGTCCGCTTGTACGACCGCGATGCGGCGTGCCCAGGATCGGGCAGGATGATCACCATGGACTACCTGACGGTGAGCATCCCTGTGGGCTTATGGAAGCGTGTGGATGGGTGCGCCGATAACAGCATGGCCATGGACGTCGTGGAGGCGATCATGGAGTCAGTGATCAACGGGTCGTGCGTTCGGGACGCCGGCTGGCGGGCCTCCGCGGCGTACTCGGGGGAACGGGATCAGTACGGTTGGCCGCCCCCGGAGCATCGGCTTCCGATAGTGCTTCGGCGCGAGCATTGGGAGTGGGTGCTGGCCCAGCTCCAGCGATGGGAACCGCATGAGACCGATGACTCGTTCACCGAAGTGCGCGAACTGATCGTCGATGGCCTCCACCCCGCCAGCGACGATCCCAGCCCGCTTGATGATCAGTCGACAGCTCGGCCGGCGGCCCGGAGACCGAGGGCTGTGGCGGATGAGCAGGTCGTGCAGATCCACGTCGGTCCGGTGGACGACGATGAGGAGCACCGACAAGACCTGCTGGGCCTCAATCTCTTGGCCCATGAGCAGCAAAGCCGGGCACGCATGGGACAGCACTCCCAGTTCATCCTGCAGGCCGCCAGGGCTGCTGCGTACGCCAAGATCGGGCCGACATACCCAGGCCCCGACAGTGTGGAGTTCGCTCAGGAGATCGCCGACTCTGTCCTCGACGCTGTGCTGACAGCGATGAGAGACGGCCCACCTGCAGGAACCTGACGGCCCTGCACGGTGCGTGGTTGACCCCGAACCCAACCCAGCCACTTACCCAAGACATCCGAAAGGGATCGTCCTATGGGAGCACCGGCCACCGGGAAAAGATGCCTAGCCCTGGGAACGTGTACTGAGTGCATGTTCACCCCCCTGGACCTCCCGATCTGGGATGCCACCTTGGCGAACTATGAGGTCGTGGACGCCTGGCGGAACGGGGACAGCGTCCGGTTGGAGTTCGCCGGCCCCATCGGGAGCGGCCACGCGATCGTGGACCTGGAAAACCACGTCGCCGTCGAACTGAAGTACCGGGACTGGCTGTACACGGTGCGTGACCTGTCCACCACGCTGCACGGCGACGTCGGACGGTCGGTCTGGGCCTGATATTCCGGCATCAACGATTTCAGACGGTCGAAGATCAGTAGGGCTGACAAGGGACAGATCTGCATCACTTGCCCGCAAGCTCTTGGCCTGACAACTCCGAATCAGCCGCGCTGGTGGCCTTGGTGGCCCTGGGGGCCATCACCTCGGGTGCATGGTGGTCATCGCCGAACCGCAGACGGTCAGGACCGCAGCGGCATCCATTCGGACAGGTTGGCACGGGAGCCGGAGGCGAGCACCTTCCCGGTCCCGACGGCGGCCTCCCAGTCCGTGAGCCCCGTGGCCAGCTCCAGCCACGTCGCCGGATCCATCTCGATGACATTCGGGGGAGTGCCGCGCGTGTGGCGCGGGCCCTCGACGCACTGGCAGACCCCGAACGGGGGGACCCGGACCTCCACGGAATTCCCCGGGGCCCGGGTGGCCAGCTCCTCCAGGGTGTAGCGGACGGCGGTGGCCCGGGTGCTGCGGGGCAGGGCGGCGGCGCCCTCCGCCCCGTCCGCTCCGGCCGAGCGGGCGCGGAACCAGGACTCGAGGGCGGCGCGGCCGTCGTCGTCAGAGATGCGGCGTTTGATGGACATGACTGTTGCCGTGCCGTTCAGTCCAGCAGGTCCAGGACGGGGCGGGCCAGTTGGACCCGGCCGACGGGCTTGCCACGGCCGAGGATCTTCGGGGCCACGGTGTCCAGGACGCCCGGCAAGGCCTCGAGGTCGATCTGTGTGGGGGCGAACTGGGCCAGCAGGACCAGGGCGACGAGGTTGCCGGCGCGCGTGCCGCCGTCGAGCGCCTTGACGGCCACCGCCGTACCGTCCTGCGCGGCCATGACCATGACGCCGTCCGCGCCGAGCTTGGCCAGCACCCCGAGCTCGCGGATCACCACGGTGTTCGTGTTGGTCTCGCCGTGCACCGCCCAGGGGTGCTCCAGCATGGCCGTGGCCACGGAGGCGGCATGCACCTCGGAATCGCGGCGGTGCGGTGCCGCGGCGACCCTGCCGATGCCGCGGGCCAGGCCGGTCAGGGACAACACGGGGGCTGGTGCACCGCAGCCGTCCACGCCCCAGTGGGCCACCGGTTCGCCGCAGTACTCCTCGAGGACGGCGGCCACCTCACGCTGGATGGGGTGGTCGAGGTCCAGATAGGTGCTCACATCGTGCCCGCCGTGCTTGGCGGCGGAGAGGAAACCGGCGTGCTTGCCGGAGCAGTTGTAGGCCAGCGGGGTCTGGAGGGGGCCGCCGGGGCCGGCGTCCCCGGCCATCTCGATGATCCCGGCCGGATCCGCGGGCCAGGCCGGCGGGCACTGCAGGAAGGACTCGTCCATGCCGGCATAGGACAGGACCGTGGCAGCCGTCTGGCGATGGCGGGCCGTCCCGCGGTGCGACCCGCATGCCAGGGCGATCTGTTCCTCGACCAGCCGTGCCCCGTGCCGCAGGGACGCGATGGCCTGCAGCGGCTTGAGCGTGGAGCGGGGGTAGACCAGCGAGGCCGGGCTGCCGAGGGAGGCCAGCACCGAGCCATCCGGTGCCGTCACCACGGCCGAACCGATGGTGCGGGACTCGATGAACCCGTTGCGGACCACGTGCACCAGTTCCACGGCATCGTCGACCGTGAAGGTGGCCGAGGGGCTCCGGGTGGGCTGGCGGGACTCGGGCAGGTGGGGATGCTGCTGCGGTGCGGGCATGGTCACTAGCTTGTCACTACTTCAGGCGGAGAGCACCTCAAGCACCGGATCCGCGAGTTCGGCGCGGCCGACCGGCTGGCCGCGGCCGAGGACCGTGGGTGTCACGGCGTCGAGGACGTTCCGCAGCGCTGGCAGGTCCACCTGGTCCGGGGCGAAGCGGGCCAGGAGGTTGAGTGCCACGAGGTTGTTGGCCCGGGAGGCTCCATCCAGGGTCTTGACCGCCACGGCGGTGCCGTCCGGGGCCGCCACCACCAGGACGCCGTCCGCCCCGGACTTGGCCAGCAGGCCGAGTTCACGCATGATCCGGGTGTTCGAGCTGTTCCTGCCCTGGACGGCCCAGGGGTGGCGGAGCATGGAGACGGCCACCTGGATGGCATGGTCGTCGATCGGCAGCCCCTGGGCGGCCCGTTCGGGGGCGGAGGCGACCCGGCCGAATCCACGCGCCAGCCCGGCCAGGGCCAACCGTGGGGCCGGGCCGCCGCAGCCGTCCACGCCGACGTCCACCGGTTCCGAGCCGCAGTAGTCCTCGATCACCCGGAGCACCTCCTGCTGCAGTGGATGGTCCGGTTCCAGGTAGCTCTCGGTCTCCAGGCCGGCGGCCACGCAGGCGGACAGCCAGGCGGCGTGCTTGCCGGAGCAATTGAAGGCCAGTCGGTTCGGGCGGGGGCCGTCCGGGCGCCGGGTGCGGGCGGCCATCTTCAGCAGCTCGCGGCGGTCCTTGGGCCAGGCTCGCGGACACTGCAGCGCCGTCTTGTCCAGGCCAGCCGCGGTCAGGATCTCCCGGACCAGGGCACGGTGGCGGGAGGAGCCGCGGTGGGAGCCCGCGGCGATGGCGATGTGGCGGCTCTCCAGCGGTGCACCGAGGCGCAGGGAGGCGATGGCCTGCAGCGGTTTGAGGGCCGAGCGGCCGAACACCACGGCGTCTGCCGGGCCGACCGTGGCCAGCACGCCGCCGTCCGGGCCGGTGACCACGGCGGCGCCACTGTGACGGGACTCCACCTGCCCGTTGCGGGTCAGGTGGACCAGCTCTGCGGCATCCTGCTGGGCGAAGATGCCGGGCGTGGTGCCGGACGCACCGGGCATGGTGGTCATGCTGTTCGTGAAGGACATGCGCTCATCGTGTTCGATGAGAATGAGCCCCAGATGAGGAACGCATGAGCTAACGCTGAGAACCCTGGCGGGAAACTGGCGGGAAGCTGGCGGAGAAAGGGCGGACCAGGGGATCGGCGGGGCGCCGCCTCAGCGGCCGCGGCGGGTGGCCCAGACGGTCACGGCGACGGCCGCGGCCAGGGAGGCGATGAGGGAGACCACGGCAGCGCCCAGGTCACCGCGTTCGAAGCCGAGCATCCGGGTCCCGAACCACATGATCACGGCGCAGGTCAGCCAGACGATCACGAAGGTGTAGATGGTGCGCAGGAGGTTCCCGGAGCCACCGGAGCCGGCGAGGCGGGGCGCGCGGCCGTACGGGTGGCCGTACTGCTGCTGCCCGTACTCCTGGCCGGACGAGTCCTGTCCCTCGGGGCGGCCACGGTGCTCGGGAAGGTGCCGGCCGTCGTCGGGCCCGGGGTGGTTGGACGTCATGGAGCCCATCGTACGGACCGGTGTGGCCGGGCCGGGCGCACACACGCGCGCCGGGACGGCCCGGACGGTCTAGGCTTGGGCACCGTGAAGATCCTCGTCCTCGGCTCCGGCGGCCGCGAACACGCCATCATCCGCGCCCTGCAGCTGGACCCTGAAGTCCAGGAGGTCCATGCGGCTCCGGGCAACGCGGGCATCGCCCTCGACGTCCCGGTGCATGCCGTGGATGCCACTGACGCCACCGGGGTCACCGTCCTGGCCGGCGAGCTCAACGCTGACCTGGTGGTCGTGGGACCCGAGGCCCCGCTGGCGGCCGGCGTCTCCGACGCCCTGCGGCAGGCCGGGTTCACCGTCTTCGGCCCCTCCAAGGCCGCCGCCGAGCTGGAGGCCTCCAAGTCCTTCGCGAAGGACGTCATGGCCCAGGCCGGCGTCCCCACGGCCGCCGCCCACACCTGCTCCACGGTCGCGGAGGCCGAGGCCGCCCTGGACGCGTTCGGCGCCCCCTACGTGGTCAAGGACGACGGGTTGGCCGCCGGCAAAGGCGTGGTGGTCACCTCGGACCGTGCCCAGGCACTCGACCACGCCCGGTCCTGCTTCGACGTCAACGGCACCGTGGTCATCGAGGAGTTCCTGGACGGCCCCGAGGTCTCCCTCTTCGTCATCTCCGACGGCACCAACGCGGTCCCCCTGGTCCCGGCTCAGGACTTCAAGCGCATCGGCGACGGCGACGCCGGCCCGAACACCGGCGGCATGGGCGCCTACACCCCTCTCGACTGGCTGCCGGAGGGCTTCGTGGACGAGGTCATGGAGGCCGTGGCCCGCCCCGTCATCGCCACCATGGCGGACCGCGGCACCCCCTTCGCCGGCGTGCTGTACTGCGGCCTGGCCCTGACGAGCCGCGGCCTGCGCGTCATCGAGTTCAACGTGCGCTTCGGCGACCCGGAGACCCAGGCCGTGCTGGCCCGGCTGCGGACCCCGTTCGGCCGCTTCCTGATGGACGCCGCCACGGGCTGCCTGGCCGGGCTGCACGAGCTGGACTGGTCGGACGACTACGCCGTGGACGTGGTGGTGGCCGCCGCCGGCTACCCGGAGTCCCCCCTCAAGGGCGGTGCGCTGCAGGGCGTCGCCGAGGCGGACGCACTGGAGAACGTCTCGGTCCTGCACGCAGGCACCTCCACGGCGCACGACGGCGGACTGGTCGCCTCCGGCGGCCGGGTGCTGGCCGTCGTCGGGCTCGGGGAAGACCTGGCCGCAGCGCGGGCCCGCGCCTACGCGGGGGTGGATCTGATCTCCCTGGAGGGATCGCAGCACCGCACCGACATCGGGCTCAAGGCCGAGCGCGGCGAGATCACGCTGCCGGAAGGAGAAGCACGCTGATGACCGGATTCTCGCAAGGGTTCGACGCCCAGGCCGTGGAACTGCCGGGCTGGCGGCACGCCTATTCGGGCAAGGTCCGGGACCTCTATGAGCCGGCCGACGCCGCGCCGGGGGAGACGGGTCAGTCTGCGAACCTGCTGGTGGTCGCCTCCGACCGGATCAGCGCATACGACTTCGTGCTGGAGACCGAGATCCCGGACAAGGGTGCGGTGCTGACCCAGCTGTCCCTGTGGTGGTTCGAGCAGCTGCAGGTGCCGCACCACGTGGTGTCCCTGGACGTGCCGGAAGCCGTGGCGGGGCGGGCGATGGTGGTGCAGCGGCTGGACATGTACGAGGTCGAGTGCATCGCGCGCGGCTACCTGACCGGCTCTGGGCTGGCCGAGTACCGGGAGTCCGGCACGGTCACCGGGATCGAACTGCCGGAGGGGCTGGTGGACGGCTCGAAGCTGGATGAGGCCATTTTCACCCCGTCCGCCAAGGCAGAGGTGGGCGAGCACGACGAGAACATCACGTTCGAGCAGATGGCCCGGCTGATCGGGGACACCGCCGCCCAGCGACTGCGCGAGCTGACCCTGGACGTGTACCGCCGGGCCGAGTCGATCGCCCGGGAACGCGGGATCATCCTGGCGGACACCAAGGTGGAGTTCGGACTGGATGCCACCGGGCGGATCGTGCTGGGGGACGAGGTCCTGACTCCGGACTCCTCCCGGTTCTGGGATGCCGCCCAGTACGAGCCGGGCCGCGCCCAGCCCTCCTTCGACAAGCAGTTCGTCCGCGACTGGCTGACCGGCCCGGACTCCGGCTGGGACCGGCACTCGGGTGAGGTTCCGCCGGCCCTGCCGGCCGACGTCGTCGCCAAGACCCGCGCCCGCTACATCGAGGCCTACGAGACCCTGACGGGCCAGACCTTCAGCTCCTGAAATCCTCTGAAACCCCTTGCGCTTTCAGTCGACTTGGGGTGGGTTTTTTCGTGAATCTCCCACCCCAAATCGACTGAAAGCGCAGAGTGCGATGGGGTCTAGTGGGTGATCGTCGTCTGCTGGTAGAGCGTCATCCGGATGCGGCCATCGAGTAGCCGGTAGTGGCTGGACATCAGAGCCGTGAAAGGATCCGGGTCGCCGGACCGGGAAGCCGTGGCCGTGTACACGAGGGCCGCGGAGTCTGTTCCCGTGGGGACCAGCCGGGCGTCATCAAGGCGATAGGCGGACCACGGTGGAGCGTGGTCCAGAGTTGATGCCACGGTGTCCCGGTCCAGGACCATGCCGTTGACGAGCACCATGACGGCGTCGTCGGTCATCAACTCTCCGTAGAACGTTCCGCCCCGGGTGGAACACAGCGCATCCCACCCCCGGTGTTCCAGGGGCAGCAGGTCGTTGAGCGTCAACGTGGCCATGTCTTCAGGCTAGTGGCTCGGCACCAGGGTGTCCTCAGGCGGCTTGGCCGGTTGCCATCGCTCGGGCGCGTCCTTTGACCAACGCGATGACCCGGGTGTACCCGTCCCGAATGTCTGCGGCCGTCACCCTGATGACCATCCAACCGCGGGCCTGGAACCAGGCGTCCCGGCGGGCGTCACGTTCCTGCTGTTCCGGAGTGCGGTGATGTGCTCCATCGTGTTGCATCGCGATCTTCCACTGGCGATAGCCGAGGTCGGCCGCCGGGGACCACTGGTCTTCTGGATCGGCCAACACCTGTAGCTCGGGCTCGGGCAGCCCCGCGTCAACCAGACCGAGCCGGAGCAGGGTCTCGGGAACGGAATCAGCTCCCACGCGGATGAGGGGCAGTGCGGCCCGGGCCAGCCGCACTCCCTTGAACCTTCCAGATGCGGTAAGGGCCCGTTGAAGGTCTCCGATCGAGGACAAAGCCTCTTCCCGGCCGTCCGGTGTCCACGGAGGCGTCACCAGATAGTCCCCGGCTGCGACCAGATGCCCCTCCTGGCCGGGGCGAAGCAACGAGGCCAGGTCACACCAGGTCCGTTCGGGAGTCGTCACGTGGACACCCTGATCGATCAGCGTGTGGGCCTCTGGCAGGGGACGTCGATGGACCTGCAGGCCGGCCCGGACGGATGTGTGTCGGCGATGCGGGACGGTCACCTCGAGACCGTCCAGACCGTCCAACCAGGCCGGGAGCGGGATACCATGCCATCGGGCGGCAGAGCGGTGAGAGAGGACAGCCCCGATCTTGCGCATTATGGCGGCGGTGTCCTGTGCTTCCAGCTCCGTAGCCGGCAGGGTCTCCGAAGCGGACCGGTATACCCCGCGGGAAAGGGTGGTGATGTCCGCGGCCTTCAGTCGATTCCGGGATACCTCGTGGAGGGCGCGCTCATCCGAGGTGAAGGCCGTGCCCCTGAGTGGCGACGGCAGCGGGCGTCGATGAGTCATGGCGCCGAATCTGCCGGATGATCGCGTTGACCGGGGACGCCGGAGTGCTCACCGTGGGTGACGCGCCAGAGGCCGTCGCCCTGTGCAGTACCTGCCGTGCCGTCGAAACTCGCCCGGCCACCCACCCAGCTCGAGCTTTCAGTCGACTTGGGGTGGGTAATTCGCTCGGCAACCCACCCCAAGTCGACTGAAAACGATAAGGGTCGGCTGAGAGCGTAGAGGGCGGGTCAGCCGACCAGGGAGTCCTTCCAGGCTGCATGGAGCTCGGCGAAGCGGCCGCCGGCCTCGATCAGCTCGGCGGGGGAGCCGTCCTCGACGACCCGCCCGTCATGCACCACGAGCACGCGGTCGGCGATCTCCACGGTGGACAGCCGGTGCGCGATGATCAGCGCGGTGCGGTCACCCAGCAACCGGGTCAGTCCCTGCTGCACGAGCCGCTCGCTCGGCAGATCCAACGAACTCGTGGCCTCATCCAGGATGATCACGGCCGGGTCGGCGAGGAAGGCCCGGGCGAAGGAGACGAGCTGGCGCTGGCCGGCGGAGAGCCGTCCGCCGCGCTTGGTCACGTCGGTCTCGTAGCCTTCGGGCAGGGACAGGATGAACTCGTGGGCCCCCACGGCCTTCGCTGCGGCCTGGATCTCGGCATCCGAGGCATCCGGCCGGCCCAGGGCGATGTTCTCAGCCACGGAGCCGGAGAACAGGAACGCCTCCTGCGTCACCATGACCACGTTGCGCCGCAGATCGCCCGCGGAGAGCTGGTCCAGGTCCACCCCGTCCAGCGTCAGGGACCCGGAGGAGAGGTCGTAGAACCGGGCGATCAGCTTCACCAGCGTGGACTTGCCGGCCCCAGTCTGGCCGACCACGGCCACCGTCTGGCCCGCGGGGATCGTCAGGTCGAAACGCGGCAGGATCACCTGGCCGTCCCCATAGCCGAACTCGGCATCCTTGAACTCGATCCGTCCGGCAGCCTCCGGCAGGGGTACCGGTTGCTCGGCCTCCCGCACGGTGGGCGCCTCCTCCAGCAGCCCGGACACCTTCTCCAGCGCTGCTGAGGCGGACTGGAAGGAGGAGTAGAACATGGCGACCTGCTCCATCGGCTGGAACACACGCTTGCCGGCCAGCAGCAGCGCCACGAGCACGCCCACGGCCAGGGTGCCGTCCAGCACCCGGAACCCACCGAAGAGCAGCATGGCCACCACGGTCAGGTTCCCGGTGATCACCAGGGTCGGCTGCAGGATGCCGAAGAGGTTCAGGGACTTCAGCATGTCATCCCGGTACTTGCCGGCCAGCGTCTCGTACGTCCGGTCATTGGCGCGTTCCTTGCGGAAGGCCTGCACGGCACGGATGCCGGTCATGGTCTCCACGAAGTTCACGATCATCCGGGCGGAGGACACCCGCGACTCCCGGTAGACCGCCTCGGAACGCACCTGGTACCAGCGCACCGCGATCGCCACCGGGATGAAGGCCACCAGCAGGATCAGCGCCGAACGCCAGTCGAGGACGACGATCGAGATGCCCGTGAACAGCATGAACATCAGGCCGGACACGAGGGAGGACACGCCCTGGTCCAGCAGCTCGCGCAGCGAGTCCAGGTCCGAGGTCTGCCGGGAGATCACCCGCCCGGAGGTGTACTTCTCGTGGAACTCGAGGCTGAGCCGTTGCGTGTGCCGGAACACCCACACGCGCAGGTCCAGCAGCATCGCCTGGCTCACCCGGGCGGTCAGCCACGTATAGGTGCCCAGCAGCAGCCCCGCGGTCAGCGCGGCTCCCACATAGGTGCCCCCGACGGCGGCCACCACCGGTGCCGCGGAACCCCCG
The DNA here is from genome assembly GCF_042433045.1 of Citricoccus parietis. Lineage (NCBI taxonomy): Bacteria > Bacillati > Actinomycetota > Actinomycetes > Micrococcales > Micrococcaceae > Citricoccus > Citricoccus parietis. The sequence goes on along the minus strand of NZ_JBHLWH010000038.1, from coordinate 69,650 downwards.
GCCTCCAGCGTGGAGACGACCTGCGGCAGCCCCCAGTCGATGCCCCACGCGATGATCAGCGGGAACGACGCGCGAGCGGCATTCGAGATCACCACCAGCATGGCCGTCAGGATGAGCTTCCACTTCACCGGCCGGGCCAGGTCCTTGAGCAGGGCCCAGGATCGTGCCCTGACGTACTTCCGTTCCTGGACGCTGAGGTCCAGGCGCTCCTCGCCCTGGGTGCCCAGCAGCGTCGGGTCGGGCCGCTGGGCCTCCTCGGGGGCGGAGGCGTTGACCGCCTGACGGCCGCGGCGCTGAGTCCGGTCCGCGCGGCTCATGGTCGGCCTCCTTCACTGCCATGGCCATGGGCAGTGCCACTGCTACTACCACTGCCACTGCCGGACGCTTCGTCCACGGCCACCACCGGCATCATGCCGGTGATCACCCCGGAATCCATGACGGACTCAATGGACTTGTCCTCCTCGAAGCTGGAGATGATGAAGCGGTAGCCCGCCGACCGGCCCAGCAGCTCGGCGTGCGTGCCGACGTCCTGGATCGCCCCATCGTGGAGCACCGCCACGCGGTCGGCGAGGGCCACGGTGGAGGGCCGGTGGGCCACGATCAGGGTGGTGGTCCCGGCCAGGACGGTGCGCAACCGCTGCGTGACCATCTCCTCGGTGCGGACGTCCAGCGCGGACAGGGGGTCATCCAGGACGAGGATCTCCGGTTGAGCGGCGATGGCGCGGGCCAGGGCGATGCGCTGGCGCTGCCCGCCGGACAGGCTCAGCCCCTCCTCGCCGATCTGGGTGTCCACGCCCTCGGGCATGGAGTAGGCGAACTGGGCCTGGGCGGTGTCCAGGGCCAGATCCAGCAGATCCTGGGCGGTCTGTGGATCGGCAGCGTCCGGGCCGGCGATCTCTGCCGGGGCGCCCAGCAGCACGTTGTTGCGGATCGAGTCGGAGAACAGGGTCGCGTCCTCGAAGGCGATGGACACCGTGCGCCGCAGGTCCAGCAGCGCGTAGTCCCTGACGTCCACCCCGCCCACCAGCACGCGCCCGGAGGTGGCGTCGTAGAGCCGGGGGACCATCTGGACGAGGGTCGACTTGCCGGACCCGGTCAGCCCGACCAGCGCCATCGTCTCGCCGGGCTCGAGGCGCAGGGTCACGTCCCGAAGGATCGGTTCCGATTCCGCAGGGGCATCCGGATAGCGGAAGCCGACCCCCTCGAAGGCGAGGCTCGAAGCGGATCCAGATCCAGCACTGGAATCCGCACCGGCACCAGCGGCCGGATCCGCGATGGGGTCGGCAATATCAACTGCGGTGTCCATGACCTCGAAGTGGCGGTCGATGGCGGTCTTCGCGGACAGGGACATGCCCATGAGCTGACCGACGGATTCCACCGGGCCGGCGAGCACCGCCGTCGTGGCGAAGAAGCCGGCGAGGGCGCCCACGGTGAGCTCCCCGGTGGCGACGAGGTAGACGCCGGCGGCCAGCGAGATGCCGATGACGGTCTCCGGCAGGGCGACGATCAGGGCGATGAACTGGGAGAGCACCGTGGCCTTGCGGACCTCCGTGCCGCGCAAGGTGTCCGCCTGGCCGCGGAACCCCTCCAGGGCCTCCCCGCCCCGCCCGAAGGCCTTGAGCACGCGGATGCCGTGGACGGACTCCTCCACGGTGGTGGCGAGGTCACCGGCCTGGTCCTGGGAGAGGCGGGACGCACTGCGGAAGTCGTTGCGGAAGTAGAAGGAGCGCCACATGATCGGCACGGCGCCGGCCAGGTAGATCAGACCGAGGATCCAGGAGGAGTTGAGCAGCAGGATGATGCCGACCACGATCGTGACGATCGAGACCACGAACATCACCGTGCCGAAGGCGATCCAGCGGCGCAGCAGTGACAGGTCTCCGACCGAGCGGGAGAGCAATTGGCCGGAGGGCCAGGAGTCGTGGAAGGAGACCGGCAGCCGCTGCAGGCGGGTGAACAGAGCGACGCGGGCTCGGTTCTCCACCCCGGCGGCGGGCGGCAGGATGAAGAAGCGGCGGCCGAAGATCAGCAGTCCCTCGGCGATGCCCAGCCCGGCCATGAGCCAGACAGCACTCCACACGTCCGCCGGGGACCCTCCGGGGTGCAGTACGGAGTTCACCAGCTGCTGGATGACCTGCGGGATGGACAGGGCGACCAGCCCTGCCAGCATGGCCGAGACGAGACCGGCGGTCCAGCGCCAACGGATGCCGTCCAGGTAGGGGGAGAGGCGGCGGATGGTCTCGAGCATGGGCCGCTCCCGGTTGCCTGGGCCACGGTCATCCCGCCATCCGCCCTGGCCGCGTCCATCCGGCTGGCCCCGGCCCGGCGTGCCACGCGGTGAATCGGTGCGGGCAGGCGTGGACAAGGCAACCCCTCCAGACAAGAACACGTGGCCGGCATCAAGGGATGCGGCGATCCACCATCCTACGGTCGCGGCGGACGTTCTGAAAGATCCCTTTGAAGGCTCGGGACCGCCGGGACCCGCCGAGTCGAGGTCAGGCGGGGGAGACGACGTCCAGAACGACGGCCTCGGGGCGGCACGCGAAGCGGACGGGGGCCTTGGGCGAGGTGCCGATGCCGGCGGACACCTCGAGCGGCACGGTCCGCCCGCCGGAGGACCACTCGGTCAGGCCGGAGGCCTGCCAGGTCGGCAGGTCGCAATTGGTGACGAGCGCGCCGTACCCGGGCACGCAGATCTGGCCCCCGTGGGTGTGGCCGGCCAGGATCACGTCAGCGCCGCCGTCGGTCATGGCATCCAGCACCCGGCGGTAGGGCGCGTGGGTGACGCCGATCCGCAGGGAGCGGGCCGGCCCGGCGCCCGCCCCGGGAAAGCCGGGCCACACGTCCAGGCCCAGGTGCGGGTCGTCAGTGCCGGCGAAGTCCAGGCGGATCCTGTGGAGTACCCGGGAGACGTGCTGGTTGGACAGGTTGAGCCAGCCCCGGGCCTCGAAGGCGTCGAACAGGTCCTCCCACGGCAGCTCGGTCCGATTCGGGTCCTGCCGGGACGGCCCGGCCAGATAGCGCAGGGGGTTGGCCGGCTTCGGCGCGTAGTAGTCGTTGGAGCCCGGGACGAAGACCCCGGGCACGTCCAGCAGTGGATCCAGGGCCCGGAGCAGCGGCGCCACGGACGCGGCCGCGCCGATGTTGTCCCCGGTGTTGACCACCAGGTCCGGCTTCAGGTCAGCCAGACCGGAGAGCCAGTCGAGCTTGTCCTGCTGTGACGGGATGAGGTGGATGTCCGAGAGGTGCAGGATCCGGAACGGGCGCGCGCCCGGCGGCAGGATGCGCAGCTGTTCGGTGCGCACCGCGAAGTTGCGGGCCTCCACAAGCGCTCCCCAGGCCACCATGCCGGCACCGGTGGCAGCCACGGCTCCGGTGGCCACCGCCGCCGCCTTCGCGGCCGAAGCCAGCCGTGCCCGACGCCGGCCGGCGGCCTGGCGCGCGGCCCTCACCGGTGCCTGTCCCATGACGGCCTCAGTCCTCGGTCGAGACGACGGCGTTCGGATCGTAGTACGGCTGGGGGCCGGGACGTCCGTCCACCCGGATGGTCTCTCCGCCCTCGCGGGAGCCCATGGTCCGGGGATCGGAGGCCGGGCCGTCATAGGCCGTGAACTCGTCCGTGGGGTAGGCCTCGGCCACCGTCCCCATGTAGTCGGCCCACATGGGCCCGGCGATGATGGAGCCCCACACGTCGTCATAGGTGACACCGCCGATGGTCTCTCCCTCCAGGGAGTCCAGGTCACGGAAGTTGCCCACCCAGGAGGCAGTGGTCAGGCCGGTGGTGGTGCCGATGAACCAGGTGGAGGACGAGGAGTTGTTCGTACCGGTCTTGCCGGCGATCGGGAAGGTGATGTCCTGGGCGATGCGCTCCGAGGCGATGGCCTTGAGCGTGTTGTTCAGCTCCGCGACGTGCTGGGTGTCCGCGACCTTCTCGCAGGCCACCGGGGGCACCTGGTAGGAGTTGCCGCGGGTGTCCGTCACCTCGGTGATGACGCGGGGCTCACAGTAGTTGCCGTCGTCCGCGAAGGTCGCGTAGGCGGCGGCCATCATCAGGGGGGAGACCTCTTCCGAACCCAGGACGAAGGACGGGTTCAGCGGGTTGATGGTCTCGCCGGTACCGGCGTTCTGGATGCCCACGCGGCCCATCAGGTCCGTGATGCCGCAGAGGTCCTGGGCATAGGCGGCGGCCACCGTGGCCGTGTTGATGGACCAGTAGAGGCCGTAGTCTGCGCGCATCGGCTTGTTCATGTCCGCAATGGCGTTGCGGACGGTCCAGGCCGGGCGGTCCAGCAGCAGTGGAATGGTCCCGGACTGGCCACAGGAGCCCTGGAATTGGGTCCGGTTCGGGTAGGTGTTGGTCCGGGCGTCGAGCGTGTCCGTCATCGAGTTGCCGGACTCGATCCAGGACAGGAAGGTGAAGGGTTTCATCGTGGAGCCGGCCTGGAAGCCCGCGCCGCCGCCCATGGGCCGGTCCACGCTGAAGTTCAGGGTGGTGTTGGCATCGCCTTCCGCTGCCGGATCGTAGTTGGTGTTCTGGGCCATCGCCCGGACGTTGCCCGTGCCCGGCTCCACCGTGACGAGGGAGGCACCCACGGCGTCGTTCTCGCCGAACTCGGTGTACGGGGCGTTCTCCCGCGCGGCGCGCTCAGCCTCCTGCTGCAGGGTGGAGTCCAGGGTGGTGGTGATCTGCAGGCCGCCGCGGTCCAGCAGGCGCTGGCGCGACTCGGCGTCCGGACCGAAGGCCTCGGACTTCAGGACGGTGCGCTGGACGTAGTCGCAGAAGTAGTTGCCGTAGTCGGCGGACATGCAGCCGGAGGCCAGCGGGGTGACGTCCAGGCCGAGGTCAGAGGCCACGGCCTCGTCGTACTCCGCCTGGGTGATGGCCTCGTTGCCGAGCATGGCCCCGAGCACGGTGTTGCGGCGCTCGGTGGCGCCCTCCGGGTTGTTGACCGGGTTGTAGCCGTTGGGGGACTGCACCATGCCGGCGAGCATGGCGGACTCCGGCACGTTCAGCTCCGCGGCGGTCTTGTTGAAGAAGTAGCGTGCGGCGGCCTCAACGCCGTACACGCGGCCGGAGAAGAGCACGATGTTGAGGTAGCCCTCGAGGATCTCATCCTTGGACATCTCCTTCTCCACGGCCACGGCCAGCTTCATCTCGCGCAGCTTGTCCGCCACGGTCTTGGTGCCGGAGATCGTGGTGCGCTCATTGTTCAGATACTGGGCGTTGACCAGCACGTTGTTCACGTACTGCTGCGTGATGGTGGAGGCGCCCTGGGTCGAGTCAGAGGTGGCGTTGTTGATCAGGGCACGGGTCAGGCCGCGGGCATCCACGCCGCCGTGCTCGTAGAAGCGCTCGTCCTCGATCGAGATGATGGCGTCCTGCATGTTCTGGGAGATCTGGTCCAATTCGACCGGGACGCGGTTCTCGGCATAGAAGGTGGCCAGCACGTTGCCGTCCTTGTCCAGGATGCGGGAGGGCACCGAGAGCGGCTCCTCCTTCAACTCGGCGGGCAGCTGGTCCAGCATCTCCCCGCCGGCGGTGGCCGTGGCCCCGCCCACGGCGGCCATCGGCAGCATCAGGCCGGCCGCAAGCACGCCGCACAGCGCACTGACACCGAGGAAGGCGACGATCTTGCCCAGCGTGGTGGCAGTGTCGAAGAAGGGGGACTTGCGATTGGCCATGGGTTCGATTCTACCGGCCGGACCACCCTCCGTGACGGACCTCGGGAACGGGCATTCCTGCGGCTAGGGTGGTTCCATGACAACCTGGGAATACCTCATCACGCCGCTGCCCCTCCACACGCCCAAGCAGGTGCTGGACATGCATGGTTCCGAGGGGTGGGAATTGGTCTCCATCGTCACCGGTCCCGAGGGCGGATCCGTGGCCTACCTGAAGCGGCCGAAGCAGTGAACGGGCCTGCCTCCACCGACGCTGGCGCTGCCGGGACCGTCGAGGCGCGTCTGGCCGAGCTCGGCCTGACCCTGCCGCCGGTCGCCGCCCCCGTGGCCGCCTACGTCCCGGCGGTCATCGAGGGGAACCTGGTGCACACCTCCGGTCAGTTGCCGTTCCAGGGCGGCCAGTTGCCGGCCACCGGCAAGGTCGGCGCCGAGGTGGAGCTGGAGGAGGCGGCCGAGCTCGCCGCCCTCTGCGCGGTCAACGCCCTCGCGGCCGTCAAGTCCGTCATCGGGGACCTCGACCGCATCGAGCAGGTCGTCAAGGTCGTCGGCTTCGTCTCCTCCGATCCGTCCTTCACCGCCCAGCCCCAGGTCGTCAACGGTGCCTCGGAGCTGCTGGGCCGCGTCTTCGGTGACGCTGGCGTCCACGCCCGCTCCGCCGTCGGGGTGGCCGTGCTGCCGCTGGACTCGCCGGTCGAGGTCGAGATGACCGTCCGGTTCCGCTGACCGCGCCGGCCCCGCGCCGCACCATGGCCTCCTCATCCTCCGAGCCCCGGCCACAGCCGGAAGGATCGTCGGCGTCCCAGCCGCCGGCCCGGGTCCCTTCTGCACCGAACACTGCACCGACTTCTGTACCGAGCTCTGCACGGACGGCTCCGCGGACCGGGCTGGCCGTCGGTCACGGCCCGGTGCGCCGCGCCGGACGCGCCCTGGTGCCCCGGCTCTTCGAGTTGTCGGAGGACCAGTACGTGGCCGCTCGCAGCTGGTGGGTGCACGGGGAGCGGCGCCCGCGGGCCGCGCGTCGTGCCTCCTCCGTGGCTGTGGTCCGGGACGGGCTGAACGGGGTGGAGACCCTGCTGCGCTACCGGCCCGGGCCCACCCCCCTGGGCTCGGTGGCGTTCCCGGGAGGCTCCCTCGACGCCGCTGATGAGGACGACTGCCCGTGGTTCGGCCCGGCCCCGGCTCAGTGGTCCCGGGTGCTCGGAGTGGACGACCACCGCCTGGCCCGCCGGCACCTGACCGGGGCGATCCGTGAGCTGTTCGAGGAGACCGGGATCCTGTTGGCCGGGCCGGACGCCCACGGCGTGGTCACGAATCCCGGCGGTGGCGAGTGGATGCAGTCCCGTGTGGCCCTCGACCGCCAGGAGCTCTCCCTCCCAGACCTGGTGAGCCGCCGCGGCTTCGGTCTGCGCACGGACCTGCTGCGCGCCGTCGGGCGGTGGCACAGCCCGTACTTCTCCCACCGCCGCTTCGATACCCAGTACTTCGCGGTGGCAGTCCCGCACGGCCAGGACACCTCCCTGATGGAGGGCAAGGGCGTCTGGTCGGCGTGGGTGCCGGCCCGGTGGGTGGTGGCCGGACGGGACAGCACCGTACTGGGCGATGCGATCGGCCAGGAGGAGACCGTGGGCCGATCGTTGGGGCGCCTGACGGTGCCGGCGGTGGAACTGCTGCTCGAGCGGATGGCTGAGGCGGGGTCCACGGTGGAGTTCCTCATGGACCTCACCATCCGCGGCGGCGTGCCCGAGTTCACGCCCGAACTGCACGGCAGCCCGGAGGAGTGGGTGGTGCCGGGGATGCCGGAGGTGCCGGGAGAAGACGCCGACGGCGGCGGGTTCAGCCTGTCCGTCGACCTCCCCGGCGGCCGGTGGGCCCGCACCTGAGCGTTGCTGGAGGGCCGCTGGAGTGCTGCTGGAGTGCCACTGCGGTGCTCTGGGCATCAGAAACGACTCGAGGGGCCGCGATGGCGGCCCCTCGAGGTCAGTGGTTCATCAGTGTTTCAGCCGGAGTTCGGTTCCGGTCGGAGTGACTAGCGCGAGCGCTGGCGCAGGCGCTGCAGGTCCAGCACCACGACCGCACGGTTCTCCAGGCGGATCCAACCGCGCTGGACGAACTCGGCCAGGGCCTTGTTGACGGTCTCGCGGGAGGCGCCGACCAGCTGGGCCAGTTCCTCCTGGGTGAGATCGTGGGCCACGAGCAGGCCGTCGTTGGCCGGGCGGCCGAAACGGTCCGCCAGGTCCAGCAGGGCCTTGGCCACCCGGCCGGGCACGTCGGAGAAGACCAGGTCGGCCAGGGACTCGTTGGTCTTGGACAGACGCTGGGCCAGGGCCCGCAACAGCTGCATGGAGACCTCGGGGGTGGACTGGATGACCTTCCGCAGGTTGTCATGGCGCAATCCGGCCAGGCGGGCGGCGGAGACGGCCGTGGCCGTGGCCGTGCGCGGGGCGGGGTTGAACAGCGCCATCTCGCCGAAGACCTCACCCGGGCCGAGGATGGCCAGCAGGTTCTCCCGGCCGTCCGGGGCGGTGCGGCCCAGCTTGATCTTGCCGGACATGATGACATACAGCTGATCGCCCTGGTCGCCCTCATGGAATGCAGAGGCGCCGCGGGAGAGCTCTACCTCGGTCAGCTCGGAGGTCAGTGCAGAAAAGACCTCGTCATCCAAGTTGGTGAACAGCGGGGCCTTGCGCAGTACCTCGAGATCCATGTGTCCTTCGTCCTCACTGTCGACTGGCATGCCGGACATCTGCGACATGCGGGGAGTGTGTGTGATCCATTCTGCCCCATCTGCGGCAATGGTAACGGTAAAGTGGGAGGCTAGGCGTATACGGGGGCGGACGCAGGAAGAGAGACTCCTTGTTTTTGGGACTGACCGTGCTGGACTGGGTCCTGATCGTCGTCCTGTTCGTGTTCCTGATGGCCGGCTACCGCCGCGGGTTCCTGGTGACGCTCGGGACCATGGTCGGGCTGGTGGCCGGGGCCATCGCCGCGTTCTTCTCCATCCCGCTGGTCTCCGCCTGGATCACCGAGCCCGGCTGGCGCATTCTCGCCATCGTGGCCGCTGCGCTGGTCCTGGTGTTGCTGGGGCAGGGGATCGGTGCCGCCCTGGGGCGCGCCATCCGCCTCCGTATGGCCCTGCCGGCGCTGCGGACGGTGGACCGGCTGGGAGGTGCCGTGGCCAACACGGCCGTGGCCGCGGCGCTGATCTCCCTCGTGGCCTTCTCCGCGTCCTCCATGGGCCTGGCACCGGTGACCTCGGCGATCTCCGAATCCCGGGTCATCACCACGATCAACGATGCGGCACCCGAATCGGCCAAGTCGCTGGTCGCCCGGGTGCGTGCCGCCGTCGCCGGGACCGACGTGGTGCCGGTGCTGCCCGAGCCCGTGACCACGGAGACCCCGGCGGCCGCGGCATCCACCCCCGCGCCAGGACAGGCGCTGCAGGAGGCGCGTGCCTCCGTGGTGCGCATCTCCGGAACCGCCCTGGTGTGCGGGCAGAACCAGACCGGATCCGGCTTCGCCGTGGCCCCCGACCGGGTGATCACCAACGCCCACGTGGTCTCCGGTCTGACCGAACCTTCGGTCGAGTCCGCGGACGGTGCCGTGTACGCCGGTCGGGTGGTGCACTTCGACGCGGCACGGGACGTGGCCGTCATCGCCGTGGACGGGGCAGACCTGCCGGCGCTGGACGTGGGCGCCGAGCTGGCGGACCAGGAGGCCGGCTACATCATGGGCTATCCCTCGGGCGGGCCCTTCCAGATGGATCCGGCACTGGTCCAGGCCCGCGGTGAGGTGACCGTCAACAACGTCTACGGTGCCGAGCCCGGGCTGCTGGACATCTACCAGCTGGAGGCCGACGTCCAGCTGGGCAGCTCCGGTGGTCCGCTGCTGACCGCGGACGGTGACGTGGCCGGCATCGTCTTCGCCCGCGCCACCGGGGACATCGAGGTGGGCTACGCCATCACCGGCGAAGAGGCCGAACAGGCCCTGACGGAGGCCGAGGAGATGGTGGACACCGTGTCCACGGGCCAGTGCATCCAGGGGAACTGAGCCGGACTTTGCCGGGAACCTCCGGCTGACTAGTGTCAACCGGGGTCCACATCGTGCATGAACGGCCTGACTGGTCTAACGTGGTCGCCATCACATTTTCGCACCGCACCGCCGGCCCGCCGCCGCGTCACCCTCAGAACGGCACCGGACCGCGTGGGCTGGGTTACTGACCGGGAGGACCTCCGTGTCAACGCAGACCGCATTACAACCAGGAGGCTTGAGCCGCCGCGAGCAATTCGCCGGCCGCTGGGCCTTCATCTTCGCCGCCATCGGCTCCGCCGTGGGCCTCGGCAACATCTGGCGCTTTCCCTATGTCGCCTACGAGAACGGCGGCGGCGCCTTCATCGTCCCGTATCTGATCGCCCTGCTGACCGCCGGCATCCCGCTGCTGTTCTTCGACTACGCGATCGGCCATCGTTTCAAGGGCTCCCCGCCCCTGGCCTTCAGGCGCCTGAGCAAGTGGGCCGAGTCCATCGGCTGGTGGCAGGTGCTGATCTGCTTCGTGATCGGCGTCTACTACGCGGCCATCATCGCCTACGCCGCCATGTACACCTGGTTCTCCTTCGGGGAGCGCTGGGGCGATGATCCGGAGGCGTTCTTCTTCGGGGAGTACCTGCAGGTCCCGGAGGGAGTCGCCCCGACCCTGGAGTTCGTCCCCGCGGTCTTCTGGCCGATGCTGGTGGTCTGGGTGATCCTGCTCGTGGTTCTCGGCGCCGGCGTCCAGCGAGGGATCGCCATGGCGTCCCTGATCGGCATCCCGGTCCTCTTCATCATGTTCATCGCCCTGGTCATCGTGGCGCTGACGCTCCCGGGCGCGACGGACGGCCTCAACGCCCTATTCACCCCGAACTGGTCGGTGCTCTCCGATCCGCAGGTGTGGATCGCGGCCTACGGTCAGATCTTCTTCTCGCTGTCCGTGGGATTCGGCATCATGATCACCTATTCCTCGTATCTCAAGCGCCGGACCAACCTGACCGGATCCGGTCTCATGGTGGGCTTCACCAACTCCAGCTTCGAGATCCTCTGCGGCATCGGCGTCTTCTCGGCCCTCGGCTTCATGGCCCAGGCCAACGGAGTGCAGGTGGCGGATGTGGTCAGCAACGGCATCGGCCTGGCGTTCATCGCCTTCCCGACGATCATCTCCCAGGCCCCGCTGGGCGTGCTGATCGGTGTGCTGTTCTTCGCCTCGCTCGTGTTCGCCGGCTTCACCTCGCTGATCTCGATCCTCGAGGTGGTCGTCTCCGCGGTGAAGGACAAGCTCGGCTGGAGCCGGTGGACCACGGTGATCGTGGTGGTCGGCGTCTCCGGGATCGTCTCCCTGCTGCTGTTCAGCACCACCACCGGCATCAACGTCCTGGACGTCACGGATGCCTTCGCCAACAACTTCGGCATCGTCGGCGCGGCGCTCGTCGCGGTGGTCGTGGTGTCGTGGCTGTTGCGTCGCCTGGACGGCATGGTCAGCCACCTGAATGCCGTGTCCTCGTTCCGCGTGGGACGGATCTACAAGATCCTCGTGGCCGTGATCCTGCCGATCGTGCTCGCCTACATGTGGGTGTCCGACGTGGTCCTCAAGGCCACCGAGGGCTACGGTGACTTCCCCGCATGGTTCGTGGGCACCTTCGGCTGGGGCATGTCGATCGCCCTGATCGTGGTGGCGATCCTCTTGGCCCTGCTGCCCTGGTCGCAGAGATCGGCACTGCACAGCGAGCTGAATGACAACCTCGGCCCGGAGTCCGTCACGGGGGAAGAGGAGTTGGCCGGAGCGGTTCCGGGAGCGAGAGGCGCGCCAACCGGCCACGGCCGTCACGTCGACACTCCGTCGTCTCCACCACGCAGCCCGTCCCATCCTGAGCACCCCGAGAAGGGAGTCTGACATGGACCCGATTGCCATCGTGTTCCTGGTCATCGCGATCGTGGTGGTGTGGGGCGGCATGGTCGCTTCGCTCATCCACCTGCTGAAGAACCCGGACCATCTCTCCGGTGAAGAGGCTGCGGTCGACCGGAGTTAGTCCGGGCAGCCGCGTCTCGGTCTGCGACTGCCTGCCACAGACCGAGACGGCTGGACACAGCAATGGTGCCGGGCCACAGTGATGATCACTGTGGCCCGGCACGTTCGTTGTGACCCGAGATCGGCGGCGGGGAGGGCAGCGTGGCAGTACTCTCTGCCGCGCTGCCCTCCCGTCGCAGCCTCGGTCCTCCCTACTTGCGCAGCGACTCCGCGATCTGCTGCATGATCGTGGGATCGGACAGGGTGGACGCATCGCCCGGATCGCGGCCCTCGGCCACGTCCTTGAGCAGGCGGCGCATGATCTTGCCGGAGCGGGTCTTGGGCAGCTCCGGCACCACCAGGATGTGCTTGGGCTTCGCGATGGCCCCGATCTCGGAGGCCACGTGGGCCCGCAGGTCGGCCTCGGTCTGGACCGGATCGACCGCTCCGTCCGCCTGGGATTCCTCGGTGAGGATCACGAACGCCACCACCGCCTGGCCGGTGGTGGCATCGGTGGCGCCGACCACGGCGGACTCCGCCACGATCGGGTGGGACACCAGGGCGGACTCGATCTCCGAGGTGGACAGGCGGTGCCCGGAGATGTTCATGACGTCATCCACGCGGCCGGTGACCCAGACGTCCCCGTCCTCGTCCCGGCGGGCGCCGTCCCCGGCGAAGTACATCCCCTCGAACCGGGACCAGTAGGTCTCCTTGAAGCGCTCGGGGTTGCCCCAGATGCCGCGCAGCATGGCCGGCCATGGATCGCGGATCACCAGGAACCCTGCGCCGGCGCCCTCGAAGGACCGGCCGGCCTCGTCCACCACGTCCACGGTGATCCCCGGGACGGGAGTCTGGGCTGAACCGGGCTTGGTGGCCGTGACTCCGGGCAGGGGCGAGATCATGTGGGCGCCGGTCTCGGTCTGCCACCAGGTGTCCACGATCGGGGCGGGGTGCTCCTTGCGGGCACCCGGGGTGACGGAGCCGTCGTCGTTCTTGGTCCCGGCGCCGGCGTTGCCGCCGATGACCTCCCGGTACCACATCCAGGCCTCGGGGTTGATGGCCTCGCCGACGGATCCGAGCACGCGGATCGAGGACAGGTCGAAGGCGTCCGGCACCTGCCGGCCCCACTTCATGCAGGTGCGGATCGCGGTGGGGGCGGTGTACATGATGGTGATGCCGTACTTGGCCACGATCTCCCACCAGCGGCCGGTGTGCGGGAAGTCGGGGGTGCCCTCGTAGATCACCTGGGTGGCGCCGTTGATGAGGGGCGCGTACGTGACGTAGGAGTGCCCGGTGACCCAGCCGACGTCGGCGGTGCACCAGTACACGTCCGTCTCGGGATGAAGATCGAAGGTGTCCCGGTGGGTGACGGCGGTCTGCACCAGGTAGCCGCCCGTGGTGTGCAGGATGCCCTTCGGCTTCCCGGTGGTGCCGGAGGTGTAGAGGATGTACAGCGGGTGCTCGGAGTCGTGCCAGACCAGCTCGTGCTCGTCCGACTGCTCGCCCAGCACGTCGTGCCACCACAGGTCCCGGTCTGCCGTCCACTCCACGTCCTGCTCGTTGCGCCGGACCACGAGGACATGGGCCACGGAATGGCCCGGCTCGGCCAGGGCGGCGTCCACCGCCGGCTTGAGCATGGAGGGCTTGCCGCGGCGCCAGGAGCCGTCCGCGGTGACCACGAGCTTGGCCTCGGCGTCGTCGATGCGCGAGCGCAGGGCATCGGCGGAGAAGCCGCCGAAGACCACGGAGTGCACCGCACCGATCCGGGCGCAGGCCAGCATGGTGATGACGGTCTCGGTGATCATCGGCATGTAGACGGCCACGCGGTCGCCCTTGGTGACCCCGAGTGACTCGAAGGCGTTGGCCGCCCGCCGGACCTCGGCGGCGAGTTCGGCGTAGGTCCAGGACTTCGAGTCGCCGGGTTCGCCCTCGAAGTGGATGGCCACGCGGTCGCCCAGCCCGGCCTCCACGTGGCGGTCCAGGGCGTTGTAGGCGGCGTTGGTGGTGCCGCCGACGAACCACTTCGCGAACGGGGCGTCCGACCAGTCCAGCACCTCGGTGAAGTCCTGATCCCAGTCCAGCACCTCACGCGCCTGATGGGCCCAGTAGCCCAGCCGGTCCGCGGCGGCCTCCTCATAGCGGTCCGCCCCGGCCACGGCCTGCGCGGCGAACTCCGCGGAGGGCGGGAAGCTGCGGTGCTCGTGGGAGAGGGTGTCCATGGTGCCGCCGCCGCCGTCGGCGGATGCGGAGGGGGAGGCCGATTCGTTGGACGCTGTTGTGCTCATGCGTACTCCTTGGTGGCGCGGTCGACGAGGACCACCGTGATGACGCCTCGGACGTAACCGGGGTCACAGGTGGCTTCGTCTTTAGCCTAACGCCACTGCCGTCGGTGTGAAGCCGCGCACGTCAAGCTGGGGGACAGGGCCCGGCGTGACTGGTTGAATGGTGCAGAGACCATCCATAGGGGAACCGGCGAGCACCGTCCGGTCTGGATCAATCGCTGGGGAGCCGCCCGTTCCGGGTGGCACAGGAGGAACCACATGACCATCGCACCGGATTCATCCGATACCGCACCAGCCGGTGGTCCCGGCCCGGGGCTGAGGCTGTCCAGCTGGGACGTCGGCTTCCTCGCCTCGGTCCTCGTGGTCCTCGCCGGGTCCATCGTCCCCCTGGCCACCTCGCGGTGGGGCCTGAACCTGTGGGGCAGCACCAACCTTTTCTTCCTCGGCATCGGGGTCCTGATGCCCCTCGTCGCGGCCGGCTTCATCCTGGCCCGCGCGGCCTCCGCCGGCAAGTCCACCAACGACGCCGGCCCCCGCCTCGGTTCGCTCAGCACCGAACAGTTCGCGCACGTCACGGCCTGGCTGGCGCTGTCCTACTTCTTCATCACGTTCGTCACCACCCTGGACGCCGTCCTGCTCATCGGTCTGGCCGGCGCCTTCGGACTGCTGGTCACCTCCCCGATGCGATCCCTCATGGCCCCGCTCTTCGCCGGGGCCACCGGACCCACTGCGTCCAATGGGCCCTCCAGCACAGGTGTTCCCGCCGGCCACGCCGGTCCCACTGGTCCGGGAGTCGGTGCGCGAGCGGCCTCGGGCCCGGACGCGATGTACGGTCAGGCCCCGGCCTACGGTCAGGCCCCGGCCTACGGTCAGGCGGCCTCACAGGAGGCCCACGAGGAATACCGGTCCTCGCCGGAGCCTGCTGGATCCCACGCTTCCGGCTCGGACGATGCTCAGCAGTCTGCGGCCGACATCGAGGACGAACTCGGGATGACCCGCGTGCGCCCGCGGTCCACGGACGAGGCCGCGGCCTCGGCAACCGCCGCGTTCGGAGCACCGGCAACTGCTGAACCGTCAGAGCCGTCCGAACTGTCAGAGCCGTCGGAACCGGTCCAGCTGTCTCCGTCGTCACCGGCGCCGGAGGTTCAGCACACGGAACCGATCGATCCGCTGGAATCCGGACCGTCGGCACCGAGGGGCACGGAACCGGCCGAGTACGAGGCGTTCTGGTTCGCCGTGGGAACGCGCCGGACGGCCGTGAACCCCGAGGACGGCGGCCCGGCCTTCGCGCTTGAGCCCGGCGGCTGGATCCTGGCCCTCGAGGACCGTGGCCACGAGTTCCTCGTGCAGAACACGGATGGCCGCACCGGCGTGCTGGAGGACCTCACGGACATCGAGCGCGCGTGACGGGCAGGAGTTCCGTCCCGGCCGGCGTCGCGAGCGCCGGGGAGAGCACCCTCGCCCTGAAGCGCCGTGCCCGGAAGATCAACCGGGTGCTGGCCGAGGCCTACCCCTACGCGGTCGCCGAGCTCGATTTCACCAACGCCTTCGAGCTGCTCGTGGCCACCGTGCTCTCGGCGCAGACCACAGACGTGCGGGTCAATGCGACCACTCCCGGGCTGTTCGCGCGTTTCCCGGATGCCGAGGCCATGTCCCTCGCGGACGAGCGCGAGCTGCAGGAGATCGTCCGGCCCCTGGGCTTCTACCGGAACAAGGCCACCGCCATCCAGGGCCTCTCCCGGGCCCTGGTGGAACGCCACGGTGGGGAAGTGCCCGGCACGGTGGACGAACTGGTGAAACTGCCCGGGGTCGGCCGCAAGACGGCCTTCGTGGTCCTGGGCAATGCCTTCGGGGTCCCCGGGCTCACCGTGGACACCCACTTCGGGCGCCTGGCCCGGCGGCTCGGCTTCACCGCGGAGCAGGACCCGGTCAAGGTCGAGTACGAGGTCGCCGAACTCTTCGAGCCGCGCGACTGGACCATGCTCTCCCATCGCCTGGTCTTCCATGGACGCCGCGTCTGCCATGCCAAGCGCCCCGCCTGCGGGGCCTGTCCCGTCGCCCGCTGGTGCCCCTCCTTCGGGATCGGGGAGACGAATCCGGACGCGGCGGCGTCGTTGCTGAAGTACGAGCTGGCACCGGGCCGGGAAGAACTCCTGGCCAAGATGATCGCCGGTTCCACCCGCGCCGAGCTGCGGGCCGAGGGCTACGGTTTGGGGGCATGATGCAGATCGACGGGGCGCTCGCGGACCTACGGTCCCTCGTGGAGCGCTACGGGACCCTAGACCCGGACCTGGCGGCGAGGCCGCCGTCTGCCCCGGCCCCGTCCCGGATTCCCGACGACGACCGGGGCTGGGACTTCGGCCGCACCGTGGTGCCCCCGGACTCGGCCGGGGAGCCCTCGGACTCCGCCGTGCTGGTGCTGTTCGGGGCCCTGGACGGCCAGCCGGCGCACTTCCACGGCACTGCCGTGCCGGAGGACCTGGACCTGCTGCTCACCCAGCGGTCCTTCGCCCTGCGCCACCACCCCGGCCAGGTCGCCTTCCCGGGAGGCCGCCGGGACCCCGGGGACGTGGACTTCAGTGATTGCGCCCTACGGGAGGCCGAGGAGGAGACGGGCCTGGACCGGAACGGTGTGCGGGTCATCGGAACCCTGCCGCCGGCCCCGCTCACGGTCTCGAACTTCCGGGTGCATCCCGTGCTGGGCTGGTGGGACCGGCCCTCCGACGTCTTCGTGGTGGACGAGGGGGAGGCGGCCCGGGTGTTCCGGGTCCCCGTGGCCGACCTGGTGGACCCCGCCAACCGCATCACCACCTCCCTGTCCCGGGAAGTGGCGGGCGCAACCCGGCGGTTCAGGAGCCCGGCCTTCCGGGTCTCCGGCACCCTCGTGTGGGGCTTCACGGCCATCCTGATCGACCGGATCCTCGACCTGCTGGGGTGGACCCAGGACTGGGACCGCGGCCGGATCATGGACATCACCGATTGGGACGCCTCCATGCCCGTTCCCCCCGCTGACCTGTAGGCCGCCAGTTCCTCCACAGGCGGCCGAACCCGGGCCGGTCCTCCACAGTTGCCGGCCCGCGAGGAGCATGCCGGGGGCCGGACGGACAGGCTGGGAGCATGGCAGTCCGAGCATCCTCACCGTTGACCATCCTGTTCGTCGCTCCACCGGATCGGGATGGGCCGGTCCCACATGGTCTGGTGGGCAGCGCCCCACTCCTGTCCGAACTGCTGTGCACCGAGGTGGCCGCCTGTGCCGCCGCGGTCGGACACCGGCTGCGCGTCGTGCCACGCCCCGAGTGGTCGGCCGCGGCACAGGCCCGCCGGGCTGACCCGGCGCCTCCGGCCCTCATCCTCTGGGGGCTCGCCCCGGGGGAGACGGCCGGCCCGGAGCCGGGGCCAGACGGCGGACAGGATCGGCCGGAACCGCCGATCGTGGCCGTCACCCTGGACGGGTCGTCCGCGCCCCCCGGTGCCCTCTGCCTGCCCTCTCGGTCTCAGCAGCTCTGCCGCATCCTGGCGCGGACACGTCCGGCCAACTCTGAGCCACCCGTTCGGGGGCGCGCTGCGGTGGTGGTCCATGATGGCCCGGGCGCCGATGGGGACGAGCACTGGCCCGGGCTGTCCTGGGCGCTGACACTGCTGCTGGGAGGCCCCGGGCGGGGCCTGCTCGTGGATGCCCAAGGCCCCCAGGGGAGTCTGAGTACACGGCTCCGCGCCCTGGCCCCTCCTGCGGATCGATGCGTGAGCTGGGACGGGATGCAGGACCTGCCGGTTCCCGGACCCGCCCTGGCCTCACACCTGCCCGGGGCCGGTGGCGTGCGGTGGTGGGGCTGGACCTCATCGAAGTCCGCTGCCCGCCCCCGGATGGACGATGACTGGGTCCAGGTCGCCGTGGAGACGTTCCCCTGGACGGTCGTCGACGTCGGCAAGGACCAGGACCGGGCGCGCGACGGGGCGGAACGGGGGATGGCCCTGCTGGTGTGCACCGATCGCGGACTGCCGGCGGGCCGGCAGCTTCCGGCCGACGTGCTGCTGCAGGTCACGCCACGCCAGCGGCCATCGCACGCAGCACGGCACCGGGACGCCCGTCGAGGGTCAGCCCTGGCGGGGGAACCCGCCGGCTCTGTGCGGGTCGACGCGCAGGATTGGGACGGTACGTCGCTGGCCTCCTGGAATCGGTCGAGTCGGAGCGGTTCCGCCCGGAGGCTGGCCGCGGAGATCGAACTGCGGCTGGACGGAGCCGGGACCCTGGAACCCGGCTGGCCGGTGGCCGGAAGGGCCCTGCGATGAGCCGCGGATGGTCGCCGGAACCACCGCCCGGAGCGGGTCGGCGCCTCGCCACCGGAACCTCGGCGGGACGGCAACGGGCCCGCAGATGGCTCGCCGGCCGCCTCGCCGACCCCGCCCGTCACCAGGACCGTGGTGCTGCGCCCCGGCCCGACACCGTGCCGCCGGAGCTGGCGGCCGAGGCCGTCCGGCGGCACCTGCCGGTGACCACCCCGCAGGAGGCGTCCACCCAGATGACGGCGCTGACGGACGATCTCATCGGCCTGGGACCACTGGCGGCCCCGGCCCGCGGCCCCGGCGTCACGGACGTCCTGGTGGACGGGGCCGGGACCATCTGGACAGACGGTCTGGACGGCCTCCGGGACACGGGCCGGTGCCTGCCGGCTGACGACGCCCGTCTCCTGGCCGTCCGGCTGTTGGCCCAGGGCGGCCGCCGGCTCGACGAGGGCCAACCGTTCGGTGACGCACAGGTCACCGGTGCCCGGGTGCACGCCATCCTGCCGCCGCTGGCCTCGGGCGGCACCCAGATCAGTGTCCGGTTGGCCGCACCGGAGCCACCGCGTCTGGAGGACCTGGCCCGGCGCTGGCCCCACGGGACGCAGTGGCTGGCCGCACTGCGGCAACTGCTGCACACCCGCGCCAACCTGCTCATCAGCGGGGCCACCGGTTCCGGGAAGACCACCCTGCTCTCCGCGGTGCTCTCGGAGGTCCCCGCGGACGAACGGATCATCACCGTGGAGGACACCCGCGAGCTGCGCCCGCGCCACGGCCATGTGGTCTCGCTGCAGGCCCGCTCCGGCAACTCCGAGGGCGCCGGCACCGTCGAGTTGTCCGAACTCGTCCGGCAGGCGCTGCGGATGCGGCCCGACCGGCTCGTCGTGGGAGAGTGCCGCGGGGCCGAGGTCGCGGACTTCCTCGCCGCCATGAACACCGGCCACCGAGGCGCCGCCGGAACACTGCACGCCAACTCTGCCTCAGACGTCCCGGCCCGACTGCAGGCGATGGGCGCACTGGCCGGCCTGGGGTCAGAAGCCCTTGCGCTGCAGGCCTCCAGTGCGGTGGATGCGGTCCTCCACCTGGAACGGACCGATGCCGGACGGCACCCCGTGGAGCTGGCCGTCGTGGACCGGGACACCAGCCGGCCCGGCACCCTGCGCGTCCTCCCGGCGCTCTCCCTGGTCGGAACCGCTTTGACCGCGGGGCCCGGCCAGGGGGTGCTGGACGGTCTGTCCGCAGCCGACGTGCACCGGGACACCGGATCGCGGCGGAGTAGGGGCCGGCATGCGATCGGGGCCTGAACGACGAAGCAGGCGGCGGTGGTGGTCGCGGTGGCTGCGGTGGCTCCCGGGGCAGGCGCGGCGTCGGCGTGAGCGCGAGACCGAGGAATTCGTCGCCCTGCTCCGCCAGGCGTCCGCCCTGTTGCAGGCCGGCCGTCGTCCGGAGCGCGTCTGGGTGGAACTCTCGGGGCTCTACGAACCGTGCCCGGGCGGACCAGACGGGCCAGGCGGGCCGCGGAGGCCAGCCAGTCGGGCGGGATGCTGCCTGCACCACGTTCTGGTCGCGGCTGACCTGGAGATCATGCTCGGCGGCGAGCCGTTCGCCGCCGTGGAGGCGCCGGGGCAGGGCCGTCACTGGCGCCAGCTGGATGGATGCCTGGCGGTCTCCCACCACGCCGGGATTCCGCTGGGCGGGCTGCTCGAGCGTCTGGCCGACGCCCTGGAGGAGGGCCAGGACGCCCAGCAGGCGCGGGACGCGGCAGCCGCCGGCCCGCGCTCCACGGCACAACTGCTGGGCTTCCTGCCTCTCGCCGGGATCGCGATGACGGCCCTCGTCGGGGGGCCGCCCACCGAGTTGCTGGCCGGTCCCCTCGGCTGGCTCGTGATCGGCACCGGAGTGGGACTGGCTGTGATCGGCCATCTCTGGACCCGCGTGCTGATCCGCCGATCGGAGGAGACCACATGACCACGAGCACGAGCGTCCGGCCCGGCGCCTCGGCAGCACCGGACACGCTGGACGCCGCCCTGGCGATGGACCTGGTGGCGGGACTGCTGGAAACGGGGCAGAGTCTCGTCTCCGGTCTCGACCTGCTCGGCACCCATGTCCCCGGGGCGGCGCCGGTCCGGCGGGTGGCCGCCCTGCTGCGGGCCGGTGTCGACTGGGATGACGCCTGGTCGGCCCATGAGCCTGAAGCCAGTGACCCCGACCTGCAGGAGCTGGCCGGCGAACTCCGCTTCGCCCACCTCACCGGAGCGCCCACGGCTGCCCTGCTGCGGTCCACGGCCTCGACGCTCCGCCGTCACCGGAAGCGCCGGGCCGAGCAACGGGCCGCAGAACTGGGCACCCGGTTGGTCCTGCCCCTGGGGCTCTGCCAGTTGCCCTCGTTCCTCTGCCTGGGTGTGGTCCCGCTCGTCCTGGCCCTGCTGCCCTGACATCCGTCCTGATGCCCGCCCTGACACCCGCCCTGACACCCGCCCTGTTGCCTGCATGCGCGAGTTCACCTGGGGGACGCGGTGCCACCGTCGGGAACCTGGCGCAGTCCTCCACACCGGCCCAAAGTGCCCCAGCCATCCAGAACTGCGAGCCTCCGCACCCCACGGGGGAGAACACCGACGCAGGCTGGAAGCAGGCGACCACACCGGCCGCCATCACACCAGAGGAGACACCATGACCGCCACACTGCAGCACGAACACCACGCCCCGCGAACGGCCAGCGGAGTCAATCGGCCTGCAGGCACCGCCAGCACTGCCAGCACCGTGAACAGCGCCTCCACCGCCCTCGCCGTGCAGGGCCGTCGCGCCTCGACCCTGGATTGGGGCGATGAGACCGGTGCGCAGACAGCCGAGTACGGCATCGTCACGCTCGCCGCCGTCGGGTTCGCCGGCGTCCTGGCCGTCGTCCTCGCCGGGACCGACGTGCAGGGACTGCTGCTGGACATCGTCAAGAACGCCCTCAGCTTCGGCTGAGAACCCTCCACCGGACCCCGGGTCCCGCCGATACCCCTCCCGGCGGGGCCCGGTACCCGTCGCAGACCCCGGCCGATCAGGTATGTCCGGACATTCCCGAATCCTGCCACCCACCCGCACTGCTCCCGTCCCGCCCGAGCGACACCCGAAGACACGAGGAAGCCATGGACCGCCGCCCTCTGACCGAACATCCCCCCTTGACCGGATCCACGGGGCACGGCCGTTCCGCCGATCCTGGCCCTCCTGGCCTTCTCGGCCCTCCTACCGATTCCGGCCGCCCCCTGCGGTCCGAGCGACCCCCGCGGCCCGAGTACCCCTCCGGGCCCGCCGGTACCGAACGGGGATCGGTCACCGCGGAATACGCGGTCATGCTGCCGGCCGCGGCCCTGGTACTGGTGGGCGCCCTGCTCGCCGGTGCCGCGACCCTGCAGCAGGTCCGGCTGGAGGAAGCCGCAGCGGCCTCGGTCCGCGAGCTGGCCCGGGGAGAGAGCGAGGCCGACGTCCGCTCCACCGCCCGGCGCATGGCCGGTGAGGCCACGGAACTCAGCAGCGACCGGAGCACTGGCTGGGTCGCCGTGACCGTGGCCCACGCCCCTCCAGGGCCCCTGGCGTGGTGGGACGGGTGGGAACTGGAGGCCACGGCCCACGCGCCGGACCAGTGGGCCGTGCCTCCCACGGGAGCACCATGAACCGGACGAGCACACGCCGGCCAGGCGAACAAGTCGAGCAGGGCGAACCAGGCGATCAGGGCGCCGGCAGTGTCACCGTGCTGGCCACGGTGTTCCTGACCCTGGCGCTGCTGGGCGCCACCGCGGCGTTGGGCACCGCGGCCACGGCGGCGGCACGGGCCTCCGGAGCCGCGGACCTCGCCGCGCTCGCCGCTGCAGACGCTGCCCGTGGACTGGCGCTGGCCGATCCCTGCGCCCTGGCTGCCCAGACGGCTGATCGTCACGGGGCCACGGTCATCGAGTGCGCTGCCGCCTCAGACGGCACCGTGCTGGTGCGCACCCGTTATGAGTCGACGCTGCCGTGGCCCTCCGAAGGGGTGGCCCGGGCCGGACCGCCGGCGTCAACGGTGCCGCGGTGAGCGGCCGCCCGCAGCGACCGTGCCGCCGCGATCCGGACGCCCTGCAGCACGAACGTCAGCAGGGTTGCGGCCCCGTCCTTGTCCAGCGGGTTGTTGCGGTTGCCGCACTTCGGAGACTGCACACAAGAAGGGCAACCCGAGGAACAACTGCAGGAGAGCACCGTGTCCAGGGTGGCCTGCAGCCAGGTCGCGGCTTCCGCGAAGCCCCGCTCGGCGAAGCCGGCGCCGCCCGGGTGACCGTCGTAGACGAACACGGAGGGCTGACCGGTGTCCGGGTGCAGGGCCATGGACACCCCGCCGATGTCCCAGCGGTCGTTCGAGGCCACGATGGGCAGCAGCCCGATCATCGCGTGTTCGGCGGCGTGCAGGGACCCGGGCAGCCGGTCCATCGTCAGGCCGGCGGCCACCAGCACCTCCGAGGGGCAGTGGAACCAGACGGCCGTGGTGAAGAGGTCCCGGGCGGGCAGTTCCAGGGGCTCCTCGCCGAGGACCTCGCCGGAGACCAAAGCCTTGCGCTGGTAGGACACCACCTGGGTGGTGACCTTCACCGGCCCCGTGCACCATTGCAGGTCTCCCGCGTCCACGCGGTGGACGGTGTCCAGGATCTCGATCTCGGTGATGTCCCGGGCCTGCGTGAAGAAGTCCGGCCACGCTCGCGTGACCAGGACGGCGTGGGCGTCCTCGTCGAGGTCCTCCACCAGGTACGTCCGGTCCTGGTGGACGTACACGGCACCGGGGTGGGCCTGGTAGTGGGTCTGCGGGGAGCCCATGGAGCCCAGCAGGGCGCCGGTCTCGGTGTCGATGATGTCCACCGGTCCGCCGCCGTCGTCCCGCAGGGACACCAACCCGGCGGCATGCTCGGGATGCGTCCAGAACCAGCCGGCCGGACGGCGCCTCAGGTAGCCCTCCTCGACGAGCTGTTCCACCAGTCCACGGACCTCGTCCGGGTCCCCGAAGTCACCGAGCCCGTCCGGGACCAGGGGGAACTCGGCGGCCGCGGCGCACAGGTGTGGGGCGAGGATGTGTGGGTTGGTCGGGTCCGTGACCGAGTCCTCCACAGCCAGTTCGAAGACGGCCTCCGGGTGGTGGACCACGTAGGTGTCCAGGGGGTCATCCCCGGCCACGTAGAGCGCCACGGATTCCTGCCCCGACCGCCCGGCGCGTCCCACCTGCTGGAAGAACGACGCGCGGGTGCCCGGCCAGCCGGCCACCAGCACGGCGTCGAGTCCGGCGATGTCGATGCCCAGCTCCAGCGCCGGCGTGGAGGCGACTCCCAGCAGCCGGCCGGTGCGCAGCGCCGTCTCCACCTCGCGGCGCTCCTCGGGCAGGTATCCGGCCCGGTAGGCCGCCACCCGGGGCGGCAAGGACGGGTCCACCTCGGCGAGCTCACGTTTGGCGGCGGAGGCCATCGCCTCGGCCCCGCGGCGGGAGCGGATGAAGGCAATCGTCCGGGTGCCGGTGACGGCCAGGTCGGCCATCATCCCGGCGCCCTCGGCCGTGGCCGAACGGCGCACGGGTGCCCCGTTCTCGCCGCGCCGGTCCGTGAGCTCCGGTTCCCAGAAGCCGACCGTGACGGCCCCATGGGGGGAGGCGTCCTCGGTCACGGCCACCGCGTCCGCCCCGATCAGGCGCGAGAAGGACCCGGCGGGGTCCGCACTGGTGGCCGAGGCCCCGATGAACACGGGGCCCGGCGTGTCCGGGACCTCGGCCCCGTCTCGCCGTCCGGACCGATAGTGCGCGCAGACGCGGGCCAGCCGGCGCAGCAGCACGGCCACGTGGGAGCCGAAGACCCCCCGGTACACGTGGGCCTCGTCCACCACCACGAAGCGCAGCCGCCGGAAGAACCGGGCCCAGCGTTCGTGGTGCGGCAGGATTCCGATGTGCAGCATGTCCGGGTTCGTCAGCAGCACATTCGCGTGTTCGCGAGCCCACTTGCGGTCGGCGATGTCCGTGTCCCCGTCATAGGGGGCCGGCCGCAGCCAGGTGGCGCCGTCCCGGGCCAGGGCGCGCCAGGCGTTGAGCTGGTCGGCCGCGAGCGCCTTCGTGGGTGACAGGTAGAGCACGGTCCCGGTGGGGTCGTCGTGCAGGGCGGTGCCGGCGGCGAGCTGGTAGGCGAGGGACTTGCCCGACGCCGTCCCCGTCGCCAACACCACGTTGGTCCCGGCCGCCGCGAGGCCGGCCGCCTCGGCCTGGTGCTCCCAGGGCTCCAGGGCGCCGGAGCCCCCGAGGGCGTGGATGAGGCCGTCCGGGGTGCCCGCCGGCCAGGGCACCGTGACGGCCTGCCGTTCCGGCAGGTGCCGGACGTGCAACAGTTGCGGCGGGATGGAGCGGCGGCCGAGCGTGCGGCTCAGGGCCTCGGCGTCCCGGGGGTCATCCGTGCGTGGTCCACCGGCTGGCTGCCCGGGCCCGTCTCCAGTCCCGTCTCCGCCGCCGTTCCGGGGGTGTTCCCCGCGGGGGTCCACTCAGCCGGCGTCCGAGTGGGACGGGTTCCCGCTGTCGCCCTCCAGGGCGCCGTAGACGGTGACGTCGGCGAGCTCGGTCCAGCCGAGGTGGCCGTAGAGGGCCTGTCCGTCGGCGCTGGCCACAAGCAGGCCTTCCTCGACGTCGTGCTCCAAGGCCAGCGAGGCGAGGTAGCGCATCACCAGCGAACCCAGGCCCTGCCGGCGGAATTCGGGGGAGGTCCAGATGCGGTCGAACACGGCGTAGCCGTCCACGGCGGCTACCCGGCCGCGGGCCGCCACGGCGCCCTCGCCCTGCGGGTGCTCCTCCGTGCTGATAATGGTCACGAGGAACCAGTCCGGGTCATTGCGTTCCACGGTGGCCTCGAACTCCTCGGGCACGATGGGGGCCTCGACGTCCTGGCCTCCCATGTTCACCACCATGAGCTTCTCTCCGATGGAGAGCGCCTTGAGGGGGACACCGGCCGGCACGGTGGGCGGCGGGCCGACCACGGTCAGCAGTCTTCCAGGGTGGTTCTGGACCTCGGCGGACACCGCCTTGAGGGCAGTCTCGTCCGGGTGGGCCAGGACGTACTCCCAGTCCTGTCCGTCACCGGCCTGGACTCCACTGCGCAGGGATGCGTGGACCACGCCGTCATGTTGCACGTCGTAGTTCCGGCAGCGGGACCAGCCGGTCACCCAGGTGCTGACCAGCGCGTCATTCAAGGCAGAAGTCATGGGACGAGACTAGCCCGAGCCGCAGGCCGCCCGCACCCGTCGGATCAAGATCCAGGTCAAATCGTCACGTGCCGGTATGCTGCGGTCCCCGTCAGCGATGCCGTCTCCTCACGGACCTCGTGGGGTGGGGCGTCCCGGACTACCCTTGATGTAGTGAGCCAGTCCAAGATCGCCCTGTATTACCGCTTCGCCCCGTTGGCCGATCCGGAGGCCGTGCGCCTCTGGCAGCACGCCTTGGCCTCGCGATGGGGGCTGACCGGGCGCATCATCGTGTCCCCGCACGGGATCAATGGCACCGTGGGTGGCCCCTTGGACGCGGTGAAGCAATACGTCAAGACCACCCGCACCTACGGCCCCTTCGCCGGGCTGGAGGTCAAGTGGTCCGACGGTTCGGCGGAGGACTTCCCGCGGTTGTCCGTCAAGGTGCGGCCTGAGCTGGTGGCCTTCGACGCCCCGGACGAGATCGTCGTGACCGAGGACGGCGTGCAGGACACCGGCGTGCACCTGACGCCGGAGGACCTGCACCGGCTGGTGGAGGAGAAGGAGTCCGCCGGGACCCCCGTGGTGTTCTTCGACGGGCGCAACGCCGTGGAGGCCAAGATCGGTCGATTCGCCGGGGCCGTGGTGCCGGACACCGTCACCACCCGGGACTTCATCTCCGAACTGGACTCGGGCGTCTATGACCACCTCAAGGACCAGCCGGTGGTCACCTACTGCACGGGCGGGGTCCGCTGTGAGGTGCTGACGGCGCTGATGCACCACCGCGGCTTCGGGGAGGTCTACCAACTGGACGGGGGGATCGTGAAGTACGGGGAGGCCTATGGCGACTCCGGCCTCTGGGAGGGATCCCTGGCCGTCTTCGACCAGCGCATGCGGGTCCAGTTCTCCGACCAGTCCGTGACGATCGGCGAGTGCACCCTCTGTGCGGGTCCCACCTCGGAGTTGCGGAACTGCTCCGATCCGTCCTGCCAGACCCTGGACACCGTGTGCGATGCCTGCGCTCTGGCCGTCCCGGACCGCACGTGCGCGGTGTGCCGGTGAGACGCCAGGCTGCCGGACTGGTCCTCGCGGGGCTGCTGCTGACCGGCTGCGGGGCACCCGACCCGGCGGACACCCCGCCCCAGTCCGAAGAGCAGCTCCGGGCGATGCTCCTGGACATGGAGGAGTACGGGCTGGAGGGGGCCGACGGCCCGGGGGAGCAGATCGATCCGAGCCTGATCGCGACCGTCGTCGACGACCCCTCCCAGGCCGAGGGTGCCTGCGCCGACGCGCTGCAGGCCTTGCAGTCCGCCTCGTTTGAGACCACCGCCAGTGCGGCCGAGGCCGTCAGCGTGGTGGAGGGCTACGAAGACGCCTACCTGCCTCCGGTCCTGTCCGCCGCCCTGTTCGCCCGTGAGGACGGCGACGGGCCGGAGCCGGGCCCGCTCTACACCGCGGTGGGCCGGGACTGCGAGGGCGCGGAACTGCGCCAGGGCGAGGCCACCGTCACCGTGGCACCCCTGCCCGGGGACCGGGACGGGGTGGTGGCGCACAGCAGCGGTGACGAGTTGCTCGGAGACACGAGCGTGACCATCGCGGTGGAGACCGTGGGCCATCACCACGTCATGGTCAGCGGCATCCTGGTGGACCCGGACACCGTGGTGGCGGCGTTCGACCGGCAGGTCGAGAAACTCCGGCAGGGACTCCTCGCGTCAGCACCGTGAGGCGGGTAGGCGGTGATGCGGGTGCGGCACCGGCCACGCACCACAATGGAGTCATGACCGATCCGCGTCCGAATACCGCCAGCACCGCCAGCACTCCCAGCACCGCCAGCACTCCCAGCACCGAGCAGCCCTTCAATCACGCGATGGTCGACCCGCCGCAGTGGAACCGGGGCCCCGCCGCCGTCTCCGATCTGCCTGCCGATCTGCGTGCCCTGCCCTACACCACGGATGCGGTCGGGGATCTGCTGGGGCCCATGGCCACCGCGGCGCTGGAGCGAGAGCAGGCCGAACCGGCTCGCCGCCGCCTCGCCCAGGTGATGCACGACGCCGGCGCGCCCGGCTCCCAGCGCGCGCTCGCCGCCGCCGTCTCCTGCTGGATGCTCGGCGACCCGGTGCCGACCGCCACGCTGGACGCCGCCCTGCCCACGCTGACGGCCGCCGGCGCCGCAGAGCTCAACCTGGGCTGGATCCGGGACGGTGCCTTCCACCCGGTGGTCGACCTCTCGCCCTACTCGACCGATGACCTCGGGGAGGTGTGGGTGGCCAGCGACCAGACCGCCCTGCAGACCCGGACCACCTTGCCTTCCTGGCACGTGCTCGGCATCGGCCGGGCGTCGATGACCCTGGCCGGCAACGTGATCCGCCGCCCCGTGGCCCGCGCCCTGGACCTCGGCACCGGCTGCGGCATCCAGACCCTGCACCTGCTGGCCCACGCCGACCACGTCACCGCCACAGACCTCTCCCTCCGTGCGCTCGAGTTCACGGCCTTCAACCTGGCCCTCAACGCCGAGGCGCTGGGTCTGGACCTGACCGGAGAGCTGGACCTGGACCGGACGGAAGCCCGGGGTCGGGACGGTCGACCGCAGGGCCCTCGCGGCGGATTCCCCCTCACGCTCGGCGGGCGCGTGACCCTGTTGCAGGGGGACCTGCTGGAGCCGGTGGCCGGCTGCCGCTTCGACCTGGTCGTCTCCAACCCGCCGTACGTCATCACCCCGCGCTCGGGGTCGGAGCCGGACCGGTTCACCGGGGAGGTCGGTGACGGGATCAACACGTACCGGGACGGCGGCCGCCCCGGGGACCGGTTGCTGGCTGAGCTCTTCGCCGCCCTGCCGGAGCACCTGGAGCCCGGCGGCATGGCGCAGATGCTCGGCAACTGGGAGATCCACGGCCTCCCGGACCCCGGCTTGGACACCGTCACGGGCGGCGCACCGGACCGCGTGGCCGGGGCCGCCAGCCCCCAACTGCCCGGCTGGGAGGTACGCCCGCGCTCCTGGGTGCCGTCCGGCGTCGACGCCTGGTTCATCCAGCGTGACCTCCTGGACCCGGCCGGCTACGCCGAGACCTGGTTGCAGGACTCCTCCGAGCAGCTCGACCCCGCGGGGTACACAGCGGGGTACCGGCGCTACCTGGAGGACTTCGGAGAACGGGGCGTGGCCGCCGTCGGGTTCGGGTACGTGTGGTTGCGCCGCCCGGCCGCACCGCGGGCCGGCCGGATCCGCACCGAGGTCCTCGAATCCGAGCTGCAGCAGCCGTTGGGGCCGGCCTGGGGCGAGGCGGTGGACCGCTGGGACCTGGTCGCCGGAGACACAGCAGACACGTCAGGCACCGGAGGCCTGACGGCGCTGCGGGAGCTGCACGTCACGGTCCCCGGCGATGTCACCGAGGAACGCCACCAACGCTTCGGCTCCGACCACCCGGAGATCATCCTGGCCCGTCAGGGCGGCGGTTTCCGGCGGACGGCCCACGTGGACACCGCCACCGCCGGGTTCCTGTCGGCCGCGGACGGCGAATTCTCGGTGGGCCAGCTGACGGGTGCGGTGGCCGGACTGCTGGACCTGGACGAGGCGGGGGAGCGGGCCCTGGTGGCCGCCGTGGCCGAGTTGCTCACGGACGGATTCCTGACCGTTACCGCACCGATACCGTCCGGAATGTGAACGAGGACACGCTAAATCTGAAAGAACTGCCTAGAATCTTGGTCCATGACTGAACTAGACACCGCTCCGAGCCCCGGGAACGGAACGGTGCCGGCCGCCCGACGGCCGGTGGTCATCTCCGATCCCCAGGCCATCCGGGCCCTGGCCCACGAGGCGCGGCTGGAGGCGCTGGAGGAGCTCTACGCCTCGCAGTCCACCCGGACCGCCACCGAACTGGCCTCCCGGTGCGGACTGACCCCCTCGGCCATGAGCTACCACCTGCGAGCCCTGGAGAAATACGGCTTCGTGGAGCGTTCCCCCTCGGAGGGGGACGGCCGTGAGCGGCGCTGGAAGGCGGCCGGCTACTCGCTGCTCGTCGACTCCCTGAACCACACCCCGGCCTCCAAGCAGGCGTTCATCGACGTCCAGCTGAACACCTTCCGGGACCGGATCATGAAGGAGGTGGCCCGCCGCGAGGCCGAGGACAAGCTCCTGCGCCAGGCGGCGGAGGAGGCCGTGGCCACCGCTCGGGACGCCAACGCGCCCCTGGACGGACGGGACATCGGCGTCCCCGAGCCCGGCCGGCGCCGGCCCCCGGTGCTGTCCACCGGCATGGTGTTCGTCAACGCGGAGCAGCGCGCCGAGTTCCAGCGCCGTCTCGCCGAGCTGATCGACGAGTTCGAAGAGCTCAACCCCGCCTCCGAGCGCTCGGTGGACGCCGAACGCGTGTATTACCTCGTCTCCGTTCTGGCAGACTCGGCCCCGGAAACCCCCGGTCACGCCTGATCGGGAGCCCGGGGCGCGCCGACGGTCGAGGACCGAGGGCGCGGTGCCGTTACATTAGTAGGGCACCGGGCGGTCCGCCTGGAAGTCACAGGCGGCCATCCATTGGGCCAGCCGGGCCCAGTGGACCTGTTCCCCGCCCGGCGACGAAAAGGAGCCCGAGTGTCTGAGAAGACGTCCAAGAAGACCACCTCCTCCGGTGACGGAACGAAACTGGTCATCGTGGAGTCCCCCGCCAAGTCCAAGTCCATCGCCAAGTACCTCGGCGAAGGATGGGTGGTGGACGCATCGGCGGGTCATATCCGGGACCTTCCGCAGCCGTCCGACCTTCCGGCGGACATGAAGAAGGGCCCCTACGGCAAGTTCGCCGTGGACACCACCAACGGCTTCGACCCGTACTACGTGGTCTACCCGGACAAGCGGAAGCGCGTGGCCGACCTCAAGCGGCTGCTCAAGGACGCCTCCGCCCTCTACCTCGCCACGGACGCCGACCGCGAGGGCGAGGCCATCGCGTGGCACCTGCTGCAGGAGCTCAAGCCGAAGGTCCCCGTGTACCGGATGGCCTTCACCGAGATCACCAAGGAGGGCATCGCCCGCGGTCTCGAGAACGTCCGCGAGATCGATGCGGACCTGGTGGACGCCCAGGAGACCCGGCGCATCCTCGACCGGCTCTTCGGCTACGAGATCTCCCCGGTGCTGTGGCGCAAGGTCCGTCAGGGCCTGTCCGCGGGCCGCGTGCAGTCCGTCGCCACCCGCCTGGTCGTCGAACGCGAGCGCGAGCGCATGGCGTTCGTGCCGGCGTCGTACTGGGACCTGGACGGCACCTTCACCGCCCACGAGGGCAAGGGTGCCGGCGAGTCCTTCACCGCGCGCCTGAACTCGGTGGACGGTCAGCGTGTGGCCACCGGACGCGACTTCGACGACCGCGGCCAGCTCAAGAAGTCCGCCGCCGGCAAGGTCGCCACCCTCACCGAGGCCACGGCCACCGCCCTGGCCGCAGGGCTGCAGGGAGCCACCTTCACCGTCGACTCGGTCGAGGACAAGCCCTACACGCGCCGGCCGGCCGCCCCGTTCACCACCTCCACGCTGCAGCAGGAGGCCTCCCGCAAGCTGCGGTTCTCCTCGCGGGTGACCATGCAGGTGGCGCAGCGGCTGTATGAGAACGGCTACATCACCTATATGCGTACCGACTCGGTGATGCTCTCGGACGAGGCGATCACCGCGGCCCGCCGGCAGGCCACCGAGCTCTACGGACCGGACTCCATCCCACAGGCCAAGCGGGTCTACAAGGCGAAGAACGACTCGGCGCAGGAGGCCCACGAGGCCATCCGCCCCGCCGGTGACTCCTTCCGCACCCCCGGGCAGGTCTCCGGTGCCCTTCGGGGGGACGAGTTCCGCCTCTACGAGCTGATCTGGAAGCGCACCATCGCCTCCCAGATGGCCGACGCCAAGGGTTACACCGCCACCATCAGGCTCACGGGCACCGCGCTGGAGACCGCCTCCTCCGGCGAGATGGCCGGCCGGCTGGCCGGGTTCAGCGCCTCGGGCACCGTCATCACCTTCCCCGGTTTCCTCTCGGCCTACGAGGAGGGGCGCGACGCCGGCTCCGAACCCGCCGAGGGCGCCTCCGGTGGCGCTGGCGGCGCCGGCAGCGACGGTAAGGACGGCAAGGACAAGCGCCTGCCCGAGGTGGCCTCGGGCGAGTCCCTCACGGGGAAGGACGTCATCGCCTCCGGCCATGAGACCTCCCCGCCGCCGCGGTACACGGAGGCCTCGATCGTGGCCGAGCTGGAGAAGCGGGAGATCGGCCGTCCCTCGACCTTCGCCCCGACGATCTCCACGATCATGGACCGCGGGTATGTCACCAAGCGCGGCAGCGCCCTGGTCCCGTCCTGGACGGCCTTCAGCGTGATCCGGCTGCTCGAGGAGCACTTCGGCAAGTACGTCGACTACGACTTCACCGCCAGGATGGAGGACGACCTGGACCGGATCGCTGCCGGCGAGCTCCAGCGTGAGGCCTGGCTGCAGCACTTCTACTTCGGTGCCGAGTCCACTGCCGAAGGCCTCAAGGCCGTGGTGGACAACCTCGGGGACATCGATGCCCGCGCCGTGAACTCCATCCCGGTGGCCGAGGGCATCACGCTGCGCGTGGGCAAGTTCGGCCCCTACCTGGAGAAGGACATCCCGGCGGGCTCCCCGGAAGGCACCGACCCGGAACGCGCCAACGTCCCCGAGGACCTGCCCCCGGACGAGCTGACCGCGGAGAAGGCCGAGGAGCTCTTCGCGACCGCCGGCCCGTCCGAGCGTGAGCTCGGGACCGACCCGGAGACCGGGCGCACCATCATGGCCCGGGACGGCCGCTTCGGCCCCTACGTCACCGAGGTCATCCACGAGATGAACGAGGAGGAGCTGGCGGCCTGGATGGAGGCCCAGCCCACCGAGTACTACAAGAACGGCAAGCCCAAGCCGAAGAAGAAGCCGGCCAAGGAGAAGCCGCGCACCGGATCCCTGTTCAAGTCCATGTCCATCGAGACCGTCACCCTCGAGGACGCCCTGAAGCTGATGAGCCTGCCCCGCGTGCTCGGCCAGGACGCTGAAGGCGTGGACATCACCGTGCAGAACGGCCGCTTCGGCCCGTACCTGAAGAAGGGCTCGGACTCGCGGTCCCTCGAGTCCGAGGAGCAGATCTTCACGATCACGCTGGAGGAGGCCCTGGCCATCTACGCCCAGCCCAAGCAGCGCGGACGCGGGGCAGCGAAGCCGCCGCTGGCCGAATTCGGCGAGGATCCGACGTCGGGCAAGAAGGTGGTGGTCAAGGACGGCCGCTTCGGTCCCTACGTCACGGACGGCGAGACGAACATCACCGTGCCGCGGGACATGGACCCGGAGTCGCTGACGGCCGAGCAGGCCTATGAGCTGCTGGCGGACAAGCGTGCCAAGGGGCCGGCGAAGAAGCCGGCCCGCAAGCCGGCCGCGCGCTCGAAGTCCACGTCCGGTGCTGCCACGTCGGGCAAGAAGTAGCGGAAGAAGAAGGCAGACACCATGCGCCTGGGTGTGCTGGACATCGGTTCGAACACCGTCCACCTGTTGCTGGTGGACGCGCACCCCGGCGCGCGTCCCTCGGCGTTCGCCGACCACAAACGGTCCCTGTCCCTGCTCGACCACCAGGATGAGGACGGACGCATCAAGGACTCCGGCCAGGATGCGCTGGTGACCTTCATTCGGGAGGCGGTCGCCTTCGCCGTGGCGAACGGTGCCGAGGACATGATCGCGTTCTGCACCTCCGCCATCCGGGAGTCCGGCAACGGCGCGGCGGTGCTGGAGCGGGTCACCCGGGAGACCTCGGTGTACCTCACCGAGCTCTCCGGCGATCAGGAGGCCGCGATGACGTACTTCGCGGTGCGCCGCTGGCAGGGCTGGGACGTCGGCTCGATCCTGAACTTCGACATCGGCGGTGGCTCCTTCGAGATCGCCTACGGCACGGATGAGCTGCCCAGCTACGCCGTGTCCATCCCGCTCGGAGCCGGGAGGCTGACCCGGGACTGGCTGCCCGCGGACCCGCCCACGCCGAAGTCCACCAAGAAACTGCGCAAACACATCAAGGCTGCGATAGCCGAGGCGGCCGAGGGATTCCCGCTGATGACGGCGCCCGTGCTGGTGACCGGCACCTCGAAGACCTTCCGTTCCCTCGCCCGCATCACCGGCGCGGCACCCCTGGCCGCCGGGCCGTTCGTCAAGCGACACCTACGGCGAGAGGACCTCACGCTGTGGGTCAACCGGATGGCCGCGATGACGGCCAGGGAACGGGCCGGGCTGCCCGGGGTGTCCGAGGTGCGGGCGGCCCAGATGCTCGCCGGCGGCATGGTGGCGGAGGCCGCGATGGACGCGTTCGGCGTCACCCAGGTGGAGATCTGCCCCTGGGCCCTGCGCGAGGGACTCATCATGCGCCGGCTGGACGCCCTGGTCCAGGAGGGCATCCTGGGACGGGAGACCACCCCGGGCGTCGGGAACGTCTACCTCAACCCGGACCCGATGCTGCCCGGCTTCTCCGTGGGGGTGACCAGTGACTGGACCGGCTGAGATCCCGGTGACCCTGTCCTCGTCCTCCGTGTTCCCGTTGGGCACGCAGGACGTGTTCGCGATGGCCGAGGACCTCGGCTACGACGGGGTGGAGGTCATGGTCACGCACAACGCGTGGTCCCAGGACCCCGTGAAGCTGAACCGGCTGTCCGAGAAGCACGGCATGCCGATCCACTCGATCCACGCCCCGACGCTGCTGTTCACCCAGCAGGTGTGGGGTTCGGCCTGGAACAAGCTGGCCAAGAGCGCGGACCTCGCCCGTGAGGTCGGAGCCGAGGTGGTGGTGGCCCACCCGCCGTTCCGGTGGCAGGGCAACTACGCCTCGGGCTTCGCCGAGGGCATCCGGCAGATCATGGACGCCACGGGAGTGCAGATCTGTGTGGAGAACATGTACCCGTGGCGCGCCGGTGGCCGCGAGGCCACGATGTACCTGCCGCACTGGGACCCGGTGCCGGAGGACTACGACTACGTCATCTGGGACTTCTCCCACGCCGCCATCGCCCAGGAGAACTCGCTCGACGCGTTCCGCACCCTCGGCGACCGGCTGCGCCATGTCCACCTCACGGATGGCACCGCCAACGGTAAGGACGAGCACATGCTCCCCGGTGACGGGGACCAGCCCGTGGCCGAGTGCATCGAATACCTCGGGGAAGCCGGCTGGGACGGCGCCGTGTGCGTGGAGGTCGGCACCCGCAAGACGAAATACGCCGGGGAGCGCGAGGAGATGCTCGTCTACTCGCTCGAGTTCGCCCGCCACCACCTCGCCGCCGGGGCCGCCCGCTCCGCCTCCGGACCAGATGAAGATCAAGACACCGTCGAAAGGTCCCCCCTTCCATGAAGATCGCCCTGCTCGGACTCGGGAACATGAACGGCGCCATCCTGGCCGGGATGCTCGCCGCCGGAACGGACGCCGCCTCGGTGCGCGCCACCGGCCACTCCGCCGAGCGGGCCCGGGAGAACCAGGAGCGCTACGGGGTCACCGTGGCTGCCATCGAGTCCGATCCCGAGGCGAACCGTACCGCGGCCGCGGGGGCGGACATCGTGGTCCTGGGGGTCAAGCCGAAGGACATCCTAGCCCTGTGCCGGGAGATCGACGGCGCCCTGCGCCCCGGCACCGTGGTGGTGTCCGTGGCCGCCGGGATCCCGCTGGCGGCCATGGAGGCGAACCTTCCCGACGGGCAGCCGGTGGTGCGGACCATGCCGAACACGCCCCTGACGGTGGGCATGGGCGTGGTCGGGCTGGCCGGCGGGACCGCCGTGACCGAGCACCACGTGGACCTGGCCGCCGGGCTCTTCCGTGGCTCGGGTTCGGTGTACCAGGTCGAGGAGTCCCAGCTCGACGCGGTGGCCGCCGTCTCCGGTTCCGGGCCCGCCTACGCCTTCCTGCTGGCCGAGTTGATGGCCGCCGGCGGAGCGGGCATGGGCCTGGACGAGGACCTGGCGAAGGACCTGGCCCGGGCCACTGTCGCCGGGGCCGGACGGATGCTCGCGGAGCCGGAGGTGGACCCGGCGGCGCTGCGCCGGGCGGTGACCAGCCCCAACGGCACCACGGAGGCCGCGGTCAACTCGTTCCTGGACGCCGGGCTCGCCGACCTGATCGCCCGCGGCATGCAGGCCTCCGCCGCCCGCGGTCAGGCGATGAGCCGCGAATACGGGTCCTGACTCTCAGGGTCGGGAGGCGAAGCGCTCCAGCAGGTCGGTGTGCCCGGAGACGATGAGCGTGTCCCGCGGCCCGACCTTGGTGTCCGGCTGCGCGTAGGTGAAGTCCTCGCCCGGGGTCTTCACGCCCACGATCGTCACCCCGTACTTGGCGCGGATGTCCGACTCGGCCAGGGTGAAGCCCACGGCCTCCGCCGGCGGGTACATCTTGACGATCGCGAAGTCGTCGTCGAATTCGATGAAGTCCAGCATGCGCCCCCCCACCAGGTGGGCGGCCCGGACGCCGGCGTCGTGCTCCGGGAAGATCACGTGGTGCGCGCCGATCCGGCGCAGGATCTTGCCGTGGGCCGGGGTGATGGCCTTGACCCAGATGTGCTCCACGCCCAGATCCACCAGGTTCACGGTGATGAGCACGGAGGACTCGATCGAGGTGCCCACGCCCACCACGGCGGTGGCGAACTCCTGGGCGCCGAGCTGGCGCAACGCCTGGAGGTCGGTGGCGTCC
Organism: Citricoccus parietis; assembly: GCF_042433045.1. NCBI lineage: Bacteria > Bacillati > Actinomycetota > Actinomycetes > Micrococcales > Micrococcaceae > Citricoccus > Citricoccus parietis. The sequence goes on along the minus strand of NZ_JBHLWH010000038.1, from coordinate 33,498 downwards.
GCCTCGACCACGTGCGTCAGCGTGCCCGCGAACTTCTGCACCAGGGCCGCATCGCGCTCGATCGCCATGACCTCGCGGCCCTGGGCCACCAGCTGCTCGCCCACGGCGGAACCGAAGCGGCCCAGGCCGATCAGCAGCACCGGGGCATGGGGATCCGGACGGTTCTCAGCCAATGATCGGCCTTTCCTCGGGGTACCGGAACAGGATGCGGCGCTGACGCAGGGCCAGCGCGGACGCGAAGGTGATCGTACCAACACGGCCGGCGAACATCAGGACGGTCAGCACGTACTTGCCTGACGGCGGCAGCTCGGCCGTCAGCCCCGTGGTCAGCCCGCAGGTGCCGAACGCGCTGAGCACCTCGAACAGTGGGCGCTGCAGGGACTCGTCGCTGATGGCCACCAGGGCCATGGTGCCGACCAGGATGAGGGTGGCGCCCAGGGCGAGGACGGAGATGGCCACGCGGACCGAACCCGGGGTGATGGTGCGACCGTGGGCGGTGACCTCCCGGTCGCCGCGGGCCTCGGCCACGATCGCCAGGAACATCACCGCCAGGGTGGTGACCTTGATGCCGCCGGCGGTGGACGCCGAACCGCCGCCCACGAACATCAGGGCGTCCGTCAGCAGCAGGGTCTCGGGCGACTGCTCGTTGATGTCATAGACGGAGAAACCCCCGGACCGGGACATCACCGAGCCGAACAGCGAGTACTGGAGGCGCTCGGCCACCCCGAACTGCCCGAGCGTGGCCGGGTTGGACCACTCGAAGACCCCGATCAGCAGGGCCCCGCCGAGCACCAGGGCGGTGGTGGTGGTGACGGTCAGCTTGGTGTGCAGGTTCCACCGCGACCACCGCCAGCGCTGCTGCATCAGCACCATGACCACCGGGAAGCCCAGGGCGCCGGCGAAGACCCCGGCCATGAGGGTCCAGATGATCCACGGGTCGTGCATGAAGGATTCGAGCCCGTCCGTGTGGAGGGTGAAGCCGGCGTTGTTGAAGGCGGAGACCGAGTAGAAGATCCCGTTCCACAGGCCGTCACCCCAGGAGCCGGTGTGCACCATGAACCGGGGGACGAGCACCACCGCCAGGACCGCCTCGAAGAAGAACGTGGTGCCGACCACCACGCGCAGCAGGGCACCGACCTCACCGATCCTGCCGGTGGTCATGCCCTCCTGCGTGATCAGCTTGGACCGCACGCCCAGCCGCTTGGACACGGCCAGCGTCAGCAGCGCCGCCATGGAGAGGATCCCCAGTCCGCCGATCTGCATGGCCACGAGGATGACCAGCTGTCCGGCGAAGCTCCAGTGCTCCGCCGTGTTCACCGGCGTCAACCCCGTGACGGAGACCGCGGAGGTCGCCACGAACAGGGCGTCGTGGAAGGCGGTGATGCGCCCCGACCTCGAGGCGAACGGCAGGGACAGCAGGGCGGTGAACACCAGGATGACGACGGCGAAGGCCAGCAGTGCGGCCCGTGCCGGTGACGCTCCGGCCACCGTGGAGACGAACAGCCGGAGGCGCTCGAGCACCTCGCGGAGCCCGGAGCGGTCCGGACCGCCGGACGGGGGGCCGACCCGGGGGGACAGGGCCCTGCGCAGAGCGGAGGGCGGGCGGGCCGCGCGGCCGCCCGACGGCGTCGGGATCCGGCCTCCGGTCTTTCGGCGGGCCTGGGGCCGGGGCAGGGAACGAGACAGGGGGCGGGGACGGGGGATGCGTTGGTGCCGGGTCATGCGCCGGTGATCACGTCCCTTCTGTTCCGCCTGTTCCGTCCCTGGTCACGAACGATCCCATCATCCACCATCCGGTGTGAGATCCGGTCCATGACGTCATCACGTGCCGGTGTTGACGCCGGAAGCATAGTCTGTGTGGTGATGACCAACACACCGAACGACGCGATCGGCACCGTGCCAGGTGCCGATCCAGGTACCGATCCGAGCGCCGAGTCCAGTCCCGCCCCCAGGGCCGCTCCCGTCCCGGCCCCCGCCGGCCGTCCCTCGACGGCCACGGCCGTGGTCTGGGACGAGGCGCTGCTGGGCTACAAGTTCAGCACCGCCCACCCCATGGCGCCGGTGCGCCTTGACCTGACTCACCGGCTGTCTCAGGCACTCGGCGTGCTCGACCGGCCCGGAGTGGGCCTCATCAAGCCCGAGGTGGCCTCTGACGAGGTCTTGGCCTCTGTCCACGATCCCGAGTACATCCGCGCCGTCCGTGCCGTCAGCACGGGCGAGGTGGCCGAGGACCTGGAGCGGGGGCTGGGCACTGACGACAATCCGGTGTTCCCCCACATCCACGAGGCCTCAGCCCGGATCCTGGGCGGCTCCGTGGCGGCGGCCGAGGCCATCTGGACGGGGGAGGTCCTGCACGCCGTGAACTTCGCCGGAGGGCTCCATCATGCGGGCCGTGGCAAGGCCAGCGGATTCTGCATCTACAACGACTGCGCCGCGGCCATCCAGCGGCTGCTCGATCGAGGGGCTCAGCGGGTCGCCTATGTGGACCTGGACGCCCATCACGGTGACGGCGTCGAGTCCATCTTCTGGAACGACCCGCGCGTGCTGACCATCTCCATCCACGAGACCGGCATCTCCCTGTTCCCGGGGAGCGGCTTCGCGAACGACTCCGGCGGGCCCGAGGCGCTCGGCTCCGCCGTCAACGTGGCGCTCCCGCCGGGCACCGGTGATGCCGGCTACCTACGGGCCACACACGCCGTGGTCCCGCAGCTGCTCCGGGCCTTCGACCCGCAGGTACTGGTCACCCAGCATGGTTGCGACGGCCACGGGGAGGATCCCCTGACGAATCTGAGGATGTCCGTGGAGGGCCAGCGCCAACTGGCACTGGACGCCTCCGACTGGGCCCGCGACTTCGCCGGGGACCGATGGCTGGCCACCGGGGGCGGTGGCTACAGCCCCTTCTCCGTGGTCCCGCGGACCTGGACGCATCTGGTGGCCGCAGCCACCGGACAGCCCCTCCGGACCAGCACGGTCATCCCGCAGGCCTGGCGCGACTACGCCGCACGGGCTGCCGGGTTGGGACCGGGTGAGGAGATGGCGGGGATCCCGGACACCATGTCAGACGGGGTGGATGTCTGGTGGCGCTCCTGGGAGGTCGGCTACGATCCCTCAGACCCCGTCGACCAGACCATCATGGCAACCCGGAAGGAGATCTTTCCCTATCATGGGCTGGATCCCTGGTTCGACTGACACGCCGTTGTATGCTCTGTGGGTGTGCATGTGGTGACACGAGTTCACCGTGTGTTCGATAGGATGTCTGAGAATGCCACGCCTGGCGCGGCAGATGTACTGGGCCGCCAGATCGAGACAGTTCGAAGCAAGGCAGTGGAAATGGGGAACGCAAGTGGTTGATGCCGGTAACTTCGCCGACACGCGCTTCATGACGGTCACAGAAGTGGCCGAGATGATGCGTGTGTCCCGTATGACCGTCTACCGGATGATCCATGCCGGCGAGCTCCCCGCTGTGCGTTTCGGCCGTTCCTACCGGGTGCCTGAGTCCGCCGTCGAGCAGATTCTGCAGACCGGCGCCACGGACCACCGGGCCACCGGAACGGATGGCCAGCACCCCTGACCTCGCCTGCCACACCCGATGTCTGCCGGCCCCTGTGCGGCTTTCTGGCCGGTCCTGACGCCGGCCGATGTTCCCGGTTCGTTGCCACACCCGAGTGCAGGGTAAGGTGTTAGGGAACGTTTTTGACCAAAGATGTACGGATCTTCAACAGGCGTCTGTTGCGGATTCACCAACCACACAAGAGGTTTCCCTATGGGTTCAGTGATCAAGAAGCGCCGCAAGCGGATGTCCAAGAAGAAGCACCGCAAGCAACTGCGCAAGACTCGTCACCAGCGCCGCAACAAGAAGTAGGCGCTTCACCGCGAGGTTTCGCTTCATCCGGGGCCGTCCCGCCGCAAGGCAGGACGGCCCCGGAGCTGTTTAAGCCGCTTGGAACTGGTGAACCTCCGCCGGGCCTACGATGGAGCCGATGACTGACATGCAGCCCCCGCCGGCACCCCGTTCCACCCGCAGCGCCGTCCCCGCCGTCGAGCTACTCGTCAAGGACGGCTGTCACCTGTGTGCGGACGCCCTGGCCGTGGTGGAGGAGGTCTGTGGCCGGCTCGGGGTGGACTGGCAGGCCGTGGACATCGCCGGGCGTCCGGATCTGGCCGAGCGGCATGCCGAGGAGATCCCCGTCCTGATGGTGGACGGCGTGCAGCGGGACTTCTGGCGCATCGACCCGGTCCGCCTGGAGCGGATGCTGACCGCGGCCCGGCCATGAGCGGCGACGGAGCCGGCCTCGGCAACAGGCACGGCCGGGGGCCGGGTTCCGGCCTCTCCCGGCCCACCGTGTCCCGGTTGCCCGGCTACCTGCGCGCCCTGGCCGGGTTGGCCCGGGCCGGGACCGTCCGGGTGTCCTCCACCGACCTGGCCCGGCACACCGGGGTCAGCCCGGCGGTGCTGCGCCGGGACCTGTCCAGCCTGGGCCAGCTGGGCCGCCGCGGGGTCGGCTATCCCGTGGCCGCGCTCCAACAGGCCATCAGCCGTGCCCTGGGCCTCGTGGAGGACCAACCCGTGGTCCTGGTGGGTGCCGGGCACCTCGGCTCGGCACTGGCCGGATATGCCGGCTTCGGAGAGCGCGGGATGCGCCTGTGCGCCGTGCTCGACGCCGACCCCCGCCTGGTCGGGCAACGGCGCGGTTCCGTGGTGGTCCGTCCGCTCGAGGAGCTGGAGGGAAGTGTCGCCGAGTCCGAGGCGAGGCTGGCGATCATGGCGGTGCCGGCCGGCGTCGCGCAGACCGTGGCCGACCGTCTGGTGGCGGCGGGGATCCGGGGGCTGCTGAACTTCGCCCCCGTGGACCTGGTGGTGCCCCGCGGGGTGACGGTGCGTGCCGTGGACCTGTCCACCGAACTGCAGATCCTGGCCTTCCACCAGGCCGAGCTGCGGCAGTAGAAAGCGCGGCCGGCGTGGATGACCGGGAGGTGCGGGGAGGTTTAGCGGCGCATGGCCTTCTCCCACGCCTTGGCGCGGAGGTACTCGCTGGAGGGGCGCAGGTAGGCGAAGACGATTCCGGCGACGCCCAGGGCCACGTAGATGAGGCCGGGGCCGAAGGCGGAGGTCAGGGAGAGCACGGCGAGGATGGTGCCGAAGATCCGGGCCACGTTGGAACCGCGGCGGATGCCGGTGGCGATCAGCCAGTACAGCACCACCATGAGCGCCGTGAAGACCACGGCGAAGATGCGTACCGAGGCCAGGAATGACTCCATCTCGATCGCCAGGCCGGCCGCATCCATCTGCTCCTGGTAGAGGTCCAGCATCTCCGGCGTCAGCCCCATGTTCGGCGAGAACAGGGCGAGCAGCTCGATGACCAGGAACGCGAGGCCGGCCGTGAGGATCAGCCAGTAGGACCGGTCGATCGTGCTCGGCTTGGTGATCGGACCCAGCTGCTGCGGGACGCCCTGACCCGGGTAGCCGTACCCCGTGCCGGGCTGGTTGACCGGCGGCTGACCGTAGGGGGAGTAGCCCTGAGGGTGCTGCCCGTAGGGAGCCTGGCCGTAGGGAGCTTGGCCGTAGGCGTTCTGCCCCTGCGGCGGCTGGCCGTAAGGGGACTGGCCCTGCGGCGGTTGCCCGTAGGGCGGGGCCGGATGCTGGCCCTGCTGGCCCTGCTGGCCCTGCTGGCCCTGCTGGCCCTGCTGGCCCTGCTGGCCCTGCTGGCCCTGCCGTTCCTGCTGGGCCTGACTCAGCCGGGCCTGGTGCTCGGCCTGCTGCTCCGGCGTCAGGCGGATGCCGTACTGGGGGCGATCGTCCCGGGGCTGACCCGGCTGACCCGGCTGCTGGGGCTCGTCAGGCTGCTCGGGGTGTTCGGGATGCTGCTCGTTCATGGCGGGCCCTTCCTGCGGGACTCTCGGGTCGAATGGTCTTGGGTCAACGCTATCGCCCGATTCTGACAGTATGGACTCATGCCTTCCGCGACCGTCCACCTTGTCCGCCATGGAGAAGTCCACAACCCGGACAGGGTCCTCTACGGTCGTATCCCCGGTTACCACCTCTCTGAACTCGGGCACCGGATGGCGGCGGACATCGGCGACTGGTTCGCCGGTGAGGCTCGCGCGTCCGGCCGGACGCCGGCCCTGCTCGTCTCCTCATCTCTGCAGCGCGCTCGGGAGACGGCGGCCCCCATCGGCCAGGCCCTGTCTCTGGAGCCGGGCATCGATGACCGGTTCATCGAGGCCACGAACCACTTCGAGGGCGACTCGCGGGTGGCCAGGCAGCTCTGGAAGCCGCGCCACTGGCCCTTCCTGCTCAATCCGTTGCGCCCCTCCTGGGGTGAGCCGTACCGATCCCAGGTGAGCCGGATGAGCGAGGGCATCCTCGAGCTGCGTGACCGGGCCGTGGAACTCGGGGGCGAGGGCGCCGAGGCGATCGTCGTCTCGCACCAGTTGCCCATCTGGGTCACCCGGCTCTCGGCCGAGGGCAGGCCGCTCTGGCACGATCCGCGCCAGCGCGAGTGCACCCTGACCTCCGTCACCTCCCTGCACTTCGAACGGGGACAGTCCGTCCCGCGGGTGGAGTACCGGGAGCCCAACGCCGCCCTGCTGGCCCACGCCTCCAACCTGCCGGGCGCCTGACGCGCCACCTCGCCGCCCGCGCCACGCCGGCTGCGTCGGCCAGCGGGGCGATCTGCGACATCGAGAGGACATTGCCCCCCGCGGACCTCCAGGGGCCATGTCCTCTCGATGTGGCAGAAGCGAAATCACCGTTCGTCCCGGCGGATTCCACCCGCGTCTACTACAGGCGGTAGAATCCAACGGACGCCCAATCCCCACTGGAGTATCCGAGCTGCCATGACCGTTCCACATCAGCACCGACCAGCCCACGGCTCCGGTCCCCGATCCGGGACCGGCCCGAGCCGGCGGAACGTGCTGGCCGGACTCGCCGGGCTGGCAGCATTGCCGCTGCTGGCGGCCTGCTCCACCGAGGACCCCCTGGCCGCCCAGGCGGGGAACGCGGACGGCAAGAACTACATCGCCGGTGACGGCTCCGTCCTGGAGATCGCCGCCGAGGACCGCGGCGAACCCGTGCAGTTCACGTCCACCGCCTTCTCCGGTGAATCCGTCAGTTCTGCGGACTGGCTCGGGGAGCCCGTGGTGCTGAACTTCTGGTACGCGGCGTGCGCCCCGTGCCGCGTGGAGGCTCCGGACCTGCAGTCCCTGCATGAGGAGTGGGAGCCGCAGGGCGTGCGGTTCGTGGGCGTGAACGTGCGGGACACCGCCGGCACCGCCGAGGCCTTCGAGCGGAACTTCGGGATCACCTACCCCTCGCTGGAGGACCGCGGCGGCCAGGTGCTGCTGGCCATGACGGACTATGTGCCGCCGCAGGCCGTGCCCACCACGATCGTCCTGGATCGCCAGGGCCGCGTCTCGGCCCGCATCCTCGGGGTCGCGGAGCGTTCCACCCTCAAGACTCTGATCGCCACCGTTGTCGACGAACCGGCCGATCCTGCCGACGAGCAGGCCTGAGCCGCCCGATGCTGCAGGCCGCCATCACCACCGCCACCGGCACCACCACCGTCAACAATCCCTTCGCCGAGATCGTCATGGACGGCTCGATGCTGTTGGCCATGCCCATCGCCCTGCTGGCCGGTCTCGTCTCCTTCCTCTCGCCGTGCGTGCTGCCGCTCGTGCCGGGCTACCTGGGCTACGTGACCGGGCTGACCGGGGCGGATCTGCAGGACCAGAAGCGCGGACGGATGCTCCTCGGCATCGCGTTGTTCGTCCTGGGTTTCTCCGCGGTGTTCGTGCTCGTGGGAATCGTGTTCTCCCAGGTCACCATCTGGCTGCAGGGGGACGGCGAATGGCTGACCCGCGTGCTCGGCGTGGTGGTGATGGTCCTGGGCGTGGTGTTCATGGGCGGGCTCGACCGGCTGCAGCAGGACCGCCGCCTGCACCTCCAGCCCAAGGCCGGGCTGTGGGGTGCCCCGGTGCTCGGCGTGACCTTCGGCTTGGGCTGGGCCCCCTGCATCGGCCCGACCATGGCTGCCGTCCTCGCCATGTCCACCGCCGGGTCCACCAATCCGGGTAAGGGCGCGCTGCTGGCTTTCATCTACTGCCTGGGCCTGGGCCTGCCGTTCCTGCTCATCGCCCTCGGCCTGCGCCGCGGCATGGGTGCCATGGCCTTCTTCCGCCGGCACCGGGTGGCCGTGATGCGCTTCGGCGGCGGGCTGCTGATCGTGCTCGGCGCGCTGATGGTGTCCGGGCTGTGGAACTCCTGGGTCGTTCAGCTGCAGACCTGGTTCGCCAACGAAGTGAGGCTGCCGATTTGAGTCAAGAAGACAACGTGCGGGCCACCCGGGCCGAGGAGGCCCAGTCGGACCGGACGACCCGCCAGCGTGAAGACCGCAGGGATGTTGCCGTCCCCGCGCTGGGCTTCAAGGAGTCCCTGCGCTTTGCCTGGCGGCAGTTGACCTCCATGCGCACCGCGCTGATGCTCCTGCTGCTGTTGGCCGTGGCCGCCGTGCCCGGATCCCTGTTCCCGCAGCGCCCGGCCGGCCCGGAGATCGTCAACCAGTACCTCAAGGACAACCCCGTCCAGGGTGAATGGCTGGACCGCTTCCAGATGTTCGACGTGTACTCGTCCGTCTGGTTCTCCGCCATCTACATCCTGCTGTTCGTCTCCCTCATCGGCTGCGTGGTGCCGCGCGCCGCCAAGCACGCCAAGGACCTGCGCTCCGCCCCGCCGCGGACCCCGCGCCGGCTGAACCGCCTGCCCGAGTACGGCAAGGTGGTCCTCGAGTCCACCGGGCCGTCCCCGCGGGACGCGGTGGCCCAGGCCGCACGGATCCTGAAGAAGCGCGGCTACCGCACGGACGTCCGCGAGGAGCCCGACGGCGGCGCTTCCGTGGGTGCCGAGCGCGGCTATGTCCGGGAGATCGGCAACATCTTCTTCCACCTGTCCCTCATCGGCGTGCTGGCCTTCATGGCCGTCGGCGGCCTGCTGAGCTATTCGGGGCAGAAGATCATCGTGGAGGGAGAGGGCTTCGCCAACACCCTCGTGGCCTATGACTCCTTCACCCCCGGCAGCGCCTTCTCCGAGGACCGGCTGGAGCCGTTCTCGATGACCCTGGACGGCTTCGAGGCGGTGTTCGACCGTGAGTCGGAGACCCACTACGGCCAGCCCCTGGACTTCACCGCGCACATGACCGTCCAGGAGGGGACCGGCGGCGAGGCGACGCAGCAGGACCTGAAGGTCAACCACCCGTTCGACATCGGCGGCACCCGCGTCTACCTCGTCGGCAACGGCTACGCGCCGGAGGTCACCGTCCGGGACGGCAACGGGGACATCGCGTTCCAGGGACCCGTCGTCGCGCAGGTCCAGGACCAGCTCTACACCTCGCTGATGGTCATCAAGGCCCCGGACGCGCAGCCGGAGCAGCTGGGCTTCGTCGGGTTCTTCCTGCCGACGGCCTACACCGGGGAGGACGGCGTGGCCGTCTCGATCGACCCGGAGCTGTACGAGCCCGAGCTGAACCTGAACTCGTACTACGGCGACCTCGGTCTGGACGACGGCGAACCGCAGAACGTATACGTGCTGGACACGGACAACCTCACCGAGCTGAACAACCGGGACCTCGAGTCCGGCGGCATCACGCTGAGCCCGGGGGAGTCCTACGACCTGCCGGAGGGCAAGGGCTCCATCAGCTTCGACGGCGTCCAACGCTACGTCGGCCTGGACATCCACCACGATCCGGGCAAGTGGGGCGTCGGCTTCTTCGCCGTCCTGGCCCTGGTGTCCCTGGGCGTGAGCCTGTTCGTGCGCCGCCGCCGTGTGTGGGTCCGTAGCGCCACCGGCCCGGACGGGTCCACCATGGTGGAGTACGGCCTGCTCGCCCGCGGCGAGGACTTCGGGCTGCGCGAGGAGAACGTCTCCCTGCGCCGCCAGTTCGAGAAGACCTGGCCCGTGGTCGCCCCGGAGGACGACTCCGGCAACCGCCAGACAGCATCATCCACCGCCGGGACCACCGGCGCCACCGAGAACCGACCGGAGTAACCCATGCAGTCCATCAACCTGCAGCTGGCCAGCTACAGCGACCTGTTCATGCTGATCGCTGCGCTGGTCTACGCCGCGGCCTTCATCGTGTTCGCCATCGACATGGCGACCTCGTCCAAGACCATCCGCACCCTCGAGGCCGAACTGGCCGCCGAGTCCGGCGCGTCCCGTGACGCCTCTGCAGCGGCGCTGCAGCGCCGCGAGCAGCTGGTGGGGGCCGGCGTCGTGAGCCAGGAAGCGAGCGCAGAGACCAGTACAGAGGCGAGCACGCAGCCGGCAGCCGGCTCCTCCTCGGCCGTCACGGGCCGCGGGGGGACGGGGGAGAAGACCGGTGCGGAGAACACCGATCAGCACCTCGTGGACGATGACATGGCGTACCTGGGCACCACGCGGCGCCCGGCCGCCAACGTGGCCGTGGCCCTGATGATCATCAGCGTGCTGCTGCACGCCTTCGCCGTGATCGCCCGCGGAGTCTCGGCCAACAGGGTGCCGTGGGGCAACATGTACGAGTTCTGCACCACCGGCGCACTGCTGGTCGCCGCGGTCTACCTGCTGTTCCTCATCCGGAAGGACCTGCGCTTCCTGGGGACCTTCGTCTCGGGACTGGTCGTGGTCATGATGTGCGCGGCCACCATGGGTTTCCCGACCCCGATCGCGCATCTGCAGCCGGCCCTGCAGTCCCCGTGGATCGTCATTCACGTCTCCGTGGCCGTGCTCGCCTCGTCACTGTTCGGCCTGACCTGCGCGATGAGCGTGCTGCAGCTGCTCCAGCACCGCCGCGAGGCCCGTCTGCGGACTGGGGGCGAGGGCAAGCCCGCCTTCATGCGCCTGGTCCCGTCCGCCTTCAGCCTCGAGAACTGGTCCTACCGCATCAACGCGGTGGGCTTCGTGATGTGGACCTTCACCCTGATCGCCGGTGCCATCTGGGCCGAGGCCGCCTGGGGCCGCTACTGGGGCTGGGACACCAAGGAGGTGTGGACCTTCGTCATCTGGGTGGTCTACGCCGGCTACCTGCACGCCCGCGCCACCCGAGGCTGGACCGGGGATCGGGCCGCCTGGCTCTCGATCATCGGCTTCGCCTGCCTGGTCTTCAACTTCACCATCGTCAACACCTACTTCCCGGGGCTGCACTCCTACGCGGGCATCCCGGAGTAGCAGCCCCCCTTTCAGTCGACTTGGGGTGGGTATCCTCGCGAAACACGCACCCCAGGTCGACTGAAAGCGCGGGGTCAGTGTCCCGCGGAGGGCGAACCGTCGGACGGCCCCGGGAGGGGCTTCGGCTCTCCGTTGGTGAACTTCGAGCGGTCGTCGTTGGGGTACAGCGGGTCGGCTGATCCATACATCGGGTCCAGCACCGATCGGATCATCGTGTGGCCGGCGGGCATCTCCAGGCATTCCGTCGACAGCTGGAGTGAAAGCCCCGGCCGGCCGGTGCCGGACGTGTAGGTGACGTTCAGTGTCAGGTCTCCCTTGGCCGCAGCGTAGAGGTTCTCCGAATTCGGCGCGGTGTTGCCCCGCTTCAGGTGTTCCCAACCCCGTCGCTCGGCCGCATCCTGAATCCGCTCAGCCGCGCTCTCGGCATCCTCCCGAGAGACGCCGACGCGACCTGAGGCTCCCGTCCAATGGGTCTCGCGGCTGGCCTGCTCCGGATCGGGATCCCCGAGGCAACTGTTCTCGGCCAGCTGTCCAACGGAGTCCCAACCGGCGGCGCGCACCAGATCCGGAATCTCCGCTTCCATGGCCCGGCCCTGTTCGGCGGAACGGGTCTCGGAGTCCGAGGTGGTGTCGGCTTCCGGATTCATGCATCCCCCTAGTGCCAGTGCTAAGGCCACGAGGGCCAGCATGGCGGTGTTGCGGCCTGTGTGTCCTGTACCCATGTGAATCGTGCGGTCCCGTTTCGTCGCCTGGTGTTTCTCAGTCTTGCATGCCGGCGAATGGCACCCCTCAGCGCAGGTCCTGGACCGGCACCGTCGGGATGCCGTTCTCGCGGTAGTGGTCCGTGTCCGTCTCCAACGGGTATTCGACGTACGGATAGGGGGAGCCGAAGGTGGTGTGGATCTCCGGTTCCAGGTAAGGGGCGACCTCCCCTCCGTACACCACGCCGGCGATGTTCTCGGCGGAGGTGGACCCGTGCTTGAAGTAATCCGTGTGGCCCCTCATCACCGTGGATCCATTGCCCAAGAACCCGGATTCCAGTTGGACGGCACCCATCTGCTGGACCGGGTTGGACCCCTCCCAGAAGGACCCGCCATGGGCTCCTCCTCCGAGGAGCTGCGCGGCGGCAATCGGGTCGTCGTTGGTCTGGATGAGGTACCGGTGGGCATATTCGTTCTCGGTGTCGTCCGGGGAGGACACCTCATGGCCGGTCCCGGCGGGTGCAACGTAGACGATGTTCGTCGAGTCCAGTCCCTCGCGTTCGGCCGTGCCGAGCAACGAACCGCCCGCGCTGTGGCCCACATAGGTCGTGTCCACGTCCCGGGTCCGCTGGGTGGACATCTCCAGATCGGCGGCATGGTCGAAGGCGGCGAGACGGGGTGCGCCCTGCTCGTTGAAGTGGGGTGTCGCATTGTCCCGGATCAGGTCCTGGGGTAGGTCGGACCCTTGCCAGTAGATGGAGACCGTGCCCTCCGAATCATCGCCGTCCATCGCGTCCAAGGCGCTGTTGTAGCGATCCACGCTGGCGATGGTGGAGTTGGTCCCGGGAACGAAGGTCACGGCCCGCTCGGTATCACTGGAGGGCTCGCCCCGCATGGTGGCGATCTGGCCGAGGCCCTCGGTGGAGACGTAGACCGTGGAGTAGCCCGGGAGTACGTATGAATCAGGGTTGCTGGCCGCAGTCGGGTCCGGCTCGGGGAACTCGTCTCGCCCGTACGCGTCCCATGCCTGGGTGAGGCCTTGCAGGACAGTCTCGAGACGAGCCTCCTCGTCCTCCCACTGCCCACGCTCGTAGGCATTGCCGGGAGCGTGCTGCGGCCTGTTCTTCCGGTGTTCTGCCAGCTTCTCCGCCGTCTGCTCCCGCAGCCCCGCCACCGTGACCCGGTTGGTCCGCCCGCGGGTGGCCAGCGGGATGCCGTTGAGGTTGCCGGTGACGGCCGGAAACAACAGCATCAGGCGCTCGCGTTCGTGGTCCTCCAGGCCCAGCCAGGCCCCGCGGATGCCGGCGATGCCGTCCTCGCTGAGCTGCGCGTCGTCCGCCATGGCCTCGGACATGATCTCCTCGGCCGAACCGGGGATCGGATTCCCCGGCAGTTCGTTCTCCGCCAGGGCCCGAGCTGCCTCCGGATTGGCCTCCAGCCAATCCCGCAGCTCTTCCTCGGTCAGTCCCCGCAGGTCCCGCCAGATGCTCTGGGGATCAAGCTCGCCGAACGTCTCGTCCAGCTCGCTGGTCATGGCCGCCCAGTTCAGGGTGCCCTCATCCCGGGGGCCGTTGACGGCCGGCAAGCCATCCGTGGTGCCGATGGAGATGGCCCCGATCGCCGACTCGAAGGTCTCCTGGGCGTTGTCCCAATCGGTCGTCAGGCTGGTGGCCCGCTCGTTGAAGGTCAGGATGGCCGCACGGACCTCCTCCACCTCGGCCTCATCGTCCGAGGACAGGGCGGCGCTGCGCCGTGAGGACAGCCCAGGTTCTTCCTGGTCCAGGTCCTCCCGCTCGGTCTGCAACGGCTGGCCGGTGGCAACGAAATCGTCGATGGCGTCCTTGGCGGAGGCGAGCGCGGAGGCCCAGTCCTCGGCGTGGGGCTCGAGGACGTCCAGCCCGGTCCACACTGCGTCCTCGGTGCCATCATGCCGGTACCACGTTCGGAACCCCTGCCAGGAGGCCTGGGCATCCGCCATGGACTCCTGAACGTTCTTCGACTCGGTCTTCAGGTCCGCGGCCGCATCGCTGAGCGTGTCCCACGCGGACTCGACCGCCGGGTAGGTCTTCAGTGCGGGAAGGGTCATGGTCTGCGGATCACCCCTCGTCCTCGGGTGCGGTGATGTCCGCCAGGGAGCCCATGGCCGCGCGACCATCGGAGTTCATGATCCCGTCGGACTCGATGAAGGCATCGGCGGCGCCGGCCACGCAGGAGGCTTGGTGCAGGATCAGATTCGAGATGCGCTCACCGGTGCCGGAGCGCTCTGTCCAGAAGCCGGAGAAGGCCGTCTGCGCGGTGGATGCCGTGCCGAAGGCACCGGAGAGGTCATCCCCGGCCGTGCGGGCCGCCACGGCGGCCGTGTCCAGGATCTGTCCGTCTCCGGCCACCCGGACCAGGGTGGAGTGGATGCCTTCGGGCTGGATGTCGTGTGCCACGATCCTCAGCCTCGCACCGATGACGGGACACGGCGATGGGGACAACTCCCCATCGCGGTTCACGCCCCGGTTCATGCCACGGTGCCGGGCACCCGAGGCGGGGGGTCAGGACTGGTCGGCGCCGCCGTCGGGCTTGGGGGTGTTGGCCCCGCCGGACTCGCCGGTGCCGTTGTCCTTCGGCTTTCGCTTCTCCTGGGCCTTCAACTCGGCTTCGCGGCGGTCCAGTTCGGCCTGGCGAGCGGCCTGCTTGCGCTGGACGTCGAGCTGGCGCAGGAAGGCCGCATCGTCGTCAGGGGATTGCGGGCGCTGGGGGCGCGCCGGGCCGCTGGCGGTGCCACCGCCGCTCGAGGACCCGCGACGCCGGCCCAGGAAGAGCCACAGCAGCGCACCGACCAGCGGGACCAGCACGATGATCAGAATCCACACGGCCTTCGGCATGGCCCGCACCTGGTGGCGCGGGGTCATCAGGCACTCGATCAGCGAATAGATGATGAGGCCGGCGGCGACGATGCCGAGGGGGATGAGGAAGCGGGGCATGGCTCCAGTCTACGGACCGGTGCCACCACGGTTAAACCGGCCGATCAGCTGCCGGCCGATCCCGGTAGACTGCCGTGGTGCGAGTTTTCAAGTATGCCGTGATCCGCCTGGCCGTCTTCTTCGTGGTCTGGGGCGCCTGCATGCTGCTCGGCCTCGGATGGATCTTCTCCACGATCGCGGCGGCCGTCATCGCGCTGGCCGCGGGGTACCTGTTCTTCAACGACCTGCGCACCGGCGCCGGCAGTGATGTGGCCAGTGCCTGGGAGGGACGCGGGAAGCGGGAGCAGTTCAAGTCCGAGCAGGCTGATGCGGAGGCCGAGGACTCCTACACCGAGGGCCGGTACTTCGATCCCGGCAGCGACGAGAAGCTTTAGAGCACCAGCCCCGCGGCGAACAGCACCGCGTAGACCAGGCCCAGGATGCCGGTCAGCTTGAGCACCGGGATGAGGTCCCGGCGCTCGGTGGAGCGGATCATGGTGATCGAGGGCCGGACGGCCACGGCGGCCGTGAGCGCCACGAGCCACAGCCACGGGTACTGGCCGGTGAAGCACAACGGCAGCACGATCGCCACGGCCACCATCACCACATAGGACCAGCGGGCGGGGGTGTCCCCGAGCCGGGCGGCCAGGGTCATCTTGCCGGTCTGGCGGTCGGTCGGGATGTCCCGGACGTTGTTGGCCATGAGCAGGGCGGTGGAGACCAGCCCACAGCCCACGGCTCCGGCCCACGCCGGGCCGGACACGGCCAGGGCCTGCGTGTAGGTGGTGCCGAGGACGGCCACGAGGCCGAAGAAGATGAAGACGAAGACCTCGCCGAGGCCCCGGTATCCGTAGGGCTTCTGGCCCCCCGTGTAGTACCAGGCGGCCACGATGGCCAGGACCCCGACGACGGCCAGCCACCAGGTGCCCGACCAGGCGATGAGGCCGAGGCCGGCCACGGCGGCGACCCCGAAGCAGGAGAACGCGGCCGCCTTGACGGCGCGCGCCGGGGCCGCCCCGGAACCGGTCAACCGCAGCGGGCCGACGCGGTCGTCGTCGGTACCGCGGATGCCGTCCGAGTAGTCGTTGGAGTAGTTCACGCCGACCTGCAGGGCCAGGGCCACGATCAGGGCCAGCACCGCCCTGCCCAGGTGGAATCCGTCCAGTGCGAAGGCGGCGGCGGAGCCGATGAGTACCGGGGCGATCGCCATCGGCAGGGTGCGCAACCGCGCGCCCTCGATCCACTGGGCGGCTGTGGCCATGGTGTGGGTACCTTCCTGGGGTTCTGGAACGTTCTGGAGCGGTGGGGATCAGGTGCGGGTCAGGTGGAGAAGCGGTTGAGCAGGGCCTGCCGGTCGGTTTTGCCGTTCGGCAGCAGCGGCAGGGCTTCGAGCACCAGCCACTGCTTGGGCACCGCTGCCGGTCCCAGCTGGGCACGGATCGCCTCGCGGGCGGCGGCCTGGTCGAACGGCGGGTGACTCCGGCCCGCCGCCACGGCGGCGCACACGCGCTGGCCCCACTCGTCGTCGCGGACCGCTCCGACGAAGGCCGCCTGCACACCCGGCAGCGATTCGAGGACCTGCTGGACCCTCGCTGCCGAGACCTTCACGCCGCCGGTGTTGATGACGTCGTCCACGCGGCCGGTCACGGTGAGGTGCTGCCGGCCGGGTGGCCCTTCCACGGTGCCGGTGTCCTCGGTGAGGAACCAGCGGGCGCCGGTGCCGGTATCGGGACCAGCGCTGAGGCCGGTGCCGGGGCCGGCACCGAAGTACGCCGCGGTACGTTCCGCGTCGTCGAAGTAGCCGGCGGCGACCATCGGGCCGGACAGCCGCAGGCGGGGGACACCAGGGTGGACTCCGCCGTCCGCGTCCGCGTCCGGGTCGGTGACGAGGTCCGCGGTCACCCCGTCCAGGGGGACGCCGTCATACACGCAGCCGCCGCAGGTCTCGCTCATGCCGTACGTCAGATGGATCCGCAGGCCGGCGTCGGCGGCTGCCTCCCGGACCCGGTCCGGGAGGCGTGCGCCGCCGATGAGGATCGCGTCGAAGGTGCGGAGGGCATCCACCGCGGCCCCGGCGAATCCGGCGCCAGAAGGGCTCGAGGCACCCGGGCCGGCGTCGGGCACCAGGAGGCGGGAGAGCATGGTGGGCACGAGGGACAGGGCGCGGAAGCCGGTGCCGCGTTCCATCCGGTCCACGGCCTCCACGAAGGACTGCGGCTTGAACGGGCCGGGGGCCAGCGGGACGGGGGTGGTTCCGGCCGCGATGGAGCGGGAGAGCACGGCCAGTCCGGCCACGTAGTGCAGGCCCACTGCCAGCAGCCACTGTCCCTCGCCGCCGATCCGGCTGGCGGTCGCCGCGGCCGAGGCGGCCAGGGCCTCGCGCGTCAGCAGGGTCTGCTTGGGGGTCCCGGTGGAGCCGGAGGTGCGCACGACGGCGACCGTCCCCCTGGCACCGCCGGCCGCCGGATCCGCGGCATCGGGACGGAGGACGATCCGGCCGCCCTCGGTGAACTCGACCGGAGGGCCGGAGCCGTCCAGGGCAGCGGCCAGCGCACGCTGAGCGCGGTCGAGGTCGGCAGGGGTCACAGGCACGGATCGAGTCTAGCCAGTGGCGAGACGGTGTAACCCCGAGGGGTCAGGCGGCATCACACTAGGATCGGCCCATGACCACGCCCAGACGCACCATCGGCCCGGTTTCGATGACCGGCCGGCTCGTTGACCTTGAACCCCTGACAGTGGATCACGCGCCAGGCTTGCGCACGGCAGTGGCGGACGGGCGGCAATGGGAGCTGTGGTACGCGAACGTTCCCACGCCGGAGGGCATGGCGGCGGAGATCGACCGGAGGCTGGACTTGCAGGAGGCCGGCATGATGGTTCCCTACGCGACGCGGCGGGTGTTCGACGGTGCCCTTATCGGCATGACGACCTTCTTGAACGTGGACCACACCGTCCCCCGTCTGGAGATCGGCGCCACCTGGAATGCCGCTTCCGTCTCGGGCACGGGAACCAACGCCGAGTCGAAACTACTGATGATGACTCAGGCCTTCGACGTGTGGGGTGTGGCCGCCGTCGAATTCCGGACCGACTGGATGAACGGCCCTTCCCGCGCCGCTATCGAGCGGCTGGGCGCCAAGCTCGACGGAGTACTCCGCCAGCAGGCCCAGCGCGATGGCTATGTTCGCGACACTGCCGTCTACTCCGTGGTTGCGGCCGAGTGGGCGGCGGTCAGGAAGGGCCTTGAATTCCGGATCCGTCGGCATGTGGGGTAGTGAGGGTCCGGGCCTGACGCCCAGCCCGCTCAGAAGTGGTGCGGGAACGCCGACCAGTCGGGATCACGCTTCTGCAGGAACGCGTCCCGGCCCTCCACGGCCTCATCCGTCATGTAGCCCATGCGGGTGGCCTCGCCGGCGAAGACCTGCTGGCCGGCCATGCCGTCGTCGGCCATGTTGAAGGCGAACTTGAGCATGCGGATGGCCTGCGGGGACTGGCGGTTGATGTCCGCGGCGTACTCGAGGGCCACCTCCTCGAGGCGCTCGTGGTCCACGGCCTCGTTCACCGCGCCCATCTGCACCATCTGTTCGGCGGAGTACTCGCGGCCGAGGAAGAAGATGGCCCGGGCGTTCTTCTGGCCGGCGTGGCGGGCCAGCAGCTCGGAGCCGTAGCCGGCGTCGAAGGAGCCCACCGTGGCGTCGGTCTGCTTGAACTTCCCGTGCTGCCTCGAGGCGATCGTCAGGTCGGCCACCACGTGCAGGGAGTGCCCGCCGCCGGCCGCCCAGCCGTTGACGACGGCGATGACCGGCTTGGGCGTGGTGCGCATGAGCCGCTGGACCTCGAGGATGTGCAGGCGGCCGGCGCGGGCCGGGTCTACGGTCTCGGCAGTGTCCCCCCCGGCGTAGCGGTAGCCGTCCCGGCCGCGGATGCGCTGGTCGCCACCGGAGCAGAACGAGTGGCCGCCGTCCTTGGCGGAGGGGCCGTTGCCGGTGAGCAGGATGCAGCCGACGTCCGTCGTCATGCGGGCGTGGTCCAGCGCCCGGTACAGCTCGTCCACCGTGCCGGGCCGGAACGCGTTGCGGACCTCCGGGCGGTCGAAGGCGATGCGGACGGTCGGCAGGTCCCGCACGATCGCCCCGGAGGAGTCCCGCTCCACCTGGCGGTGGTAGGTGAGGTCCTCGAAGTCGAAGCCGTTCACCACCCGCCAGTGCTGCGGGTCGAAGAGGTCCGACACCTTCTCCGGCAGGGCGTTAGGGTAGGCGGTTGCGGGGGAGGTCTGTTCAGTGCTCACCCGGCCGAGTCTAGTTCCAGGGGGTGGTGCGTCCGTTCGCGCGCCTACGCCGCCAGATAGGCTTTCAGTGCTTCCGTGATGAGTTAGACCTCGGTGAGGCTCTCCCCTTGCGAAGTATGTGCACATGAGTCTGGACCCTTTCACACGAGAAGGGAGTCTTCGCGTGAAATGGTCCAGACTCAATCGGGGCGCATCAGGCCGGTGAGGGAGGCTGATCAGGTGACGGGCGCACCCACGCGGGTGCCGCCGTCGGGATCCTCGACACCGTCACCGACACCGTCAGCCCCGTCTCGCCCATGCATCGCCACACCGCCGGCGCCGGTGGCGGCGGCCTCGCGGGCCTCGGCGGCCAGGGTGAGCATCTGCTCCTCGTCCATCGTCCGCTGCTCGGGCTGGCGCCCCTCCTCGAGGGCCGTCTCGGCCGGGGAGCCGGGGACCACGGCGGAGCCGATGGATCCGGGGACCTCGGAGCCGCGCAGGGAGGCGCCGGCGGTCTCCCGCATGAACCAGGCGCAGACCAGGCCCACGGCGCAGGCGGCCATCATGTAGTACGCCGGGAACTGCACATCGCCCGTGACACCGATGCCCCATTCGTTCACCAGGGCGGCGGTGCCGCCGAAGATGGACGTGGCGATGTTGTAGGTGATCGCGAAGCCGGAGAACCGGGCGTGGGTCGGGAACATGGCCGGGAACGTGGCGGTGATCGTGGACAGCTGCGGGATGTACAGCAGGCCCAGTACGGCGAAGCCGAGGATCGCCAGTCCGAAGTTCATGCCCATCAGCATGAACATCGGGATGGCCAGCAGGATCAGCCCGCCCAGGGAGAAGAACCAGGACGGCTTGCGCCCGTGCTTGTCCGAGAGGCCGCCGGCCCACGGCATGAGCGCCATCATGGCGACCTCGCCGATGAGGATGACCATCAGGCCGGCCGCAGCCGGCAGGCCGATCTGCTGCTCCAGGTAGGTCGGCATGTAGGACAACAGCGTGTAGTTGACCACGTTCACCGAGATCACCAGCCCGGTCATCACCAGCATCGGCTTCCAGTGCTCGCGGAACAGCGCCGGCAACG
The DNA here is from genome assembly GCF_042433045.1 of Citricoccus parietis. NCBI lineage: Bacteria > Bacillati > Actinomycetota > Actinomycetes > Micrococcales > Micrococcaceae > Citricoccus > Citricoccus parietis. The sequence goes on along the minus strand of NZ_JBHLWH010000038.1, from coordinate 13,301 downwards.
ACGGCGGCGTGGGAGTCCCGCTCGCCGAGGCGCCTTCCGCCGTGGTGGGGCCAGCCGAAGCGGCCGAAGCGGCCGGTGCGGTGGGGGCCTCACCCGGCGCGCCGGCGTCATGCGCGGTGCCGTGGTCAGGCGAGCCGTTCATCTCCTCATAGACCGGGGTGTCGTCCAGCTTGGAGCGCAGGTAGAAGCCGATCAGGCCCATGGGGGCGGCCAGCAGGAAGGGCAGGCGCCAGCCCCAGGAGGACATCTGCTCGGGGGAGAGGATGAGTTCCAGCAGGAGCATGATCGCCGTGCCCAGGGCGAAGCCGCCCAGGGTGCCGAACTCCAGGAACGAGCCGAAGAAGCCGCGCTTGCGGTCCGGGGCGTACTCGGACATGTAGGTGGCCGCACCGCCGTACTCGCCGCCGGTGGAGAAGCCCTGGACCATGCGCAGCACGATCAGCAGGACCGGGGCCAGGACGCCGACCTGTTCGAAGGTCGGCAGCACGCCGATGAGGAACGTGGCACCGGACATCATCAGGATGGTCAGGGCGAGGATGCCCTTGCGGCCGATCCGGTCACCCAGCGGACCCCAGACGAGGCCGCCGATCGGGCGGACCAGGAAGGAGATCGCGAACGTCGCCAGGGTCAGCAGCATGCCGCCCTCGCCCGGGAAGAAGTTCTGCGTGATGTAGGCGGTGGCCACGGCGTAGACGCCGTAGTCGTACCACTCCGTCGCGTTGCCGAGGGCCGAGGCGGCCGTGGCCTTGCGGATGGCGGCGGCCGGGGTCTTCTTCCGCGGCGGACGGGTCGGCCGGGAGAAGCGGTTGCGCCGCCGGGACTGGCCGGACTGCGGGGCCGTCTGGGGCGAGCCAGAGGGGAGAACTACCGAGGGATGGGACTCTGTTTCGGACACAGGTGATCTTCCTGGTGCGGTTCACCCCGCCAGGGGTGTTCCAGGGCCGATCGGGCGTGAGGCCCGGTCCTCCCAGGGAGGGTGGACCAGGGGCGCCGGAGTCGAGTCCGGTGAGGACGGCCCCGGAATGCTGACTCGGGGACCCACCTGGGATTGCAGACAATCGACCGTAGCCGAGGTGGTGGGGGCCAGGTCAAATCCAGGTGAGATACATCACGGTCGGCGCTGAGGGTCGCGACAGTGGCACAGTGGGTTGCATGAGCGAGGATTTCACGGCCCCCGTGATCTGGGAGGGGGCGGTTAACGCCCGCCGCGTCCTGGGTGGCGTCTACCGGATGGGACGGCTGGAATGGCTGACGGATCACGGTTGGCAGCAGCTGCGCCGGGACGGCGTGAGTACGGTGATCGACCTCCGCGGCACCCCCGAGCGCCGGCGCCGCCCCACCGACCCTGAGGTGTCCGAGGCGGCCTATGCCGGCATCGAGATCCTGCACCGGCCCGTGGAGGATCACACGCATGACGGTTATGAGGACTATCTGGCCCCTGCGCTCGCCGACGGCGCACCGTATCCCAACCATCCGCGGTACTACCCGTCCACGCTCCAGTATTTCCCGGACCGTGTGGCCGCCGTGTTCACGGCCATCGCCGCCGCGCCCGGCTCGGTGGTGCTGCACTGCTCGGCCGGGCGGGACCGGACGGGCCTGGTGGTCACCCTGCTGCTGTTGCTCGCCGGCCGCCGGGACCTGGTCGGACCCCAGTACGACGCCGGCGCTCGCGGCATCAACGAATGGCACCGCATCAGCCCCGTGCCCCACCCCCATGAGCGGCATCTGGACGGGGCGGAGCTGGACGCGTTCCTCTCCGGTCGGATCGAGGCCCTGGAGGAGTTCGCCGCCTCGCTGCCGGATGCCGAGGCCGTGGCCGATCTCCTCACCGCCCACGGCATGACCGAGGCCGAGCTGGCGGCGGTCCGGGCGAAGCTCGGCCCCTGCGCGCCCTGACCCGCCACGGCGCAGGGCCTGACCACGGCTGCCGCCAATGTTGTGTCTGGAGGGATTCACGGATCAAGCCCCCTTTCGCGTGAATCCCTCCAGGCTCAACGCCGCTGATCGTGACCCTGGCCGGGCGCCGGTCGGCGGATCAGCGGAGCTCGGTGGCGCCCAGGGCCGTCAGCAGGAACGCGTAGTCCCAGGCGCGGTCCTCCCAGGCCCGGTACCGGCCGGAGGCGCCGCCGTGGCCGCCGTCCATCTCGGTCTTGAGCACGATCGGGGCACCGCCCTCGGCCAGCGGCGTGGTCTGGTCCGAGGTGACGGTGCGGCGCAGCTGCTGGACCCACTTGGCCGGCTCCACGTACAGCACGCGGGTGTCATTCAGGGAGGTCACCGCGGCGACCGCCGGGTAGTCCACCGCGCGCACGTTCTCGTAGGGGGTGTACTCCTGCATGTACCGGTAGACCTCGGGATCGGTGATGGGGTTGCCCCACTCCTCCCACTCCAGGGCGGACAGCGGCAGGTCCGGGTCCAGGATGGAGGTCAGCGCGTCCACGAACGGCACCTGGGCCACGCAGGCCCGGTACAGCTCGGGGGCCAGGTTCAGCACGCCGCCCATGAGCAGTCCGCCGGCGGAGCCGCCCATCGCCGCGATCCGGTCCGGGTCCACCCAGCCGGACTGCGCCACGAAGCGGGTGGCGTCAACGAAGTCGGTGAACGAGTTCTTCTTGTGCAGCTTCTTGCCGTGGTCGTACCAGCCGCGGCCCAGCTCGCCCCCGCCGCGCACGTGCGCCACCACGTAGACCACGCCCCGGTCCAGCAGGGACAGCCGCGCGGCGGTGAAGCCAGGGTCCATGGACATCTCGTAGCTGCCGTAGCCGTAGACCACACACGGGTTCGAGCCGTCCCACTCGGTATCCTGGCGGCGGATCACGGTCAGCGGGATGGCGGCCTTGCGGGCGTCCCCGGCGGCGCTCTCGGCCGGGGCCCACCAGCGCTCCACGAGGTACTGCTCCGGGTCGTAGCCCGGGACCTCGACCTGCCGGCGCAGGTGCAGCCGGCCCGAGTCCTCCCCGCCGTCCACCTCGTAGTCCAGGACCTGGGTGGGAGTGACCCAGGAGGAGTACCCGAGCCGCAGGAACGGCGAGTCGAAGGGGGCCGCTCCCAGTTCGCAGGAGTACAGCTCCTCGCCGAAGTCCGGCTCCACCGGCGCCGCCTGCCCCTCGGTACCCAGTCCAGCCAGCGGCATCACCAGGGTGCGCGGGGTCGTCTCGCGGCGCACGCCCAGGACCAGATGCGTGGCGGTGACCGCAGTGCCGTCCACCTTCGTGGAGTCTGAATGCCGCACGACGGTGCGCCAGAACCGCGGATCCGTCACCGTGTCCCGGGCTGCCAGTGACACCATGTTGTTCGGGGCTGGCGTGGGGCCGTGCTCCTCGTCCTCGCTGGAGAAATCCTTGTTGTGCACGATCACGTAGTACCGGCCGGTGCTGTCCTGGCCGCCCTGGCCGCCCTGGCCGCCCTGGCGGCCGGCGGTGTCCAGGGTGACCGGATCCACGTCATGCAACAGTCCGAGATCCCGGGAGACCAGCATCCGCAACTCGCCCAGCGGCTCGTCGGGGGAGTCGGGCAGGTCCAGGGCGAGCGTCTCGGCGATCTCCGAGTTGCCCACGGAGACCAGCAATTCGGTACGGTCCGCGGAGAGCCCGAAGCCGGACCACATGCCGGGATCGTCCTCCTGGAACAGCAGGCGGTCCTGCTCCACGCCGGTGCCGAGGGTGTGGGCGAGGATCCGGTAGGGGCGCCAGGAGTCGTCCGGGACGGTGTAGAACACCCGGGTACCGGTGGCGTCGAACACCAGCCCGTAGGACACGTTGGGGATCTCGTCCGCCAGGTCCGTACCGGTGCGCAGGTCCCGGATGCGCAGGGTGAAGCGCTCGTCCCCGGCGTGGTCCACGGCGTAGGCCATCAGGTTCCCGTCCCGCGAGACGGCGATCCCGCCCAGGGAGAAGAAGGGCTGGCCCTCAGCTTCGGCGTTGCCGTCCAGGATGACCTGTTCGCCGGCCACCGGCACGCCGGGCTCGATCACCGGCGGAGTCCAGTCGGCCAGTCGGTCACCGGTGTCGGTGGCCCGGACGCGGCAGTGGGTGGCGTACTGCTGGCCCTCCTCGGTGCGCACGAAGTACCACCAGCCGTCCTTGCGGGAGGGCACGGACAGGTCGGTCTCCACGGTGTGGGCCTTGATCTCCCCGAAGATCGCCGCGCGCAACGGTTCCTGGTCTGCCGTCACGGATGCCGTGTACGCGTTCTCGGCGTTGAGGTGCGCGATGACCTCGTCGGACTCCTTGTCCCGCAGCCAGTCGAAGTCGTCGGTGAACGTGTGCCCGTGGTGTGTGCGGGTCACGGGCCGCGCCTCGGCCACCGGGGGCTGGGAGCCGCCGGCCGGCGTCGTGGTATCCGTGCTGGTGTGCTGGGAGCTCGCGGAAGTCATACAGGCCATTCAACAGCACGGACCGCCGGCCCCGGGTGTGGGGGCGGGCGGTCCGCTCTCGGCTGAGGTGCCGTCGCACTGTGGCGCTGAGGCTCTGTGGAGGCAGGGTCTACTTCGGGGCCATGCGGATGGCGCCGTCCAGGCGGATGGTCTCCCCGTTGAGCATGCGGTTCTGCATGATGTGCAGGGCCAGCTCCGCGTACTCCTCCGGCTGGCCGAGGCGGGACGGGAACGGGACCTGCTGGCCCAGCGACTCCTGCGCGGACTCGGGCAGCCCCGCCATCATGGGGGTCCAGAAGATGCCCGGGGCGATCGTCATGACGCGGATGCCATGGCGGGCCAGCTCGCGGGCGATCGGCAGGGTCATGGCGGCCACGCCGCCCTTGGAGGCCGAGTACGCGGCCTGGCCGATCTGGCCGTCGAAGGCCGCCACGGAGGCGGTATTGATGATGATCCCGCGCTCGCCGTCCTCTCCGGGCTCGTTCTGTGCCATCGCCTCGGACGCCAGGCGGATCACGTTGAATGTGCCGATGAGGTTGATCTGCACGGTCCGCGCGAAGGACTCCAGCTCGTGCGGCCCCTGCCTGCCGAGCACCTTCTCCGCGGTGGCGATACCGGCACAGTTCACGACGCCGGCCAGCGGCCCGCCCTGCTGGCCCGCCACCTCCACGGCGTGGGCCACCTGCGCCGGGTCCGTCACGTCCGTCTCGACGAGGACGGCCCCTGAAGGAGGTGTGCCCTTGAGGTCGGCGGCCACCACGCGGGCGCCACGGGCCAGCAGGGCTCGGGCGGTGGCGGCGCCGAGGCCGGAGGCCCCGCCGGTGACAAGGAACGTGCGGTCGGTGAACTCCATGGTGCTCCTGGGGTGCGGTTGGCTGGGTTAATGGTTCTTAACGACTCAGACCGTACCGCAGGGTGACTGTGGGGTGTGTCACCACCGCACTCACACGCCCAGCAGGCCGCGGAAGACGCCCATGCCGAAGTAGACGACGAAGGCCGCCGCCACCACCCACAGCAGCGGGTGGACGTCCTTGCCCCGGCCCTGCGCTGTGCGGATGACGGCGTAGGCGATCATGCCGGCGCCGATGCCGTTGGCGATCGAGTAGGTGAACGGCATCAGGATGAAGGTGAGGAAGGCCGGCAGGGCGGCGCCCCAGTCCGACCAGTCGATCTGGACCACCTGGGTGGCCATCATGAAGCCGACCACCACGAGGGCCGGAGCCACGGCCTCGAACGGCACCAGGTAGATCAGCGGTGTCAGGAACATCGCCAGCAGGAACAGCACACCGGTGACCACGGAGGCGAAGCCGGTGCGGGCCCCCTCGCCGATGCCGGTCCCGGACTCCACGAAGATCTGGTTGGCGGAGCCGGAGGCACCGCCGCCGCCGGACACGGCCAGCGCGTCCACCATGAGGACCCGGTTCAGGTGCGGGATGTCCCCGTCCTTCGTGACGTTTCCGGCCTCCCGGGCCAGGCCCACGGAGGTGCCCATGGCGTCGAAGAACACGGACAGCAGGATGGCGAAGACCAGCAACAAGGCCATCAGCGGGCCGACCTGGGTGAAGGCGCCGAGGAGGTCGGCCTGGCCCACGAGGGAGAGATCCGGTGCGGACCATTCGGGGAAGGACGGGGCCACCAGGGACCAGCCGGTGGGGTTGGCGTTGCCCGCCTCGTCCACGGACGGGCCGATGTGGAAGACGGCCTCCAGGATGTTGGCCAGCACCGTGGCCACCACGATCCCGATGAGGATGGCGCCGCGGGTCTTGCGGACCACGAGCACGGCGGTCACCAGCAGCCCGACGACGAAGACCAGCACCGGCCAGCCCTCCAGTTCCCCGCCGGTCCCCAGCCCGACCGGCACGGTGGTCCCGGCGGCATCGGGCACCCGGCGGATGAAGCCCGAGTTGACCAGGCCGATCAGGGCGATGAACAGGCCGATGCCCACCACGATCGCGGTCTTCAGGGCGTCCGGGACGGCGTTGAACACGGCCTGACGGAAGCCGGTGGCCACGAGGAGGACCATGACCAGCCCGGCGATCACCACCAGGCCCATGACGGCGGGCCAGGTGATCCCGGTGGTGGTGGCGACCGTGATGGCCACGAGCGCGTTGACGCCCAGACCGGCGGCCAGGGCGAAGGGGTGGCGGGCCCACACGCCCATGGCGATGGTGGAGATGCCGGCCACGAGGGCGGTCACCGCGGCGACCCGGGCGATGCCGAGGGTGTCCCCGTTGGCGTCGGGGCCGGAGAGGACCAGTGGGTTGAGCACGATGATGTAGCTCATCGCCAGGAATGTGGCGAGGCCGCCGCGGATCTCCTGGGCCACCGTCGAGCCGCGTCTGGTGATCATGAAGAACCGGTCCAGGGCGTTCTTCGGGCCCGGGGTGTCCACGGAGTTCACGGTGTCCAGTGTGGCGGGGGCGGAGGGCGACTCTGGCGAAGGCATGGGGGACATGTTAGCGGCGACGGGCTGGTGCCGAGGCGGGCGGGGAGGCCCCGGGGCCGGTCTTGTGCGGGAGATCACAGGCGACGGGGTTGCCGGCCGGACGTCACGAAAAGGGCACGGTCCCACTGATTGCCACCAATATTGTTGGCAATCCTGCCCGGATGCGCCTACGATCCAAGCCAGACGCGGTTGTGATCTGGATCACCCCCCTCCGGCCTGACCCGTCTGCACTACTCCCACGGGAGTGGTGTCCCCCTTCACCCCGCACCGGAAGAGTCAGTGGGCACATGGCAGCACGTTTGACGTTGGCGGAGGTCAACCTCCACTTCGGCGGAGTGACCGTCCTGAAGGATGTCGGCTTCGCCGTGGAACCGGGAACGGTCCTCGGCCTGGTCGGCCCCAACGGGGCGGGCAAGACCTCCCTGTTCAATTGCATCTCCGGCCACTACCGGCCGAGCTCCGGCTCCATCCGGATCGACGATGCCGAGATCAGTCAGATCCGCCCGGCCGGCATGTCCCGCCACGGCCTCGCCCGGACCTTCCAGCACCCGGCGCTGCAACTGGAGTCCACCGTCCTGGACAACGTGCTGTTGGGCGGACACGCGCGCCTGCCGGGCGGGCCGGCGTCGTGGGCCGTGCGCCTGCCGCCGATGGTCCGCAGCGAACGCGAGCTGAGGGCCGAGGCACTGGGGCGGTTGGAGGACCTCGGCCTCGGCTGGGCGGCGCACCGCAGCGCGGACGAACTCTCCCATGGCCTGCACAAAGGCGTGGAACTGTGCCGGGCCCTGATGGCGCGGCCGCAGGTACTGCTGCTGGACGAGCCCGCCGCCGGGCTGTCCCACGGCGAGGTCGACGCGTTCATCCAGACCATCCACGGCCTCAAGGCCGTCGGCGAGATCACGCTCGTGATCGTGGAACACCACATGGGGGTGATCTCCGCCCTGGCGGACCGGGTCGTCGTGCTGGACCACGGCAGCAAGCTCATGGAGGGGACCGCGGCGGAGGCCCAGTCCGATCCCCGGGTGATCGAGGCGTATCTGGGCAAGGAGAGCAAGGACAGTACGGACACGGCGGAGGGCATCGGCGATGACGCTGCTTGAGATCACGGACCTGACGGCGCACTACGGCCCCGTCCGAGTGCTCCACGGGGTGTCTCTGAGCGTCCCCGAGCGGGGCGCCGTAGGCATCCTCGGCGCCAACGGAGCGGGGAAGACCACCACCCTGCGCGCCATCAGCGGTGCCGTCAGGACCGGTGGACAGATCCGCTTCGAGGGCCAGGACATCCGTGGCCGGAAGCCGAACGAGGTCGCCGCCCTCGGAATCGCCCACGTGCCGGAGGGGCGCGGCACCCTGGGAAACCTCACGGTCAAGGAGAACCTCCAGGTGGGGGGCTACCTGCGCAAGGACCGCAAGCGGATCCAGCAGGACATCGACCACCTGCTGGAGCTGTTCCCCAACCTGCAGGAGCGCTACACCGCGAACGCCTCGGCCCTGTCCGGAGGCGAGCAGCAGATGCTGGCCGTGGGCCGCGCCTACATGGCTCGCCCCAAGCTCCTGCTGCTGGACGAGGCCTCCCTCGGGCTGGCCCCCAGCACCGCGAAGACCGTCTATGACGCGATCCGGGCGCTGCGCGAGGAGACCGGCGTGGCCATGCTCCTCGTGGAGCAGAACGCCAACCTCGCCTTCACGATCGTGGACACGGCGACCGTCCTGGAGACGGGCCGCAGCGTCCTGAGCGGAACCTCGGCGGAGCTCAAGGGCCGTGACGAGATCCGCAAGGCATACCTGGGAGGCTGATGATGGGAACCTTCATCCAATTGGTGGTCGACGGCCTCGCCATGGGCTCTGTCTACGGGGCGATCGCGCTGGCGATCGTCCTGGTCAACCAGTCCACCGGCATGATCAACTTCGCCCAGGGCGGCATGGCCGTGCTCTCGGCCTACCTGGCCTTCACCTTCCTCGGGCTGGGGCTGCCCCTGATCGTGGCCATCCTGCTCTCCGTGGCGGCCTCGTTCGTCATCGGGGCACTGATCGAACGCTTCCTGATGCGCCGCTTCATGGGCGGGGCGGAGGACACCCAGGTGGTGGTCACGGTCGGACTGCTGACCCTGCTCACCGGCATCTGCGGGTGGCTGTGGTCCTACAACAACCTGCAGTTCCCCTCCCTGTTCCCGTCCTCGGCCTTCACCTTCCTGGGTGCCGCGATCAGCTGGCGGTCCCTCGGCACCTTCCTGGCGATCGCCGGGATCATGGTTCTGCTGCAGTTGCTGTTCCGCCAGACCAAGCTGGGCCTGGCCCTGCGTGCTGTGGCGGACAACCGTCAGTCCGCGTCCTTCGCGGGATTGCCGGTCGGGCGGCTGCTCATGGTCGGCTGGGGGCTGGCCGCCGCACTCGGCGCGGTCGCCGGAGCCCTCGTGGCACCGCGGCTCTCGCTGACCCCGGGCATGCTGGACACCACCCTCGTCTACGCGCTGGCCGCCGTCATCCTCGGTGGGATCACCAGCCCCGTCGGGGTGGTCGTCGCGGCGTGGCTGATCGGCGTCCTGGAGAACCTGGCCGCCGTCTACGTGCCGATCATCGGCCATGACCTGAAGATCGCGGTGCCCTTCATCCTGCTCTTCGTGGTCCTCCTGCTGCGGCCCCAGGGTCTGTTCGGACGCAAGACCGTGGTGCGAGTCTGATGGGCGCGCAGAAGACCGGACTGCTCCGGACACCGTGGTTCCAGCTCACCCTCGCCCTGGTGGTCGTGGTGCTGCTCGTGGTGGCCCCCTTGCTGCTGCCCATCCCCGTCAACCAGACGCTGGCGCGGGTCGGCGTCTTTGCCGTCGCCGTGCTCGGCCTCAACGTCATCATGGGCTACACGGGCCAGGTCTCCCTCGGCCAGATCTTCTTCCTGGGCCTCGGCGCCTACGTCACCGCCTACGGGGTGGAGAACGGCTGGAACATCGCGCTGGTGTTCCTCGCCGCCGTCGTCATCCCCGGCGTGGTCGGACTGATCGTGGCCCTGGCGGCCGCGCGGCTCGGGGGACTGGCGATCGCCATGGTGACCATCGCCCTGCCGATCATCGGCGTCCCCCTGGCCAAGCGGCTCAGCGATCTCACCGGCGGCTCCCAGGGCATCTCCGCCCGGTTCTCATCCGCGCCCGACTGGACCGGCCTGGCCAATGACCAGTGGCAGTACTACCTCGTGCTGGGCATCGGCGGGATCTCCTTCCTGCTGGTCTTCAACCTGGTCCGCGGCAAGTACGGCCGGGCCTTCCGGATCGTCAAGGAGAACGAGGCCGTGGCCGGGGCCATGGGCATCTCGCCCTACCGGTACAAGGTCCTCGCCTTCACGATCGCCTCGATGGTCGGCGGCGTCAGCGGGTTCCTCTACATGGTGGTCGTGCAGTACACGTCCCCCGAGACTTTGGCCTTCCACCACTCGATCAGCCTGCTGGCCGCCATGGTGGTCGGCGGCGCCGGCAGCATCATCGGCTCGCTGATCGGTGGCGTCTACTACGTGCTGGTCCCCAACTTCACCAACGAGGTGGCCCCCACGCTCACCTCACTCATCCAGGGCGCGATCCTGCTGCTGGTGCTGTTCGTCCTCCCCGGCGGCGTCGCCAGCCTGCCGAGGGTGCTGCGCCGCTGGACCGGCCGCTCATCGCGCCCGTCATCCAGTACCAGTCCCACTACCCCTCCCAGTTCCGCTTCAGCAAAGGAAGACTCGCCATGATCCTGAAGAAGAAGGTCCTCAGTGCCGTTGCCATGGGCGCCGTCGCCGCCATGGCCCTGTCCGGATGCGGCCGTTCTGACGGCGGCGGATCGGACGGCGGTGGAGACGGCGGCGGAGCGGCGGCCAGCCCCGGCATCACGGACGAGGCCATCACCCTGGGCGTCACCACCCCGCTCAGCGGCGGCACGGCCGGTCCGGGCACCTGCACGGTGGCCGGACTCGCCGCGTACATGGGCGCGGCCAACGAGGCCGGCGGCATCGAGTTCGGGGACGGCAAGACCCGCACGGTGGAGATCGAGGCGTTCGACGACACCTACGATCCGCAGAAGGCGCTGTCCAACTTCCAGCAGAACAACGGCAACGTCTTCGCATTCACCTCCGGCCTCGGCACGCCCACCAACCGGGCCTACCGCGAGGCCGCCATCGATTCCGAGGTCCCCCAGGTGCTCGTCCAGACCGGTGACCCGATCTTCAGCGACCAGACCGAGAGCCCCTGGCAGCTGGGCTTCGTGCCGATCTACCAGAACGAGGGGGAGGCCTTCGGTGAGCTGCTGGCCGGTTCCGACGAGGACCTGACCGTCGCCATCCTGTCCCAGAACGACGACTACGGCGAAGGCTACGTCGAGGGCTTCAAGGAGGCCATCTCCGGCTCTGAGAACATCGAGATCGTTTCGGAACTGACCTATGAGGCCACGGACACCTCGGTCGACGCCCAACTCACCGAACTCGCCGGGACGGACGCGGACGTGTTCTTCAACGCCATGTCCATCACCCCGCTCGTGATCTCCTCGATCGAGAAGAGCCGCGAGCTGGGCTGGTCCCCGAGTTGGTTCCTGCCGTCCAACACCTCCAGCCCGGTCGCCATCCTCGAGCCGGCCGCCGCTGACGCTGAGGACGGCTTCTACTCGGTGTCCTTCGCCAAGGCCCCGCAGAGCCCGGCCTTCGCCGAGGACGAGGACGTGGTGGCCTTCCTGGAGAACCTCGAGCAGTACGCCGCCGATTACACGACCACGCCGGACTTCCCGCACTGCATGTGGAGCTACATGGTCGGTGCCACCCTGGAGGAGGCCTTCAAGAACATGACCGAGCCGACCCGGGAGAACTTCATGGAGGCCCTGCGCAGCATCGAGGACCTGCAGGCCCCGCTGATGCTCGAGGGCACCTCGGTCAACACCACCGAGGACGGCCAGCCGGCCGTGTCCACCGTGGTGGTGCAGAAGTACAACGGGCAGGGCTACGAGACCGCGGAGTCCTTCGACTAGGCCCGTCCCGCGCGGCAGTCCCGCACAGAAACCCATCCCGCGCTGGCCCGGCCGGTCCTCTGACCGGCCGGGCCGGCGCGCTCCGGTAGCGTGGCTCCCGAGTCCAGCGAAAGGCGAGCCATGTCCGCAGCCGAGCGCCGGCGTCGCCGGTTCGGGGGTTTCCGCGGCGGACCGCTGGAACAGGCCTTCCAGATCTATGCGCCCTCGGCCGTCTACGCGGTGGGCCTCGGCGCGATCATGCCGGCCATGGCCCCGGCCGCCACGGCGTTCGGCGCCTCACTGGCACTGGCGGCCGCCTCGGTCACCCTGGTCAGCATCGGCTCCCTCGTCGCCAATGCGCCGGCCGCCTGGCTGGCCTCCCGCGCCGGTGAACGCATCACGATCATCGTCTCCGCCTGGGTGGGGTCCCTCGGCGCCCTGGTGACCCTGGCCGCCGTGGCCGGATGGCTGCCGGTGGCGGATCACACCGGGCTCGGCCTGCTGCTCGCCGGCCTGGTGATCGTGGGCATGGCCGGCGCCGGCTTCAACCTTGCCCGCCAGTCCTACCTCGCGGTGGCCGTCCCGGGCAGCCATCGGGCCCGGGCGATGTCCACCCTCGGCGGCACCATCCGCGTCGGCATGTTCGCCGGGCCCTTCCTCGGGGCCGGACTGCAGACCGTCATGGGCCTGCAGGGAGCCTTTGTGGTGGCCACGGCGGCCATGGTGCTCGCCGCCGGCATGAGCTTCACCATCAAGGACCTGCCCGTACCGGGAACGACGCCGGCCGGCAGCTCCCAGCCCGCCTCGCCCACCGCTGCGCCCGCTTCTTCAGCCACCAACGGGCCGGGCCACCGGCCCACCATGCGGTGGCTGGCACGCCGGCACCGCCGGGTGCTGCTGACCGCTGGCATCGGCGTGCTGTGCCTGTCCGCGGCCCGGGCCAGCCGTTCTGCTGTGATCCCGCTGTGGGCCACGGAACTCGGCTTGAGCCCAGCGGCGGCCTCGGCGGTCTACGGGCTCACGGGGCTGGCCGATCTGGTGATGTTCTACCCCTCGGGGTTCCTCATGGACCGCCGGGGACGCCGCGTGGTGGCCGTGTTCTGCATGGCCGGACTGGCCCTGGGCACGGCACTGGTGCCGTTGACCGGATCCCCCTGGTGGTTCGCCGCGGTGGCCGTGGTGGTGGGCCTGGGCAACGGCTTCGGCTCCGGGATCGTGATGACGCTCGGCGCCGACTACTCGCCGCCGGAGGGCCGGCCCCAGTTCCTGGCACTGTGGCGGCAGCTGTCCGATGTCGGCATGCTCACCGGGCCGGCGGTGCTCTCCGCCGTCACGGGGATGGCCGGACTGGCCTTCGGCATCTGGGCGGTGGCGGCGATCGCGGCGGCCGGTGCCGTCATCTTCGCCCGCTCGCTCCCCAAGGGGCCCGGCTCGGTGGCGGAGCTGGTGGCCCGCTAGACGGTATGTATTGACCCGTCGCGGTTCGCGAGGGGTTGCGGGCCGGGGCCTCGCTCACAGAGA
>NZ_JBHLWH010000037.1:0-35202 GCF_042433045.1 Citricoccus parietis | reverse complement strand
TCTACTAACAGTCACTTAACCATCAGGTGTTGCGAGGACCCCTGGAAACCGCCTGATGACGGGGCCCTGCTGTGTGTCACGCGGTGATCAGGACTTCTTGGCCGCACCCTGCTTGGCCGCACTCTTCTCTGTGGTGGCGCCCGCCGTGCTCAGCTCGCCGGCGGCGTTGGTGAGGAAGGAGCGCAGGAACCACTGGAACTGCTCCAGGTCCCCGGTCTGTCCGGTGAGGATGTCCTCGGTGATCGGGTCCAGCTTGCCGGTCTCCTCGATGGCGTTGCGGTGGTCAGCGATCACGCCGTCGTAGACCTGGTCCAGCGCGGCGATGTGCTCAATGGTGTCGGCCCGGCCGAGGGAGTAGTCATCCCACGTTCGCTCGGCCACCAGGGCGCCGGGGGTGCCCCCGGGCGAGACCCCGAGCGTGGCGATGCGCTCGGCGATGACGTCGACGGCGGCGCGCACCTCGTCGATCTGGGGGTCGAGCATCTCGTGGACGCCGATGAAGTTCGGACCGACCACGTTCCAATGGGCGTGCTTGAGCGTCAGCTGGAGGTCGTTGAGGGCGTGGAGGCGCATCTGGAGGATCTCGGCGACGCGGTGCCCGTCCTCGATCTCCAGACCGGGCACGGTGTACTTGGCCTGGGTGTCCTTGGCCTTGCTGTTCTTCGCTGCCATCGTGACTCCTTTCGTGCGGCGCCGACTGTCGGTACTGCATTGCGCCGCTGTGTCGATCCCCTCACTCAAACACCCCGGTAGCTTGCCCGCAAGGCAACGAAGCCTCACCTTCGTTAATGTGACTTACTCAGAACAAGCGCGGAGTCGCCCCTGACGGCCCTCGATCGCCACTGCCGGGTGTGGGCGAAGCATGTCAGGGGGTCCGCCGGGAATGAATGCCGGAGGCCCGTGGTTATCACCAGCGAAGGCAAAGTTGAGTCAGGTTGGCTCAAGGCAGATTGACAGGGACCTCCTGGACATGAAACCTTGAGTCTTGAACGCTCAGGTGACTGGATGGCGGGGAAGCCCGCAGGCCCCGGCCATCAGTCCGGCACCATGCGGCGTCCGGCTCTCGCAGCCCTCGAATCGTCCGTCAAGGAAAGGAACCGCCCATGTCCCGTGCAGTGGGAATCGACCTCGGCACCACCAACTCTGTCGTCTCCGTCCTGGAGGGTGGCGACCCCGTCGTCATCGCCAACGCCGAAGGCTCCCGGACCACCCCGTCCGTCGTCGCCTTCTCGAAGTCCGGCGAGGTCCTCGTCGGTGAGATCGCCAAGCGCCAGGCCGTGAACAACCCCGAGCGCACCCTCGCCTCCGTCAAGCGCCACATGGGCACTGACTGGAGCACCGAGATGGATGGCAAGAAGTACACCGCGCAGGAGATCTCCGCGCGTACCCTGATGAAGCTCAAGCACGACGCCGAGGACTACTTGGGCGAGAAGGTCACCGACGCGGTCATCACCGTGCCGGCCTACTTCAACGACGCTGAGCGTCAGGCCACCAAGGAAGCCGGCGAGATCGCCGGCCTCAAGGTCTCCCGCATCATCAACGAGCCGACTGCGGCCGCGCTGGCCTATGGCCTGGAGAAGGGCAAGGAAGACGAGCTCATCCTGGTCTTCGACCTCGGCGGCGGCACCTTCGACGTCTCCCTGCTCGAGGTGGGCAAGGACGAGGATGACTTCTCCACCATCCAGGTCCGTTCCACCGCCGGTGACAACCGCCTCGGCGGCGACGACTGGGATCAGCGGGTCGTCGACTGGCTGCTGACCCAGGCCAAGTCCAAGGGAGCCGACCTGTCCAAGGACAAGATCGCCCTGCAGCGCCTGAAGGAAGCGGCGGAGCAGGCCAAGAAGGAACTGTCCTCCGCCACCTCCACCAACATCTCGCTGCAGTACCTGTCCGTGACCGCGGACGGCCCGGTGCACCTGGATGAGCACCTGTCCCGCGCCAAGTTCCAGGACCTGACCAAGGACCTGCTCGAGCGCACCCGCAAGCCGTTCGAGGACGTCATCAAGGAAGCCGGCGTGTCCGTCAAGGACATCGACCACGTGGTCCTCGTCGGCGGTTCCACCCGTATGCCGGCCGTGGCGGAGCTCGTCACCGAGATGACCGGCGGCCAGGAGCCGAACAAGGGCGTCAACCCGGACGAGGTCGTGGCGGTGGGTGCTGCCCTGCAGGCCGGTGTGCTCGCCGGTGAGCGCAAGGACGTGCTGCTGATCGACGTCACCCCGCTGTCCCTGGGCATCGAGACCAAGGGTGGCGTGATGACCAAGCTCATCGAGCGCAACACCGCGATCCCGACCAAGCGGTCCGAGACCTTCACGACCGCCGAGGACAACCAGCCCTCCGTGTCCATCCAGGTCTTCCAGGGCGAGCGCGAGTTCACCCGGGACAACAAGCCGCTGGGCACCTTCGAGCTGACCGGGATCGCCCCGGCTCCGCGCGGAATGCCGCAGGTCGAGGTCACCTTCGACATCGACGCCAACGGCATCGTCCACGTCTCCGCGAAGGACAAGGGCACCGGCACCGAGCAGTCCATGACGATCACCGGCGGCACCTCGCTGTCCGATGACGACATCGACCGCATGGTGAAGGACGCCGAGGCCCACGCTGCGGAGGACAAGGAGCGCCGCGAGGCCGCCGACCGCCGCAACCAGGCTGAGCAGACCGCGTACTCCGTGGACAAGCTGCTCGCGGACAACGGGGACAAGCTGCCCGAGGACATCAAGACCGAGGTCCAGGCCGACGTCGACGCCCTCAAGGCCGCCCTGGAGAAGCAGGACAACGATGATGAGGTGAAGGCCGCCTACGAGAAGCTGCAGGCGTCCCAGACCAAGATCGGTGAGGCCCTGTACGCCTCCCAGGCCTCCGAAGCCGGCGCTGCCGGGGCCGAGGGTGCTTCCGGTGCCGACTCCGGCACGGCCGGCGAGGACGAGGACATCGTCGACGCCGAGGTCGTGGACGAGGAGGAGCCGAAGGACGGCGAGTCCAAGGGCGAGTCCAAGTAAGGCCCGTCCCCCGTCGTTGATCCCTAGCTGATACCGGCCCGTCGTCCGACGGCGGGCCACCGGACCCGGGCCGGTCGGATCCTGTCCCTGCACCGTCAGGGCAGGGCCGGCCGGCCCCGGGGGTACCGGAGGAAAGGACCCCAGACCATGCCGAACCACGGTAATGAAGAAGACCGCGAGCGCGAGGAGCCGGTGAGCTTCCAGGACAAGCGCCGGATCGATCCGATGACCGGGAAGGTCCGCGAACCGGCGGGCCAGCCCGCCGGCGCCGCTGAAGAACAAACCAACAACGACGCCGGCTCCGGTGCGGCGGACGCGGACGGAGACGCGCTCTCCCAGGCCGAGCAGATCCTCAACAGTGTTGCCGATGCCTCCGACGAGGGCGTCATCGGCGCCCAGGACCCGGAGCTGGTCAGCGCCACCGCCCGCGAGGAGGAGCTGCGCAACGACCTGTTGCGCGTGCAGGCCGAGTTCGTGAACTACAAGCGCCGCGTGGACCGGGACCGGGACGTGTCCAAGGACAACGCCATCCAGTCGGTCCTGACGGCCCTGCTGCCCGTGCTGGACGACCTGGACGCCGCGCGCGCCGCGGGCGACCTCGCCGAGGGCCCGTTCGCCTCGATCGCCACCAAGTTCAGCTCGGTGCTCACCGGCTTCGGGCTGGAGCGGCAGGACCAGGACTCCCTGGTCGGCCAGCCGTTCGACCCGACCCGCCATGAGGCCATGCTGCGCCAGCCGAGCCAGGAGATCCCGGAGGAGCACGTCGTCCAGGTCTTCCGCAACGGCTACCTCCGCGGTGAGCGCGTCCTGCGCGCCGCCCAGGTGATGGTCTCCGCCGGCGAAGGCTGACCAGACCGCCGCAAGACAGGCCCCGCCGGACAGCCCCCGGGCTGAAGCGGAGGTGGCCACAGGACAGACAGGAAAGGAGGCACCATGGCCTCACAGGATTGGGTGGACAAGGACTTCTACGCCGTCCTCGGTGTCTCCAAGGACGCCTCGGAAGCGGACATCAAGAAGGCCTACCGGAAGCTGGCCCGCAAGTATCATCCGGACCAGAACCCGGGTGACGATGCCGCCGAGAAGAAGTTCAAGGAGGTCACGGAGGCCAACTCCGTGCTCTCCGACCCGGAGGAGCGTCAGCAGTACGACGCGATCCGGGCGATGGGATCGGGGGCACGGTTCTCCGCGCCCGGTTCCGGCGCGGGCGGCCCTGCCGGCGGCGGCTTCGAGGACATGTTCGGCGGACTGTTCAACACCGGCGCCGGCCGCAGCCGTTCCGGGCCGACCACCGGGGACATCCCGCCTGAGTTCGCCGATCTGTTCGGTGGTTTCGGCGGCCGCTCCGGTGGTTTCGGCGGCGGTGGCGGCTTCGGCGGCCCTCCGGCCAAGGGCGCGGATCGCACCGCCAGTACGAGCATCTCCTTCGCCGGGGCGATGCGTGGCACCACCATCTCCCTGCGGGCGGCGGACGGCGAGGTCATCGACGTCCGGATCCCCGCCGGCATCAAGGACGGCCAGAAGGTCCGCTCCCGTGGCAAGGGCTCGCCCGGGGCCGCTGGCGCCGGTGACCTGATCGTCACCGTCAGCGTGAAGGACCACCCGTTCTTCCACCGTGACGGCAACAACCTGCGCGTCCACGTGCCCATCTCCTTCGACGAGGCTGCCCTCGGCGCCACGATCGAGGTGCCTACGTTGGACGGCTCCGTGAGGGTCAAGGTTCCCGCCGGCTCGTCCTCCGGGCGCGTGCTGCGCGTCAAGGGCCGCGGCGTGAAACCCTCCAAGGGCTCGACGCCGGCCGGAGACCTCCTGGTCGAGCTCCAGGTTGAGGTGCCCGCCTCCCTGTCCGATGACGCCCGTGCCGCCGTGGAGGCCTTCGCCGCCGCGACCGCGGGACACCATCCGAGGGCGGGGCTGGCGGACAAGGCCCGGCTGTGACCACGTTCTGGGAGGAGCCGATCTACGTCATCTCGGTGGCAGCCGAGCTGGCGGATATGCATCCGCAGACGCTGCGCCAGTATGACCGGATCGGACTGGTGGTCCCGCAGCGCCAGGGTGGCCGGCAGCGCCGCTATTCGCGGCAGGACGTGGACCGGCTCCGCACCATCCAGCAGCTCAGCCGGGACGGCGTCTCCCTGGAGGGCATCCGCCGGATCGTGGAGCTGCAGGGCGAGGTCGAGCAGCTGCAGAACACCGTGGCGGAGCTCGCCGGGCAGATCCAGGCCTTCCAGGCCTACGCCCGCTACCCCCGCGTGTTCACCGCGGGAGCCACCGGGGACGTGACCAGTACCTTCGACGCCGGCTCGGCGGGATCGCAGCACGCCTCCCGCGCCCGGGACGCGGAGACGGCGGCCACCATCGAGCGCGCCCGCCGGGCCGCCCGGTGGCGCCGCCCGGCCGCGGCTCTGTCCGCCGCTCCCGGCATCTTCGAGATCACTGCGGGCCCCGGCCCCGCCTCCGGCACCACCGCCGGGAGCCGGCACTTCCCTGCCGAGGGATCGGAACCGCGCCCCGGCACGACGTCCACGGTGCGGATATGGAAACGCCAGGGCTGAGGCCGGAGCAACCGATCGAGCCGGCTGAGCCGGTCGGGCCTGACAAGCCGGCCACGCCTGACAAGCCGGCCACGCCTGACAAGCCGGCCATGCCTGACCAGCAGGTCGCGCCGGTTGCTCGCCGGGACATCTGGGACGCCGCCGAGCGGGCGGCCACCCGGGCCCGCCTCCGGGCGGACATGCGCCGTCGCCAGAGCCTCGGCCCACGCCAGAAGTCCGCCCTGGACGGTCTGGTGCACGCCTTGCAACCGGGCTCCATGGACGGCTCCTACCCGGAGCGGCATCTGCTGGCCTATGACCTCGGCACGGCCCTGCGACCGGCCTCCGCCGCCATCGCCGTGGGGGAGCCGTCCACCGCCAGCCATCTGACCTGGCAGGTCTCCGGCATGGGGATCTTCGTGCACACCGCCATGTGGGGGTCAGTCCGGGAAGCCGGGCAATTGTGGGCCGCCCAGCGGGAGGCCGGGGCGTCACTGCCGTGCGTGGTGGCCTGGCTCGGCTACCACCCGCCCGGCCCCTGGGGTGTGCTGTCCGGCCAGTCCGCCCTGCGCGGCGGAGCCCGGCTGGCCCGTCACCTGGACGGCTGGTTCGACTACCGAGAGCGGCTCGCTGCCGGCTCCACGCCCGCCGTTGAGACCGGCTCGTCGGTGGGGACCGGCTGGCCCCCTGCAACCGCACCGGGCGCTGGGACCGGGCGGGCGGGCGTCGGACCCCAGAGCGGGAGGGCGGCGCTTCCGCACACTGCCGTGGAAGCCCATTCCTACGGGAGCGTGGTGGCCGCGCGGGCCCTGCAGATCCTGCAGCGGCGCGAGCCGCCGCGCAGCCTGGATGCGCTGGTGGTGTCCGGCGTGGTGGGCCTGCCCCGCGACCTGGCGGACGATCCCGGGAAGCTCGGGCTGACGGCTGAGCACATCTACCTCGCGCTGGCGGAGACCGATTACCTGTCCCGGCTCGGGCGGCTGCTCTCGCGGCGGCCACGCTGGAACCGGTTCACACCGCTGGAGGTCGGGGCGGATGACTCGCGTGGTCTCGCCGGTGTGGTCGGACACAACACGTCGCGGCATCGGCCTGATTCCGGACCGATGCACCGCGGCTTCGGCTACCGGGACGTGGGAACCACCTCGCTGTACCGCATCGCCCGTGCGACGGCGGGCCTGCCCCTCGACTGAATCTCGGATCGTCCGGGTGCCACCGGAAGACAAGAACGCCCCGTTCTCCGCCGGTAGCCGGCGGAGGACGGAGCGCTTCGCACTGCACTGACTGTCCGGATGGCAGTCAGTGCAGTGCCGGAGTCAGCTGGTGGACGTTCCCCGGCCCGGCCGGCGGTCCTGGGCACCGGGGCCCGCGGCCTGGTCCTGGCTGGATGCCTCGTCAGCGCTGGCGTCAGCGGTGCTGCTGGCCGTGGCGGCGAGGGGCTCGGTGCCCTCCGGCGTCCAGCCGTCGGCGTAGGTTCCGGTCTCATAGTCGTAGTCGACCGGCTGACCCTCCTCGTCGGTGCGCTGGTACCACTCGGTGACCTGGTCAGAGGTGGAGTCGAAGTCGGCACCGGCACCGCGGCCCTCGGGGGCCTCGCGCACGGAGAGCTCGAAGTCGTCGCCGTGCTCCTCGATGCCGCGACGCACGGCGTTGGAGATGGCTGTCTTGGCGTAGTCACGGCGGATGGCCTCGGGGTCCGTGGACAGGTCCCGCAGGAAGGCGACCACCATGAGCAGCAGGATGACCGAGAACGGCAGGGCGATGAGGATGGTCAGGTTCTGCAGGCCGGTCAGGACGGTCTCGCCGCCGACCAGCAGCATCACCACCGCGATGCCCATCATGCACAGGCCCCAGAAGACCACCACGAGCTTGTTGGGCTCGGGGTTGCCGCGGGAGGACATGGTGCCCATGACCACGGAGGCCGAGTCGGCCGAGGTGATGAAGAAGATGGCCAGCACCGCGATCACGATGAACGGGGTGATCTGGGACAGCGGCAACTGGTCGAACAGGGTGAACAGCAGGGACTCCGCGGAGGCCGAGCCGTCGGTGCCCTCCACGCCGTTGCGGTTCATCCAGATGGCGGCGCCGCCGAAGATGGTGAAGGCGAAGATCAGGATGGAGGTCGGCACGCCCATGACCACCAGGACGAACTCCCGCAGCGTTCGGCCGCGGGAGATGCGGGCGATGAAGACGCCGACGAACGGGGTCCAGGCGATCCACCAGGCCCAGTAGAACCCGGTCCAGTAGGACTGGAAGTCCACCGTGTCCGCACCCCAGGACAGGGACTTGCCCATCATGGAGAACATCTCGTCCGCGTACTCCATGACGCCCGAGGGCAGCAGGTTCAGCAGGAAGAGGGTGGGCCCGGCGATGAACACGAACAGGATCAGGCCCAACGTCATCAGGATGTTGATGTTGGACAGGTAGCGGATGCCCCTGGCCACGCCGGAGACCGCGCTGATGATGAAGGCGGCGGTGAGCACCGCCAGGATGATGATGAGGCCGTTGTTGCCCAGGGGCCCGGCGCCGGAGATGATCTCCACGCCCTGACCGATCTGGATGGCGGCCAGTCCGAGCGTGGCGGCGGTGCCGAACAGGGTGGCGATGATCGCGAAGATGTCCACGATCTTGCCCGCCAGGCCGTCGGTCTGCCGGGCTCCGAAGAGGGTCCGGAACACCGAGCTGATCAGGGGGACGCGGCCGCGGCGGTAGGAGGCATAGGCGATGGCCCCGCCGACCAGGGCGTACATGGCCCAGGCGTGCAGGCCCCAGTGGAAGTGGGACTGGGCCATGGCCTGGTGCAGGGCGGAGTCCGTGCCGGCGGCCACGGTGTCCGGCGGCGGGGAGAGGTAGTGGGACAGGGGCTCGGAGGGACCGAAGAAGAAGATCCCGACGCCGATCCCCGCACCGAACATCATGGCCACCCACGAGAAGCGGGAGAACTCCGGTTCCTCGTCGTCACGGCCCAGGCGGATCTTGCCGAAACGGCTGAAGCCGATGAACAGCATGGCCCCGAGGGCCACGATGGCGGTGATGTTCAGCAGCCAGCCGGCGTTGGTCATGGACCAGCCGAAGGCGGAGGCGGAGACCTCGGACACGGACTCCGGTGCCATGACGCCCCACGTCACGAAGGCGACGATCAGCGCACCCGTGATGCCGAAGACGAGCTTGTCCAGGCCGAAGCGGTTGCGCTGCTCGTCCACGCCGATGCCGGGCACCAGGCCGGGGTGGATGTCGTGCGGGTACATCCCGACGGCACCGGAATTCTCCGGCGGGCTCTTCTGCTGACTGGGTGTGGCAGGGGAGGGGGTGGCGTCGGGCACCGGGGTCCCTTCGGTCGTGACCAGCCCAGGGTAACGCGCAGACCGGACCTGCCGGGCGCTACGCTGGCGCCCTGGGGGAGGCCGGTGGATGATTCGGCCTCCCAGTATCCCTGTCCGATGGTGCTGGCGCAAAGGCGGGGGCGCCGAAGTGGTGTCTCGGGGTGATCTGCCGAGGGCCCTACTCCGGTGCGGGCAGGCGGCTAGAGGCGGACGTACGTGAGATCGAACACGAGCCGTCCCGCGCGCAGCGCCTTGTTCTCGAAACTGGTCAGCGGGCGGCCCTCGAACCGGGGCGCCCAGCCTCCCTCGTGGTCCACGGGGTCCTCCAGGCCGGCCCCGGAACTCGCCTCGCTGACCCCGGCACGAGCCGAGCCGGTGCGGGGTGCGATGGGTTGTGCCCCGACCTCCAGTTCCCTGCCCTCCAGCCGGACCCGGGTCAGCGGAGAGTCCTCTCCGGTGGCGCGGCCCGGATGGGCGTTGGCCAGCTGCGGGTGGGCCTCCATGGCGGAGCGCATGTGCACGGCGTAGCTGGACCAGTCCGTGGCCAGGCGCAGCACGCCGCCGGGGGCCAGGACCCGGGCCACGCGGTCGGCGAAGGCCGGGCTGACGAGGCGGCGCTTGTGGTGGCGGGTCTTGTGCCACGGATCTGGGAAGAACACCCAGATCTCCTGCACCGCGCCGGCGGGCAGCAGACGGTCCAGGACCTCGGGGGCGTTCGCCTGGACGCCGCGGACGTTCTCCAGACCCTCGTCCTCGACCCGCACGAGCAGGGCGGCGAGACCGGGGGTGTAGACCTCCACCGAGATGAAGTCCCACTTCGGGTGGTCGATCGCCCCCTGGGCGGTGGACTCCCCGAGGCCGGAGCCGATGTCCACCACGAGCGGGGCAGTCCGGCCGAAGACCTGGTCCCAGTGGATGTCCGTCCCCTCGGCCACGGACGTGGTGGCGCGGTCCCGGGGCACATCCACGATGTACTTGCCGTGGGAACGATCCCACGTCTTCTGGCGGCGTGGGTTCAACCGCTCGCCGCGGCGCACGAAGGACACCGGCTCGGTGCGGTAGAGCTCCGGATCGGGTCGGTTGTTGTGCCCGTGGGCGTGCTGCGCGGGGGCGGGATGTTCGCTGGTCATGAGGACTTCAAGGGTACCGGGAGATCAGTGGGGGAATCGGCCCCGGGGTCACCCCTCCGAGGGGATGATCTCCTCCACGGCGGTCAGGAAGTCCCGGACCACTGGACCGTTGTCATGGCCGCCGCCGAGCCCCTCGTTGAAGAACAGGGCCACCGCCAGGTCACCGTGGACCGCGACCAGCCAGGTGTGGGCCAGGTCCTCCCCGTCGGCGACGAACTGGGCCGTGCCGGTCTTGGCCAGCACGGGAGCACCCGGGACGTCCTGCAGCATCTCGGCGGTGCCGGTCTCCACCACCCCGGACATCAGTGCCTGCAACTGCTCGGCCTCGTCGGCCGTGACCCCTGACTCCGGGGCGGCGGGGGCCTCCACGGCCGGATCGGTCACGAAGAGGGGGCGAACCGTCTGCCCGGCGGCCACGGAGGCGGCCACGGTGGCCATGCCCAGCGGCGAGGCCTCCACGACGCCCTGGCCGAAGAGGTTGGCGGCGTGCTCGGTTCCGGTGGAGTCGTCCGGGACAGACCCGAGGAAGGCGGAGTCGAGCCCGGTCACCGGCTCGGCGGTCAGCCCCAGCGCCTCGGCGGCCTCGGCCTCGTCGGCGGCGCTGATCTCCTCGTGGGCGCCCACGAAGACGGTGTTGCAGGACTCGGCGAAGGCCTCGGAGAACGGGATCTCGCCCACGGACGCATCCGGGTAACCGTCATAGTTGCCCACCACCATGCCGCCCACATTGAGCGTCTCCGGGCACTGCACCGTGTCCCCGGGGGCGATCCCGGACCGCAGCATGGCCAGGGCGGTGACGACCTTGAACGTGGATCCCGGTGCGTAGGACCCGGACACGGCCACGGGCCACCCCTCGGGACTGGAGGCCGCGGCGAGCACCTGCCCGTCCGAGGGCCGCAGGGCCACCAGGCCGGCCGGCACGTCCGAGGCGGCGACGACGGCCTCAGCCTCCTCCTGCACGCGCCGGTCCAGCGTGGACGTCAGGTCCTCACCCGGGATCGGATCGGTGCTGAAGACCGGCCCGTCCGGTGCCGTCGGCGTGGCGGCCGCGGTAGCGCTGGGGGAGCTGGAGCTGCCCGTCCCGGACTCATCGGTGTCCGGCTGGTCCGGGTTGTCGATGGTGATCTGCACCCCGGGGGTGCCGGCCAGGTGGTCCTCCCACGTGGCCTGCAGGCCGGACAGGCCGACCTCGACTCCGGCCTCCAACTCGCCCTCGGAGGCCTCGACCTGCTCGGCGTTGGGTTCACCGTAGGTGCCCAGCACGTCCCGCGCGAAGGCGCGGGTGGGAGCCAGGACGGCGGTGTCCTCGAGGACCCGGCCGCCCGGGATGGCCAGCAACTGGTCTGCCGGGATCTCCGTGTCCCCGTTGTTGCGCACCGTGATGGCCTGAACGAAGGCCTTCTCTCCGGCGGCCTCAGCTTGCGCCACGAAGGCGTCCTCGACCACCCCGGCGACCTCGGCCACCTGGCGGGCGGCATCGGCCAAGGCGTCCGGGTCATCGGCCTCGAGGTGGGACTTGTCCAGCCCGAGGATGGCCACGTCCCGTTCCATCATGAGTTCCTCGCCCGCGCCGTCGAGGATGCTGCCACGCTCGGCGGGGACCGTCGTGAGGTTGACGGTGCCGCCCTCGGCCAGTTGCGGCACGACCGTCTCCGGGGCCAGCTCCACGAGCCATTCCTGGGCTTCCTCGTCCCACTGCATCTCGGCGGTGGTCTCATAGGACCAGGTCCGTTCCGATCCAGTGCCTGCGCTGGCCTCTTCACCCGCACGGGCCTGGTCGCCTGCGCCGGCTTCACCGGCGCCGGGGCTCTCGTCAGCACTGGCCCCGGCGTCTGCATCAGCATCGTCGCCATCGAGCTGCCAGTCGACGGTCAAGGTGGCGGTGGCACGGTCGTTGTCCTCGCCGTCCACCTCAGCAGAGGCCACGGTGACCGTGCGGTCCACGTCCTCCAGGTCCGCCAGCGCCTCGGTGAGCTGCTCGGGGACGTCCTCGGACTCCGGTGTCAGGGACACGGTGGAGTAGTCGCCCGAGGAGATCGCTCCGGCCAGGGCCGTGGCGGTCTCCTGCGGTGCGGGGCGGGAATCACCGAAACAGCCGGTGGCGGTCAGCATCAGGGCGACCGAGAGGCCGAGCACCGCCGCGGGACGGCCGAAGCGGGCGGAACCGAGAGGACGGGCGGCCCGGCTGGACGGCTGGAGAGGACGGGAACGGCCCGTTGACTGGTGGTTCTGCATGAAATCTCCTGACAAGGCTCCAGCCAGAGTAGCCGCTGACCCGGACCTGCTGGGAGCATGGTCCCATGAACCGTCCCCTGAACCTCATCCTGAACATCATCTGGCTGGTCTTCGGCGGCCTGTGGCTGGCCCTGGGCTACTTCCTGGCCGGACTCATCTGCTGCATCCTCATTGTCACCATCCCCTTCGGCATCGCCTCGTTCCGGATCGCGGGGTACGCCCTGTGGCCCTTCGGCCGCGTGGTGGTGGACACCCAGCCGGGCATGGGCGTCTTCACCGGCCTGGGGAACATCATCTGGTTCATCGTGGCCGGCGTCTGGATCGCCATCGGCCACGTGCTGACCGCCATCCCCATGTTCATCTCGATCATCGGCATCCCGTTGGGCATCGCCAACCTGCGTATGATCCCGGTCTCGCTCCTGCCCCTGGGCAAGAAGGTCATGGACTCCGGTGAGGCACGCTCACTGCCGCAGTACCTCCCGGCCGCCCAGGCCGGCTACCGGTAATCCGCCGGAGCGCTACTT
The DNA here is from genome assembly GCF_042433045.1 of Citricoccus parietis. NCBI lineage: Bacteria > Bacillati > Actinomycetota > Actinomycetes > Micrococcales > Micrococcaceae > Citricoccus > Citricoccus parietis. Next base: position 22,463 of record NZ_JBHLWH010000037.1, on the reverse strand, counting down.
GCGGCCCCCAGAGTGTGGATGGGGAGCAGATGGAGATGGCTACTTGCGGCCGTGCTGGGACTCGGCGAGGAGGGCCTCCATGCGGGCCACGGCCTCGTCTGCCGAGGGCGCCACGTAGTTCGGGTCCTTGGCGCGCCGCCGGTTGCGCAGGATGCGGGCGGTCACCCACCAGGCGATGAACACGATCACGGCGATCAGCACGAGGTTGGAGAAGACGTCCGCGTAGTCGGACACCAGGTGCCAGTTGTCCCCGAGCTGGAAGCCCGCCCAGACGAAGATGGTGTTCCAGATGCCGGAGCCGATCAGCGTGAAGAGGGTGAACAGCCACAGGTTCATGCGCTCGATGCCGGCCGGGATGGAGATCAGCGAACGGAAGATCGGGACCATGCGGCCCAGCAGCACGGTCCAGTAGCCGTGGCGGTTGAACCAGCGCTCGGTCTTCTCGACGTCCTCGATGTCCACGAGCGGCAGCCAGTCGGCGATCCTGTACAGCCGCCGGCGGCCCAGCCACGCGCCGAGGCCGTAGAGCATGAGGGCGCCCAGCACGGAACCCACGGTGGCCCAGATCAGGGCCTCCCACGGGCTGAAGGCACCGCCGGCCGCGGTGAAGCCGGCCAGGGGCAGGATCAGCTCCGAGGGGATCGGCGGGAAGAGGTTCTCGGCGAAAACGGCCAGCGCCACACCGATCGGGCCGATGGTCTCCATGATCGAGACGACGATGTCGCCGAGCCAGCCATAGGAGGCTTCGCCCGTGGACCCGGTGGCGGATCCGGCGGCTGATGCGGTGGCGATCGAAAGCGTCATGCGCACCATTCTCCCGGACCACAGGGCCGAACACCGAACCGACGGGCCGAGGAGGGCAGGCATAATGGGAGGTATGCGTTTCAAACCCGACGCGGCCGGGCTGGTCGGAGCCCACGTCATGAGTTGGGTCTCACTGTCCCCCAGTTTCATTCCGCGCACGTGGTGGATGACGGCCGTGAACACCGGAATATCCCAGACCTTCGGCTATGTGGTCGGCGCCGCCGGCACGGCAGCGGCTCGGGCCGTCGGCCGGCAGCTCGGGATCGAGATCAGGATCGACGAGGAGAAGGCCCGGCCCGCCACCGAGGCCCTGCCGTGGCTCATGTTCGGCATCAGCGGGCTGTCCTGGCTGCGCAACCTCAGGGCCCAGACCGAGATCGCCGGCCTGATGGAGGCCCGCCCCATCCGCAGCCGAGAGCACATGGTGGGCGTGGTCGGCGGCCTGGCCCTGACCGCCGGACTCGTCTCGGTCGGCCGGGGCATCAACTCGATCGCCACCAACCTCTCCTCGGCGCTCAAGCCGGTGATGCCCGCCCCGGTCGCCGCGGCCATCGGCGCGGGGGCCACGGCCACGGGGACGGCCTTCGTGCTGGACAAGGTGGTCTACCGCCGGCTCCTGGAGTGGCTGTCCAAGACCGCCCAGGAGACCAACGCCAAGCTGCTGCCGGGCCGGGTCCGCCCGGTGGAACCCGAACGCTCCGGCTCCACCGCCTCCTTCGAGGACTGGAGCACCCTGGGCGCCAAGGGGCAGGCCGTCGTCTCGGACGGGCCCCGCGCCGTGGACATCGAAGAGGCCACCGGCAAGCCGGCCCTGACACCCATCCGGGCCTATGCCGGGTGGCGCGAGGGGCGGGACCTGGAGGAGACCGCAGCGGCCGTCGTCGCCGAACTGCACCGCACCGGGGGCTTCGACCGCGAGGTGCTCCTGGTGCTGACCACCACGGGGACCGGCTGGCTGCAGGAATGGTCCGCCTCCTCCGTGGAGTTCCTCACCGGCGGCAACTGCGCACTGGCATCCATGCAGTACACCTACCTGCCCTCCGGCGTGGCCTTCATCGCCGACCGGATCTCACCCGTGCTGGCCGCCCGCGCCCTGCTCGCCGCGATCGAGGAGGAGCTGGAACAACGCCCCCCGGAGCGTCGGCCGAAGCTGCTGGTCGGCGGAGAATCACTGGGCGCCCTCGGGGGTACCAAGGCCTTCGAGGGCCTTGAGGACATGATCGGCCGCGTGGACGGTGCCGTCTGGTCCGGCCTGCCGCGGTTCGCCGAGTTCTGGGAGTCCCTCGTGCCGTTCCGCCGGCGGGGAACCCCGGAGATCGCCCCCGTGATCGACGACGGCCGGCACGTCCGATTTGCGACGCGGCCCGAGGACCTGGTCACCGATGTCACCGGTGTCCCCTACGGTGCGTGGGACAGCCCCCGGATCGTGGTGGCCCAGCACGCCTCCGACCCTGTGGTGTGGTGGAGCCCGGACCTACTGTGGCGCAAGCCCGACTGGGCCAAGGAGAAGGCCGGCTCGGATGTCTCCCGCAGCCTGCAGTGGCAGCCCTGGGTGACGTTCTGGCAGGTGGCCTCGGACATGCCGCAGTCCGTTTCCGTGCCCGGCGGCCACGGCCACCGGTACGTGGAGGACATGCTCCAGTACTGGGCCGCCGTCCTGGGTCAGGACCCGCTGACGGACTACTCGACCATCGCCCAGGCGATTCGCCGGACGATCGTCCCGAACTTCGCCTGAGCCCGTTCGGATCTGCCTGGGTCTGTCTGGGTCTGGCTGCATCGGCCGGTGTCTGGCTGGCGGCGAATGGTGGACCCACTTCGGCAGCGAGGCGGACACTGGACGTATGAGCGCGCCACGCCCCACCACCGCCACCGCACACCAGCTCGTCACCTGCCTGTGGTTCACCGGGCAGGCGGAGGAGGCCGCCCGGTTCTACGTGGAGGCCTTCGCCGGATACCGCCCCGACACCCACGTGGGCGCCGTCCACCGCAGCAACATCGATGTGGCGCCGCAGGGGGAGACCGTGCTGGAGCGCGGTGAGGTGCTGACGGTGGACTTCACGCTGGACGGCCAGCGCTTCGTGGCGCTCAACGGCTCGACCGAACCGGTGCCCTACACGGACGCCGTCTCCTTCCAGGTCCTGTGTGCGAACCAGCAGGAGATCGACCACTTCTGGACGGCCCTGACTGCAGGAGGCGGGCAGGAGGTCGCGTGCGGGTGGGTCACTGACCGCTACGGGGTGCGCTGGCAGGTGGTCCCGCAGGTGCTGTTCGAGTTGCTGGCCGGTGAGGACCAGGACGCGGCGGCCCGGGTGCAGAGCGCCATGATGGGCATGACGAAGTTCAGCATCGAAGGCCTGATGGACGCGGCCAAGGACGCCTACGGGGCCGAGGAGGAGTAGCCGGCGCCGGAGTGCCGGGCCGCAGTGGGGATCAGCGGGAGAGGACCGCGACGAGGAAGTCGGCGTCGTCGGTGAAGGGGTCGAGCTGCCACGAGGAGAACTGGCCCTGGCAATGGAAGCCGGCCCGGCCGGCGTCGTCCACGAAATCGGCGAAGTCATAGCCGCGCCCGGCCCCGAAGCCGATCACCGCACGGCCGCCGTCCCGCAGCAGGCCGCGCAGGTGGCGCAGCACGTCCCCGCGTGAGGACGGGGAGAGGAAGCCGAAGACGTTGCCGGCGGAGAAGACGAGGTCGAACGGCTCGGACTCGCCCAGGGTGGCCAGGGCCTCCGCGTCCAGTGACTCGAGATCCGCCACGTACCAGTCGGCCTCGGGATGGTCCTCGTTCGCGACCTCGATGAGGTGCTCGTCCAGGTCCACACCCGTCACCTGGTGGCCGCTCCTCGCCAGGTAGCCGCCCACGCGGCCGGTGCCGCAGCCGGCGTCGAGGATCCGGGAGCCGCGGGAGGCCATCGCATCGATGAGCCGGGCCTCCCCGTCCAGGTCCATACCCTCGGAGGCCAGGCGGCGCCAGCGCTCGGCATAGCGGCGGGAGTGCTCGGGATCGTTGGCCACCATGGTGGCCCAGAGGTTCTGGCTCGCGTTCTCATCCATCACCCCAGTATCGCCCCTGGCCGCCCAGGTCCGCCCGGGTTGATCCGGGTTTGTCCGGCCACGATGGACCGAGGTTACCGATCGGTCTCCCCGTGGGCCCCGTGTGCCTATAGGCTGACCTTGGAACCAGAGAAGACCTTCGGAAGGAAATTCCATGAGCATCGCGCAGCTCCCGCTTCGGCTGACCGCCGGAGCCTTCATCCTGAACTCGGGCATCAACAAGACCAAGCTCACGGAGGAGCAGGCTGAACAGATGAGGGACCTGGGAGCCAACGGGCTTCCATTCCTCAAGGACCTGACCCCGAAGCAGTTCAAGCAGTTCATCAGCGCCTCCGAGATCGGCATCGGCGCCGCCTGCCTGCTGCCGTTCGTGCCGGGCTGGCTGGCCGGTGCCGCCCTGACCGCCTTCTCCGGCGGCCTGCTGGCGATGTACAAGAACACCGACTTCATGACCGAGTCGGACGGCATCCGCCCCTCCGAGCAGGGCACCGCCGTGGCCAAGGACGTGTTCCTCTTCGGCATCGGCACCGCCCTGATGGTGGACGGTGCCGTGAACCGCACCGGCCGCAAGAACGCCGCGGCGTCCAAGCGGGCCCACAAGCTGGGTGCCGCGAAGGAGGCCAAGGTCGCTGCGATCGAAGCCGCCAAGGAGGACCAGGCCGAGACCATCCGCGCCGCCGCCGCGGAGAAGGCCGAGGCCATCAACAAGGCCCGCGTGGAGCAGACCGAGGCGCTGCGCACCGCCCGCAAGAAGATGCAGCAGGCCCGCAAGAAGATCTGATCTCGCACCGCTGATGCCAGCGGAGCGTCATGATGGCCCGTCCCCGGTGACCCGGGGGCGGGCCATCATGCCTTCAGCCTGACCGAAGGACATCCCGGCGGTTCGAGGTCAGTGGGCCCTCAGCCGGGGTGGCGGCGCGCCTTCTGGATGGCGTCGGCGGCCCGGATGAGCGCGAGGTGGGAGAACGCCTGCGGGAAGTTGCCCGCCAGGCGCCCGGAGCCGGCGTCGTACTCCTCGGCCAGCAGACCCAGGTCGGTGGCGCAGGAGCACAACAGCGTCATGGTCTCCTCGGCGTCGGCCAACCGGCCGGACGCGGCGTACTGCTCCACCAGCCAGAACGAGCAGATCAGGAACGCGTATTCGTGCCCTTCCAGGCCGTCGAGGTCGGAACCGGTGCGGTAGCGGTGGACCAGCCCGCGCGTGCCCATCAGGTCCCGCTCGATGGCGGCCACGGTGCCGAGCATCATCGGATCGTCGGCGGCCAGGAAGCCGGTGTGTGGCAACTGCAGCAGGGAGGCGTCCACCTCGCTGCCGCCGTAGGTCTGGGTGAATGAGTCCAGTTCGGTGCTGAAGCCGCGCTCCAGGATCTCCGCACGCAGGGCGTCGCGGTGCCGGGTCCAGGACTCCACGTCCCCGTCCAGCCCCTGCTCGGTGACGGCTCGGATGCCCTCGTTGAACGCCGCCCACATCATCACCCGGCCATGGGTGAAGAAGTGCGGTGCGCCGCGCATCTCCCAGATCCCGTGGTCCTTGCGGTCGATGTTGCGGACGCAGAAGGACAGCAGGGACTTCTGCAGCCGCCACGAGTACTCGTCCTCGGTGACGCCGGCGTCCCGGAGTTCGGCGAGGGCGAGCATCACCTCGCCGACCACATCGGCCTGGTACTGGTCCGCCGCGCCGTTGCCGATCCTGACCGGGCGGGAGTCGGCATACCCGGCCAGGTGGTCCAGCTCCTTCTCGTCCAGCTCCCGTTCGCCGGCGAGGCCGTACATGATCCGCAGCTTCTCCGGGTCGCCGGCCACGGCCCGCAGCAGCCAGTCCCGCCAGTGCAGGGCGCCCTCCGTGAACCCGTGGGAGACGAGGACCTCGATCGTCAGGGCCGCATCCCGCAGCCAGGTGTAGCGGTAGTCCCAGTTCCGCGAGCCGCCGAACTCCTCCGGCAGCGAGGTGGTGGGCGCCGCGACGATCCCGCCCGTCTTCAGGTTGGTGAGCGCCCGCAGCACCAGCAGGGACCGTGCCACGAGGTGTTCCTCCGGCGAATCGACCTGCAGCCGGGACGCCCAGTCGGTCCAGAACGCCAGGGTCCGGCGCTGAGCCGCCGCCGGCTCCACCGGGACCGGAGGTTGTTCCCAGGAGGGGAACCAGGTCAACACCCAGTCCAGCCGCTCGCCGGCGCGCAACCGGAACCGGCCGGCCAGCCGGGGTGCCGGGAGGCCGCCTGAGTCCGGGGAACCCGCCGGCCGTTCCTCGCCTCCGATCTCGCGCCCGTGCTCGGTGGCCCCGCTGACGGGATTCCCGACGCCGGCCCCGCCCTGTCCGCCGCCGGCCGCCTCCGCGGAGTGCTCGTCATCCGCGGTCGGCCGGGTGGTGGCGTAGAGCAGCGGGCCGGTCACCAGCACCCCGTCCGGCCCGGCCGTGCACAGCAGCGCCGGCCCGGTGTCCTCGGTGCCCTCGGTGCGGCGGAACCAGGGCAGCGCGCGGGCATAGTCGAAGCGGATCCGCAGGTCGTGCTCCACCACCACCTCGCCGGTCAGGCACTCCACCCGGCGGTACAGGTCGTCCTGTGCCTCGGCCGGTGGCAGGAAGTCGGTGACCCTCACGGTTCCGGTCGGGGTGCGCCAGACGGTCTCGAGGACGAAGGTGTACGGCACGTAGCGGCGTTCCACGACCTCCCCGTCCACGGCCCAGAGCTTCCACCGGCCGTCGTCGGGCCCTCCGAGGAGGGCGGCGAACAGGGCGGGGGAGTCGAAGCGCGGCAGACACAGCCAGTCGATGGACCCGCGCCGGGACACCAGCGGTCCGGTGCTCAGATCGGACAGCAGTGCGTAGTCCTCGAGCGGGGTGGCCCCCGTGGGATGGAGGGACTGCGGGCGAGAGGATCCGGGCCCTTCCGTTGAGTCTTGGGTCGGGTGCGGGTGGGCGGAGGGCGTTTGGTCCGTCATGTCCCCTGTCTACCGAATGAACCGTTCCTGGCATAGGCCCGGGCCGATACGGTGGGCTCATGAGCGAACTGCGCACGCTGGTCATCTTCGGTGCCGCGGGTGATCTGACCCGGCGGCTGCTGTTGCCCGGGCTGGCCACCTGCCTGGCCGCCGGGGTGCCGGAACGGGGCATCATGCTGGTCGGCTCCGGCCTGGACGAACGGGAGGACTTCGCGGCCGTGGTGCGGGAGGCGTTCGCCGCTGAGCTCAGCGAGGATCAATTGGCCCTGCCGGCGGTGCGCCACACGCTTGATTCGGCGCGATGGATCACCGCGGACGCCACCGATCCCGAACACCTCGCCGCACTGCTGGGCCAGGTGGGGGGCCCTCTCGGCCTGTACTTCGCGCTCCCGCCGTCCGTGACCATGGCCTCCTGTGAGGCACTCTCGCGGGTGCATGACTCGGGGCGGCTGCCACAGGACACCGTGCTCGTGCTGGAGAAGCCCTTCGGCACCGACCTGGACTCCGCTCGGGACCTCAACTCCCTGCTGGCAGGGTTCGTCCCCGAGGAGCGGATCTTCCGCGTGGACCACTTCCTCGGTCTGCCCGGCGTGCTCGGCTTCGTGGGCCTGCGCTTCGCGAACCGCATCCTGGAACCGCTGTGGAACCGGGAGCACATCGAGCGGATCGAGATCGTGTTCGACGAGGTGCTCGGGCTGGAGGGGCGTGCCGGGTTCTATGAGGCCACCGGTGCCGCGAGGGACATGATCCAGTCCCACCTGCTGCAGGTCATGGCGCTGGTGATGATGGACCCGCCGACCAGGTTCGACGGCGTGGAGATCCCCGCCAACACCGCCCACGTCCTGCGGGCGGCCCGGTTGTGGTCCGGGGACGCGACGGGGGACGGGACGCCGGCCGTGGTGCGCGGCCGGTACACCGCCGGCACCGTGGACGGCAGGGCCATGCCGTCCTATGCGGACGAGGAGGGCGTGGACCCGGCGCGCGAGACCGAGACCTTCGCCCAGGTGGTCGTCGAGGTGGACTCGTGGCGTTGGAACGGCGTGCCGGTGGTGCTGCGGACGGGCAAGGCCATCGGCTCGCCCCGGCAGGAGATCGCCGTGGTCTTCCGCCGCCCGCCACACGACTACGAGCAGTTCCCCTCGTCAGGACCCCAGCCCCCGGACGTGCTGCGGGTCGGCTTCGAGGACGAACGGATCGATCTGGAGCTCAACGCGGGCGGCCCGTTCGACTCCCGGGGCATGACCCGCACGGTGCTGTCCACGGAGTTGCCCGAGCCGGGACTGACCGCCTACGGTTCGGTGCTGCGCTGGGTGCTCGAGGCCAAGACGGCCTTCACCGTCCGCGGTGACGGCGCCGAGGAGGGCTGGCGCATCCTGGCCCAGATCGCCGCGGCTTACGCCTCCGGGCAGGTGCCGTTGCAGGACTATGAGGCCGGTTCGGCCGGCCCGGCCTCCGCGGGCCTGGCCGGCTAGCCGTGACCACTTCGGTCAGCGGCCGGCCAGTTCCGACCATGACTGACTAGCCCTCGACCGCCCTCCGGGACCACCCGCCGTCGGGATCTGCGGGAAGGTCCTTGACCGGCCGGGCAGGCACCCCCAGTGCGACCACATTCGCCGGCAGGTCCCGGGTGACCACGGCGCCGGCGCCCACCACCGTGTTCTCGCCGATCGTCACGCCGGGGCCCACGATCACGCCGCCGCCGAGCCACACGTTGTCCGCAATGGTGATGGGCTCGGCACCCTCCCACTTGTCCCGGCGAGGGCCCGGCTCCAGCGGGTGGGTCGGGGTGAGCAGCTGGACGTTCGTGCCGATCTGCACATCCGCACCGATCCGCACCGGGGCCACGTCCAGCACCATCAGGCCGAAGTTCGCGAAGGTGCGGTCACCGATGCTGATGAACCGCCCGTAGTCCACGTGGAACGGCGGGCGGATCACCACCTCCTCGCCGAGGGATCCCAGCAGCTGGGACAACAGCCGCCGGCGGAGGGTCGGCTCGGTGACGGAGGTGGCGTTGTACTGCTCCGTCAGCAGGGCGGCCGCCGTGGAGAGCTCCTCGAGTTGGGGGTCGTCGGCGAGGTAGGCATCACCGGCGACCATCCTCTCGTACATGGACCGGCCGTCCGGGAAGAACGGGGACGGGGAGGCAGTGGGGGCAGTGGCAGCGGAGGGAGTGGCAGGGGACTGGTCCGGGTCAGGCAGCATGGACCCAGCCTGCCAGAGGGTCCACAATGGGCGCATGCCACGCCACGAAGAACACCGTGAACCCACAGGGTCGGTCGTCGACGGTCCGGAGGGCCCCACGATCCAGATCCAGCGCACCCTCGGCCACCCGCCCGAGGACGTCTGGAGCTACCTGGCAGACCCGGAGCTGTTGCGCTGGTATGGCACCTACACGGGGGATCCGGCCAGCGGCAGCGTGCAGCTGGCCATGGTGGAGGCGCCGGAGCATCCGGGCGAGTGCGTGATCGAGGTCTGCGAACGGCCCTCGCGCCTGCACGTGACGCTGGCTGATCCGAACGGCAACCCCTGGCGCCTCCGGGTGTCCCTGGACCGGGCCGCGGCGGGGGCGGGGTCAGACACCGACCTGGTCTTCCGCCAGCCGCTGGCCGGGTCGAAGGACGAGGCCGGGGACATCGGCCCCGGCTGGGAGTACTACCTCGACCGGCTCACCGTGGCCCTGGACGGCGGAGACGTGGACGCGGTGGACTTCGCCGACTACTACCCCGCCCAGAAGGCGCACTACAACCCGGACACCCCGGCGACCGGGGTGACGGCCTAGAGCTCGACGTCGGTCGGATTCAGGACCCGGCGCAGGAAGTCCTGGGTACGCGGCTGGGTGGGGGAGCCGATGACCTGCTCGGCGGGACCCTCCTCGACGACCACGCCGCCGTCCATGAACACCACGCGGTCCGCGACCTCGCGCGCGAAGCCCATCTCGTGGGTGACCACGAGCATGGTCATCCCGGCGCCGGCCAGGCCGCGCATCACGGAGAGCACCTCGCCCACGGTCTCTGGGTCCAGGGCGGAGGTCGGCTCGTCGAAGAGCATCAGCTGCGGGTCCATGGACAGCGCACGGGCAATGGCCACGCGCTGTTGCTGACCGCCGGAGAGCTGGTCCGGAAACCGGTCCTCGAAGCCGTCCAGCCCCACACGGCGCAGGTTCTCGCGCGCGACGCCGGCCGCCTCGCCCTTGGCGCGGCGCAGCACCTTGACCTGGGCCACCGTGCAGTTCTCCAGCACGGACAGGTGGGGGAACAGGTTGAACTGCTGGAACACCATGCCGACGTGGCGGCGCATGGCGTTGAGGTCCACTTCCGGATCGGTGGCGTCGAAGCCGGAAACAGCCACGGTGCCCTGGTTGGGGGTCTCCAGCAGGTTCACGCAGCGCAGCAGGGTGGACTTGCCCGAGCCGGAGGGACCGATCAGGCACACCACCTCGCCGGGGGCCACGGTGAGGTCGATGCCTTTGAGGACCTCATTGGAGCCGTAGGACTTGTGCAGGCCGGTGATGGCGACGCCGCCGGCGCGGATGGCGCTGGCGTGGCTGGTGGTCTCGGTCATCGTGGCCTCTCAGACGCGCGTGCGGTTGGTGCGCGATTCGAACTTCCGCGCCAGCAGGGACAGGGGAACGGTGATGATCAGGTACATGACACCGGCCACGAGCACCGGGGTGAGGCCGGCGTCCATGGCGGTGATGCCGTCCCGGCCGAACTTGGTGAGCTCGTACTCGTGGGCGGCCAGGCCCAGGACGTAGACGAGGGAGGAGTCCTTGGTCAGCAGGATGACCTCGTTGGTCAGGGGCGGCAGCACCAGGCGGAAGGCCTGGGGGATGACGATCGTGACCATGGCACGCCAGGCCGGCATGCCCAGGGAGCGGGCGGCCTCCGCCTGGCCCTTCGGCACGGCCTGCAGGCCGGCGCGCAGGGTCTCGGCGATGTAGGCCGAGGAGACCATGCCCAGGGAGACCATCACCACGAGGGGGATGGGCCACTGGACGCCGAAGGCGAAGGGCACGCCGTAGCCGAAGGCGATGAAGACGAGCAGGGCGGGCAGGCCACGGAACAGCTCGATGTAGGCGGTGGCCAGCCAGCGGTACGGCGGGAACGAGGAGAGTCGCATCAGGGCCAGCAGTGTGCCGCCCAGCAGGCCGACCACGAACGAGGACGCCGTGTACAGCAGGGTGTTGCCCAGGCCCACCAGGATGATGTCCGGGAAGAGGGGGCCGATCTCCGCGAAGTTGAAGACGGACTGGCCCAGGGTCGGCCAGTCCATGACGGCCACGAGGATCACGATGGCCAGCACGAAGACGCCGGCCTGCAGGCCGAGTGAGAGCTGCCGGCGGCGCCGGTTGCTCATCGTGCGGCGCCTCTCCGGGCTGTTGCCTGGAGAGGGGTTGGGGCCCGATGCCGGACCGGTGGTGTTGACGGTGCTCACTGGTCGCCCTCCGTTGCTGCCTCGCCGAACCAGCGCGCGCGGGACTCGTCGAGGGTGCCGTCCTCTTCCATGCCCTGCAGTGACGCGTTCACGGCGGACAGCAGTTTCGCCTTGTCCGGAGCCACGGCCACGCCGAGCTGCTCACCGGTGGGGAGCTCCGCGACCACCTCGTACTGGGGGTCGTCCTTGACGTTGTAGAGCACCACGGACTGGTTGCCGAGCACGGCCTCCACGGTGCCGGCCCGTAGGGCCTCCATCTGCATGCCGCCGTCCTCGAACTGGATCGGGGCCAATCCGTTCTCCTCGGCGAAGGCCTCGCCGGTGGTGGCGGCCTGGACGCCCACGCGCTTGCCCTGGGCCGATTCCAGGTCGGTGATGCCGGACCCTTCCTCGGCCACGAGCACCAGGTCGTCGTCCAGGTAGGGCACGGAGAACGCCATGATCTGCTGGCGGGCCTCGGTGATGGAGATCGAGGAGGCGTTGATGTCGCAGCCGGTCAGCGAGGACCCGGACTCGATGGCCTCGAAGGAGGAGTCCACCACGGAGAGTGGGATACCGAGGTCGTCGGCGATCCGCTGGACGATGTCGATGTCATACCCGACCAGGTCGCTGCCCTGCATGAACTCGAAGGGCGGGTACGGGATATCGGAACAGACGGTGAGCTGGCCGGGGTTGACCAGGTCGAGGCTGTCGACCAGGGGAGTGGTTTCGCCGGCCGCGGAGCCGCCGAGCTGCGGGCCGAGCACGGCACATCCGCTCAGGGCCAGCGAGCCGGCTCCCAGGACGGCCACCAGGGCGAGTCGGGTGCGGGACGGGGTCATGAAGGGTCTTCCGGTGCGGGGGGCCCTGCTGCAGTGCAGGGCGTCGAGACGGACAGTCTACCGGGAAGAGGGGAGGGCCACCGGGCGGGCCGGAGGGCGGCCTGCCGGGGGTGGTTGCTGCCACGCGCCACGGGGATCAGTCCCCGTGGCTGCCCTCGTCCACCCCGGTCACGGTGGTCAGCAGGAAGACGCTGTCCTCCCGGGCCGTCACGCCGTGGCGTTCCTTCGTGAGCTGGACGAGGTGGCCCTGCTCCAGGTGCAGATCCGCTCCGGAGCCGGCAGTGACGTCCACCGCGCCGAGCAGTACCTGCAACGTGGCGGCGGGCGGGGCGTTGTGATCGGCCAATTGCGCCCCGGACTTCAGGGCGATGATCGACTGCCGTAGGTGGCCGTCCCGCAGCAGCAGGTCACCGTGCCGGCCGTGCGGGTTGTCCAGGGCGGCTTCGAGCGTGGCGCGGGTCAGCGCTGTCAGGTCGTGGGGTCCCGGCGAGTAGGTCATGGTGTCACCGTAGCCCGCACCGGCTCAGGCCACCACGGAGAGCACACCGTAGAACAGCATCCCGAACACGGTGGAGTAGAGGACGATGGCCACGGCCTGCCAGGTGATGACCCGGCCCTTGGTGATACCGAAGGAGGTCAACGCGGCGGCGGTGAAGTGGGTCGGCAGCAGGAAGGGGCCGAGCAGGGAGACGCCGGGGACGCCGTACTTGTCCAGCGCGCGGCGGACCTTCTGCTGCTTCTCCGAGGCCGGCTTCGGGGTCTTGCCGGCGGCGATCCGGCGGTTGATGACCGCGGCGCGGATCTTCTCGAAGGACAGGACGATCACGACCACGATCGCCACGTTGGCGAGGATGGCCACCGGGATGGCGAGCCAGGGCTCCATGCCGGCGATGATGCCGACGATGGCGGCGCCCTCACCCTCGATATAGGGGATGAAGGCGGCGAGCACGACTCCGAGGAATCGCAGGGCGCTCGGCAGGGACTCGGTGAAGGACTGGATGTTGGCGAGGATGTCCATGGCGGTGCCTTTCGGTGCCGAGGCCGGTTCGGGACCCCGGTTCGGATGGTCGGCTGTTCTTCGGGTGGTGTGCTTCCAGCCTCGTCGGAACGGCGGATCCGCGGCAGTGCCCGGGTGTCACCTCTTCACGGGTGAGAGTCACCGCGCCGCCGTGACAGTTGTCATCGGCCTACCCTGGAACCGTGAGCCAGCCAGAACCGTCCGTGAGCCGACCCTCGGGGCAATTGCCCTCGACGGCGCCCGGCCGGCCCGTCCGCGGCGTGCAGGTCACCTGGTGGTACACCTACATCTCGATGGTCTTGTTCTCCGTGTTCATGGCTTTCATCACGGCGACCATGCTGCTGTTCTTCCACTTAGAGGCTGGCGGCCGGTCCGGGTGGCCGGTGGTCGTTGCCGCCGTGCTGGTCGCGATCGGAGGGCTGACCCAGTCCGTCTGCAGCTGGCTGGTCAGGAACGGCATGGGAGCAGGATGGCCGCGCCCGTGGGCCACCGTGCTTCTGCTGGCACCCGCGGGCCTCGCGTGGGTGCTGACCCTGTGGCTGCCGGGAGGGGCCTTCCCCGGGGGGATCTCCCTGTGGATCGCCGCGAACATCCTGGCCATCCTGGTCCACGGCGTGACCCGCCGGGTGGTCATCGCCGTCGGGATTGCCCTGATCGCGGTGCACTGGTGGGCCGGGCAACTCATCACGGGGGTGGTCGTCCCCAGCGAGGCGGCCGCACAGCAGGTGCCCCCGCTCGTCTTCTTCATCATCTTCGTCCCGGCGATCTTCCTCTTCTCCGCATGGTGGTGGAACATCGTGGTCGAGCTGGACGTAGCCCGCCGGGACGCCGCTCAACTGGCGGTGGCCAGGGAACGGCTGCGATTCGCCTCGGATCTGCATGACATCCAGGGCCACCACCTGCAGGTGATCGCCCTCAAGGCCGAACTGGCGGAGCGACTGATGGGTGCGGGCCAACCCGATGCCGCGGCAGCGAACATCCACGAGGTCCGGACGATCGCGCGCACCGCCCTGGAGGAGACGCGCTCGCTGGTGCGCAACCTGCGCGAGGTCTCCCTCGAGGAGGAGATCGCCAATGCCAAGGACGTCCTTGAGGCGTCGGGTGCCACCGTCACCATTCGGGGCGTCCTGGTCGAGGACCCTGCCGTGCGCACCCTGCTCGGCCTGGCCGTCCGTGAGGGCGCCACCAACATCCTGCGCCATGTCGCCGCCACGAAGGTGTCCATCACCCTGGAGTCCATCGACGACGGTCTGCGGCTGGCCATGGTGAACGACGGCGTCGAGGCGCCCGCTGGTCACGACGGCAGCGACGTCAACGATGAGGCCGGGGCACCCGGCGGCCACGGGGCACGCGGGGTGGGCGGGCCGGCGTCGGGCACGGGGTTGTCCGGTCTGAACCGGCGGTTCGCCTCCTCCGGGGGATCGGTGACCGGCCGGTACGACGACGGCGCCTTCGTCCTCGAGGCCCGGTTGCCCGCAGTGCCGGGCCGGGGCCACCCTGAATCCTCCACCGTCCATCCGAAGGAGCCGACCCCATGATCCGCTTGCTGATCGCCGACGACGAGGTGCTGATCCGCGGCGCGCTTGAGACCCTGCTGGGCCTGGAGGAGGACTTCGAGGTGGTGGCCGGCGTGGACAACGGGCTCCAGGCGGTGGCCGCCGCCCGGGACCTGACGCCGGACGTCTGCCTGCTGGACCTGGAGATGCCCGAGATGGACGGCGTGGAGGCCGCCGGGCAGATCCTGCGGCAGGTGGCCACGAAGGTCATCATCGTGACCCGGCATGCCCGGCCCGGGGTGCTGCGGCGGGCGCTGAACGAGAAGGTGTCCGGCTTCGTGCCGAAGTCCACGCCGGCCGAGGAACTGGCCAAGGTGATCCGGGACGTGGCCGCCGGCAAGCGGTATGTGGACCCGGACATCGCCGCCACGGCCCTCGGCGGGGAGCGGAGCCCCCTGACGGACCGGGAGCTGGACGTGCTGCGGGCCGGCCGGGATGCGGCCACCGTGCAGCAGATCGCCGAGCGGCTGCACCTGGCGCCGGGCACGGTGCGCAACTACCTGTCCTCGGCCATGGGCAAGCTCGGCGTGGGGACCCGGCGGGAGGCCTCCCAGGTGGCCTGGGAGCAGGGCTGGATCTAGCCGGCGTCGTAGGGTGCGCCGGTGGAGATCTCGCGGTCCACGGCGTCGATGGACCACAGGGTCTCGGCCTCGGCGACCCAGGGACTCCTGGACAGCGTGACCGGTTCGCCGGTGCGGACGGACTCGGCCACGGCCCGGGCGGTCGTGCGGGCATTGGCGGCGTCCTCGTCCAGGAATTCCAGCACCCCGGTGTGCCGGGTCCGCAGCTGCAGGGCCTCGGCGGCTGGCAGCCCGGCGGCCAGCTGGCGGCCGCGCAACAGCTCGGCGTCGAAGGCGGCGCCGGCCACGAGGACGATGAAGCCCAGCCACACCACCACCAGGAGGACGACGAGGCTGTTCAGGGTGCCGAGGATCTCGTCGAAGGGACCGGACAGGTCCGCGAGCCAGCCGAGCGCGATGGTCATGGCGAACAGGATGAGCACGGCGGTGAGCCCGCCCCAGGACAGCCAGCGGAAGCGGGGCTGCACCACGTTGGGGCCGCGGTGGTAGGCGAGGGTGACGGCCAGCACCAGCACGGCCAGGATGACCGGCCACTTCAGGGCGTTCCAGGTGGCGACGGCCGCGGTCGTGAGGCCGAGGACGCTGCCCAGCCGTTCGGAGAGCCCGCCGCCGATCAGCACGAGCAGTAGCACCGCGATCATGGCGATCATCAGCACGAGGGTCTCGACGAAGATCACCGCGCGGAACCACAGGAACTGCCGGCCTTCACGGGTGTCGTGGATGCGGTGCATCGCCCGGTGGAAGGACGCCAGGGCGTTCGAGGCGGCGATGATGGAGCCGACCAGGCCGAGGACGAGCCCGACCACGCCGCCCGAGGTGTTGGCCAGGGCCAGCAGGGCCGACGTGACGACGTTCGGGTCCACGCCCGGCATGAGCTCATGCACCAGTTCGGCGCCCGTGAACACGGTCTCGTCCTCGAGTCCCAGCAGGGACACGATCGAGACCATCGAGATCGCCGCCGGCACCGTGGACAACAGCGTGTAGAAGGTCATGGAACCGGCCACGTCCCACACCTGGATGTCCACCAGTTTCATGATGGTCCGGCGGATCACGTGGAACAGGGTCACCCGGGGCCGCAGGTAGGTATGCGCCGGTGCCGGACGGCGGAGCAGTCGGCGGGGCATGGTACCGAGGGTACCCCCGGACGTCGGGCCACGGCCGCACGCACCTGCCTCGGGCCCTCCAGCGGACGATGGGAGGATGGAGGTGTCACCATACATCGCACCACCGAGGGAAAACATGACCACTGACCTGCGCCGACGCCGACCGAGAACCTCCACGCCGACTGCCGCCCGAGGCTTTTGCGGCACCGAACCCCGGACCGCTTCCCGGTCCATGAGTACCGGCCTGACCCTGCGTGCCGCCGGACTGCTGGCGGCATCCACGCTCGTGCTGACCGGTTGCGTCTCGATCAACGTGGACGGCAAGGCCTCCGAGTCCCCGGCCTCAACCGGCTCCGCGTCCAGCGCCGACTCGCCCACGTCGTCGGCGGATGCAGCCTCCGCGCCGGCGACCGACGGCGCCGGAGCCACCGGAAGCCCCGCAGATGTCGGAAACACTGCCGGGGACGCGGACGAGGGCTTCGTGGCACTCACCCTCCCCGAGCAGGACTTTCCCGTGGGGACCGTCCTCTCGAAGGAGGAGTCCCTGGTGGCCGGAGCCCCGTTCACCATGAACCTCAACCTGACCGGGTTCACCCCCGAGGGTGACTGCGCGGTCCTCCTGGACGGGATCAACGCCTTCGAGACCCAAGCGGTCCAAGGGGCCACCGCCGTCTACGAGGCCGACCTGGAGGCGGTCAACACCACCGGTTCGGCAGCGCCGAGCGTCCAGCTGCTGGTGGCGCAGACTGCCGAGCCGATGGAGATCATGGGTATCTACTCCGAGCTGCCCACCGCCTGCGGAACCCTGGAGAGCGACGAGCAGGCCGGGGCCACCGCCACCTTCGAGCAACTGGACGGTCTGGACGCCACGTACCTCACGATCTCGGACGGGCAGGGCGGGCAGTCGACGCTGGTGGCCGGTGGGCGCTCCCTGGGTGACCACCACGTCTACGGTGTGCTCAGCGGTGTGTCGCGAGGGGACGCCGATGCCATCCTGCAGGCGCAGGTGGACCACGTGGAGGCTGTGCTGCAGGACTCCGGCGACACGGTCTGAGTCGGGTCGAGTCCGCGACGGACCGGGATGCATGAGGGGCATAAGAGGGGCGAAAGAGGGGGAATAGCGGGTGTCAGAACCGGGTTGAGTTAAGTAGACTCAACTTTGAGTACGGACCCGATTCGCAAGACCCGCTTCACCGTCAGGCACCCCGCATGTCAGAGGCGGTGGCAGAAAGGACCGGCATGGACGCCAAATTCACCACGAAGAGCCAAGAGGTGCTGTCCGGGGCGGCGATGAACGCCTCCACCCTCGGCAACCCTCAGATCGAACCCGCACACCTGCTCAAGGCGCTGATGGACCAGCGCGGCTCCGTGGCCGTCGCGGTCCTCAAGGCCGCCGGGGTAGACCCGGACGTCGTCTCCACCGCTGCCTCCACCGCCATCAAGGAGCTGCCGGCCAGCTCCGGCTCCTCCGTGGCGCAGGCCCAGCTGTCCCGTCAGGCACTGCTGGTGGTCCAGGCGGCGCAGCAGCAGGCCGAGGCGCTGGGAGATGACTACGTCTCCACCGAGCACCTCGTACTCGGCCTCGCCGCCGACGCCGGCAAGGCCGGCACCGCCCTGCGCGATGCCGGTGCCAGCGTGGAGGCGCTCTCCGCCGCCGTCAAGGAGGTCCGCGGGGACAGCCGCGTGACCACACCGGATCCGGAGAACACCTTCCAAGCCCTGGAGAAGTACGGCACCGACCTCACGGAGATCGCCCGCGCCGGCAAGCTCGACCCGGTCATCGGCCGCGATTCGGAGATCCGCCGCCTGGTGCAGGTGCTCTCCCGCCGCACCAAGAACAACCCGGTGCTCATCGGTGAACCCGGCGTCGGCAAGACCGCCGTGGTGGAAGGCCTCGCGCAGCGCATGGTGGCCGGGGACGTCCCCGAATCCCTGCGCGGCAAGACCCTGATCTCCCTGGACCTGGGATCCATGATCGCCGGGGCCAAGTACCGCGGGGAGTTCGAGGAGCGGCTGAAGTCCGTGCTGGAGGAGATCAAAGCCTCCGACGGCCAGATCGTCACCTTCATCGACGAGATCCACACGGTCGTCGGCGCCGGGGCCTCCGAGGGGGCCATGGACGCCGGCAACATGCTCAAGCCCATGCTGGCCCGTGGTGAACTGCGCCTGATCGGCGCCACCACCCTGGACGAGTACCGGGAGAACATCGAGAAGGACCCGGCCCTGGAGCGCCGGTTCCAGCAGGTCTACGTGGGGGAGCCGACCGTGGATGACACGATCGCCATCCTGCGCGGGCTCAAGGAACGCTACGAGGCCCACCACAAGGTGGCCATCGCCGACTCCGCCCTGGTGGCCGCCGCCAACCTCTCGGACCGGTACATCTCCGGCCGCCAGCTGCCGGACAAGGCCATCGACCTCGTGGACGAGTCGGCTTCCCGGCTGCGCATGGAGATCGACTCCGCCCCCGAGGAGATCGACCAGCTGCGCCGCTCGGTGGACCGGCTGACCATGGAGGAGCTGGCGCTCGCGGACGAATCGGACCCGGCCTCCGTGGAGCGGCTGGCCGCCCTGCGCGAGGAGATGGCCAATCAGAAGGAGGAACTCGCGGCGCTCAACGCCCAGTGGGAGTCCGAGAAGGCCAACCTCAACCAGGCCGGTGACCTGCGCGTGAAGCTCGACGAGCTGCGCTCCGCGGCGGACAAGGCCCAGCGGGACGGTGACCTGGCCGAGGCCTCCCGGATCCTCTACGGGGAGATCCCGGCGCTGGAGAAGCGAATCCAGGCCGCCGTGGAGGCCGAGTCCGGCTCCGGCGGCGGGGAGGGCAACCAGCACACCATGGTGTCCGAGGAGGTCACTGCGGACGACATCGCGGAGGTCATCTCGGCATGGACGGGGATCCCGGCCGGGCGCATGCTCCAGTCCGAGCAGGACAAGCTGCTGTCCATGGAGGACCACCTCGGTGAGCGGCTGATCGGCCAGCGGAAAGCGGTGTCATCTGTGTCCGACGCCGTGCGGCGTTCCCGTGCCGGCATCGCTGACCCGGACCGTCCCACGGGCTCGTTCCTGTTCCTCGGCCCCACGGGCGTGGGCAAGACCGAGCTGGCGAAGTCGCTCGCGGCGTTCCTGTTCGATGACGATCACGCGATCGTCCGCATCGACATGTCCGAGTACTCGGAGAAGCACACGGTGTCCCGGCTGGTCGGTGCCCCTCCGGGGTATGTGGGCCATGAGGAGGGCGGCCAACTGACCGAACTCGTGCGGCGCCGTCCCTACTCGGTGATCCTGCTGGACGAGGTGGAGAAGGCCCACCCCGAGGTCTTCGACATCCTGCTGCAGGTGCTCGACGACGGCCGCCTCACCGACGGCCAGGGCCGCACCGTGGACTTCCGCAACGTCATCCTGATCATGACGTCCAACCTGGGCTCGCAGTTCCTGGTGGACCAGGGCCTGGATGAGGCGGCGAAGAGGGACGCGGTCATGAGGGTGGTCAACTCCTCCTTCAAGCCGGAGTTCCTCAACCGGCTGGACGACATCATCATGTTCGACCCGCTGTCCATCGAGGACCTCACGAGGATCGTGGACCTGCAGGTGGACGCGCTCGCCGGCCGCCTGGCCTCACGCCGGCTGTCCCTGGAGGTCACCGACGCCGCGCGGGAGTGGCTGGCCCTGACCGGATTCGACCCGGCCTACGGTGCCCGGCCGTTGCGCCGCCTGGTGCAACGCGAGATCGGTGACCAGCTCGCCCGGGCCCTGCTCTCCGGCACCATCGCCGATGGGGACACGGTCCTGGTGGACCGCGCCGCGGGCGAGCGGCCTGAAGCCGACGAGCAGGACCGCCTCTCCGTCACCCGGAAGGCCGACTGACGTCAGCTAGCCGTCCACCTGGTCTGTCAAGTCCTCCAGGACGGGCTCCGCCACGAGGGAGGCGTTCAGGGTGCCGTCATGGGCCACGGCGAGGCAGTCCACGCGGCGGTCGCCCTCGTCCCACGTTCCCTGGGTGGGGTGGGAGATCTCGACGATGACCTGGGCGTTCGCAGCGCTGTCCAGCTCGATCATGGCGCAGAACCGCTCGGCGGCCGCCTGCATGTCTTCGGGGAAGGCGCGGCCGGTGGGCCAGAGTTTGCGGCCGACCAGCTGGGCCTCGTGGTCGCGGTTGCACTCCACCACGGTGGACGGCTCGCCCACGGACTCGAAGTCTGTCAGGCAGTCGCCGGGCACGATCTGGGCGGGGGGCACCTCGCGGGCCACGATCCCGTCCACCCCGGGCTCGGCGTTGCGGGACACGGTCGGCCCGGGCTCGAGGGTCTCACCGGACGGGTCGTTCTGCGCAGAGCTCAACAGCGGCCAGAGGACGAACACGGCCAGGGCCACCACCACCAAGGCGCCGATGGCGATCCACCAGCCGCGCTGCCGCCGGGGCCGGGGCGCCGGGGCGGTATCCGGCTGGCGGGGCGGCAGGTAGGGGACGTGGCGATCGCCGGAGCCGGCGACATCGGCCGTCTCAGAGGCCTCCGGCGACTCCGGGGTCCCTGCTGGGTCGGTGGGTTCGGGGACGTCAGGGGTTGACTCGTCGCCTGACCCGTCCGGGCGTGTGTCCATGGTCATGGTCCTTTCGGTGCCGTCACGCAGGCAGGCGGCTCCAAGGGGTGCTGAAACATGTTAACCTAGTGTCCACGAACCATCATGATCAGTGCATACTCCGGACCAGCCCTGCCTAGGGGCTGACAGCACGGGGACGGACAACAAAGGGGGTCACGCTCATGGGGCGCGGCCGTCAAAAGGCAAAAGCAACCAAGCAGGCCCGGGACATGAAGTATTTCTCCCCGGCCACTGATTTGTCGGCACTGGAGCGTGAGCTGGCCGGCAACAGCGGTTCCAGCCATGACGATGACCAGTACATCGACTACGCGGACAAGTACGCGGATTATGTGAAGGAATCCGAGGAGGATGACGATCCCCGCACGCAGGGTTGATCGTCGTCATGTCGACTGAGCCACCGTCCGCCGAGCCTCCTCGGGGCACGCCGGCGACGTCGGAGACAGCCGATTCGGTGGAGATGACAGATGGTTCTCCGGGCACCACCCTGCGCCCGGACCATCCGGCCGCCAACGGTCACCGGGCCGCCCTGCGCTCGATCGCGCGCATCGTGGAGGACGCGGCCCCGCCGCAGGATCCCGCCATCGCGCGAACGGGCATCCTGGACCTGTTGCGGGAGCACCACCCGCTGGTGATCACCGGCGCGGGCATCTCCACGGACTCCGGCATCCCCGACTACCGCGGACCGCAGGGGTCGCTGCGGCGGCACCGGCCGATGACCTACCAGGAGTTCCGGCACGACGACGGCGCTCGGCACCGCTATTGGGCGCGGTCCTTCGTGGGCTGGCGGCAGATGGACGCCGCCTCTCCGAACCCGGCCCACCACCTCCTGGCGGGCTGGCAGCGCGCCGGGATCCTGGCCGGCGTCGTGACCCAGAACGTGGACGGACTGCACGCCGCGGCTGGCACTCCGGGCCTGGTGGCCCTGCACGGGGATCTGGACCGGGTCAGCTGCCTGAACTGCGGGGCCCTGGAGGACCGCCGGTCCTTCGATGCCCGGCTGGTCGAGGCGAATCCCGGTTACCTCGAGGCGGTCCAGGTGGACCCGCTGATGGTCAACCCGGACGGGGACGTGACGCTGGGTCAGGAGTGGGTGGACCGGTTCCACATGGTCGGCTGCCTGGTGTGCGGTTCGGTGGAGCTGAAGCCGGACGTGGTCTACTTCGGCGAGAGCGTGCCGGCCGAGCGGAAGGCCGCCGCCCGCCAGGCATTCGAGCGGGCCGGCTCCGTCCTGGCGATCGGCACGTCACTGGCCGTCATGAGCGGCTTCAAATTCGTGCTGGACGCAGAGAAGGCGGGCAAGCCGGTGGCAGTCCTCAACGGCGGCCCCACGCGCGCTGACACCAAGGCGGCCTTCCGCTGGCGCACGCGACTGGCACCGGCGTTGGCGTGGCTGGACGCCCGACTCCAACTCTGACCCCTGAAACTGGCGGTCGAAATCGCACCCTTCCGAGCGGTTACCCGCCAGTAAACGGTGCGATTTCGACCTCTAGACGGTATGTATTGACCCGTCGCGGTTCGCGAGGGGTTGCGGGCCGGGGCCTCGCTCACAGAGA
>NZ_JBHLWH010000036.1:0-6727 GCF_042433045.1 Citricoccus parietis | reverse complement strand
GAGATGCCCGAAGCAGTGAAGAAGCCGACGGAAGAGGGGCTTGAAGCCGCAGTCGAGTACTGGTGGGGCAGTGCTTCGTACTTGAAGTCGACGGGAGACCCCGACCCTCTGGGTCGAGTCTCCGGAGATGGATGTGAACTGTGCCAACGTCAGGTCGAAATCTGGGACTGGGTTTACCAAGAGGGCGGCTGGGCGATGGCTGACGACGCCCAGGTCAATGAACCAATTGCGCGCGTAGAAGATGATCGGACCAACGGCAGCTTTGTCACCCAGGTCACTGAATCGAGTATTCAGGTGTACAAGCCTGATGGATCGATAGCTGATGAGGCGTCAGCGATGGAGGAATCCGAATCAAACTGGTCCGGAACAGCAGTATTTGATGCTGAGGCCAAGGCGTGGAAGATCACCGCCATGGAAGTCTTGGGATAACTGATGAACAGATGCGGCGGTTACCGCTTGGCTGCTTGGACGGTCTTGAGCGCGTTGGTCATGTTCGGATTCATGCATGCGTCCCCACCAGTTCTAGCCGTTCAAGTGTCGGCGAGCATGTGCTGGGAGTGCTTCGACGGTCAAGTTGACCAGGATTCACTACAGGTGGGTGGCGACCAACGGATTCCCGGTTCGGACGGAGAAGCGGCATCAGAAGAAACACAGCCTGAGGCTGAATCGGACAATTCTCCCAATATTGGTGCTCCAGCTACTGGAGATGCACAACCACCGGCTGCGGGCATTGAGAACGAAGACACTTTACTCGAGGTTGTTCAGTCCTTCTGTCTCGACAGACAAGGAGAGGCACAAGCAAGTTGCCTGGAGAACGAGCGATCTGTTTGTACAGAGCCCGGAAGTCAGCTCGTCAGTCGCCGATACGTGAATGAAGAACTGAATTTCGATCGCATCGGTCTTCCGTATTGCTCGAGCCCGGATGAACCGATGGTCTCTTCGTCTGCAGACGAACCTCCGCCGATGCCCGTGGTGACTCTGTCGGATTTCCGTGCCTTGGATATCGCCCCGTCGGAGATCGAGTCTGACTCGGGCGGTTTCGGTTTGATTCGTGGGAATACGAATTTCTTCGCGACCGAGGAGGACCAGACGTTGAACACCACGATGCTGGGTCAGCAGGTGGCGATTCAGGCGGTGCCGGTGCAGTGGACCTGGGACTACGGGGACGGCTCGGAGCAGCTGTCGAATCCGTACCCGGGTGGGCCACAGGTGGAGTTCAACCAGGAGACCACCACCAGCCATATCTACGAGGACACCGGCCAATACCCAGTGGGCCTGACCACGTCCTACCGAGGCCAGTTCTCCGTCAACGATGGCCCGTGGATCGCGATCCCGGGCACCGCCGAGATCCCGAGTGAGCCGGTCACCGCAGACATCTGGCGGTCCAAGTCCAAGAACGTCGCCGAGGACTGCCACGAGAACCCGCAAGGCTGGGCCTGCGGCAACCCCTTCGTCGACGGCTAGTCGAGCTCTGGCGCTGGGGATATGAGAGCGACCGCCGCGTTATCGGGACTGGAGGTCTCGGCGGCGGTAGCCCCAGAGTCCCACCGCAGTGAGCGCCACGGCGATGGCCGTCATCGCCAGCAACGGTGGCAACTCGACGTCCTGTCCGGGTAGGGCCGGCGTGTGTGCGAAGGGGGAGAGGTCCAGGGCCCAGTCCGGCAGTTGAAGCAGGTCGCCGAGGAACAGGGCCAGGGCGATCCACACGACGAACAACCAGGCGAGCAAGGTCCACCGGGGCTGGAATCCGAACAGGGCCAGGGCCAGTGAGGCGGCCACCAGCAGTGCCGGCAGGTAGGCCGCGGCGGCCAGGGTCATTTCACCGACCCAGTGCGCGTCCCCGGTGCCCGCCCAGACCCCCACGCCGACGCCGACGCCTCCGAGCAGGGTGAGGACGGCGACCTGGATGATCACCGTGACGGACCACCCCGCCAGATAGCCGGAACGCGTGCGACCGGAGACGAGCAGCAGTTCCGATCTACCGGTGGACTCCTCACCCTGCAGGGCCAGGATGCCGGAGACCCCCAGGATCAGCGGAGCGATCATCACGAAGGACAGGATGACTGCTGCGAACTCTGCGGTCAGGTCCGTACCGTCCACGGCAATCCACTCGGCGAGCGCCGGGTTCTCTTCCAGCATGCCGTCGAGCGAGTTGGCCAGGGAGCCCATCGCGATGGCGAAGAAGAACACGCCGATGCCCCATGCCAGGGCCGAGCCTCGCTGGAGTCGCCCGGCCAGGCCGGCGGTGGAGTGCAAGCCGCCGGCCACCGTCGCCGGTCCGCGGCGTGCCGGACGCAGTCCGGCACCGAGATCACGCCGGTGGGACAAGATGATGGCCAGCGCGAACAGGACGACGATCACGGCAAGGGACACGGCCAGCGGCCACCAACGCAGGTCCACGAAGAGACGAGTCTGTTGGGCCCAGGCGAAGGGGGAGAACCAGGACAGCCAGGAACCGGTGTTCTCGATCACGTCACCCACGCCTCGGAGCAGGTAGGCCACGGCAACTCCCGCCATGGCCATGCCGGTGGCGCTGCGGGCGTGCTCGGTCAGTTGGGCGGCCACAGTGGCCAGGCCAGCGAAGACCAAACCCGTCAGGGCGGTGCCGGCACCAAGGGCCAGCGAACTGTCCAGCCCCAGGTCCTCATGGCCGACGGATACCAGCCCCAGGGTGGTGGCCGCACCGACGAGGAAGCAGGCCAGCGCCACGGTCGCAGCGGCCGCAGCGGCCGGAGCGAAACGGCCGACCGGCAGGGCTCGGATCATCTCCAAGCGTCCGGATTCCTCCTCCGCGCGGGTGTGGCGGACTGCCAGGAGGATGGCCATGATGGCGGCAGTGAGGAACACGTAGAGGCTGAGTTCGTTGGCCACCATGGCACCGAAGGTGTAGTCGTCCGCAGCGAAGGCCGGCCCGGTCATCATGATGGTGGCCGGGTTGGTCAACAGGGCACCGCGCGCCTGGATGGCCTCTTCAGTGGTGAAGGCCTGGTCCAGCGAGTACACAGATCCGTAGACGCCGAGCCCCACCGCGACCGTCCAGATGAGGAGGCGGACCCGGTCGAGTCGGAGGTTGAGCCTCAGCAACGCGCCGGTCCCGGTGAACGGGGAACCGGCCTTCGGCGCCGCATGGGCGGGGCCCGCCCCCAGAGGACGACGCCAGCCGGGCGCCGTCATCGCGATCCCTCCCGCTGGCCCTGCTCAGACTGGCGGTCTCGGTCCTCGTCCCCATCGCCGTAGTGGCGCAGGAAGAGATCCTCCAACGACGGCGGTGCGATCGTCAGGTTCTGCACCCCGGTATCGGCCAGTACGCCGAGCACCCGGGTGAGGTGGTGGTGGTCGACATCGAAGCGGACGCGCCCCTGATCGACTGCCAGGTCGTGGACGCCCTCAAGCCCATCCAGCCCATGCATCTGCATCCCGGACGGTCCTGCGGTAGCGGGCGGGCCGGCGTCGAGGGTGGCGTTCACCGTGGACCTGGTCAGGTGACGCAACTCGTCCAGGGTGCCGCTCTCCACAGCCCTTCCGGCGCGGATGATCGTGACCGTGTCACAGAGCTTCTCCACCTCGGCCAGGATGTGGCTGGACAGCAGCACGGTCCTGCCTTCGTCCCGGAGGGCGCGAACCTCGGCCTGGAAGACGGCCTCCATCAGGGGGTCCAGCCCGGAGGTGGGCTCGTCGAAGACGAACAGCTCGGCATCCGAGGCGAGGGCGGCGACGAGGGCCACCTTCTGACGGTTGCCCTTGGAGTATGTGCGGGCCTTCTTGGTCGGATCCAACTCGAAGCGTTCGAGCAGGTCCTCGCGGCGGACGCTGTTCGCACGCTTGCCCTCCCGACGGCGATCTTGGCCACCCAGACGGGCCAGCACGTCGATGGCCTCACCACCAGTCAGGTTGGGCCACAGGCTCGCGTCGCCGGGAACATAGGCGAGCCGACGGTGGATGGCGACCTGATCCGCCCAGGCATCCTGGCCCAGGACTCGGGCCGTGCCGGAATCGGCTCGGAGCAGGCCCAACAGGATCCGGATCGCGGTTGACTTGCCGGCACCGTTCGGGCCGAGGAAGCCCGTCACCTGGCCGGTGGGCACGTCCAGATCGAAGCCGTCGAGGGCACGGGTGGTTCCGAACGTCTTGACCAGGCCCTTCGCTTCGACGGCGATCGCTGGCGTGGCTGGTAGGGAGGTCATGATGTGGTCCTTTCGGTGCTCTGGGCGGAGCCCTGTCCCTCAAGGGAGGCATCCAACAGGGTGGAATCCGTGAGGAGCGGTTCGGTGAAGATCTCCAGGGTGGGCTGGAGGATGCGGTCCACGTACGCGGCAAACCAGGCCGGCAACTCGGCCAGGTTCAGGGGGTCCTTCCCCTCAGGAAGGTTCAGCAGCAGGGACCCGAGTGCGAAGTCGGTGAGCAGGCGTGCCCTGGCAGTTTCGTCCCGGCTGGGGGAGACGGTGCCCGCACGCACGCCTTCCCTGAGGTAGTCGACCGTGTCTGCCACCATCCCTTCGACAAGCCGACTTGTGAGCTCACCACCGCTCTGCAAGCAGCGCAGGATGTAGCCGACGAGAGGGGCATAGCCCTCGAGCTGGGCCAATTGGGCCAACATCGCCGCGGGTGCGCCGGCGGGCAGCATCAGTTCCGTCTTGTTGTCCCGGATGGACGCATGGACATAGTCGTCACAGGCGCGGCGCAGCCCGGCGCGGGAACCGAAGTGGTGCATGATCAGCCCCGCGCTGACGCCGGCGTCAGCGGCGATGGAGCGCAGTGGGGCTTCCAGACCGTCCTGGGCGAACCGCAGGATGGCAGCGTCCCGGATCCGGGCCCTGGTGGTCTGATCATCGGAGGCTGAACGCATGTTCAAAACACTAAACGTCTGTTCAAAACCGCGTCAAGGGTTGAGAGTGACCGGGGGAGAAGCAGCCCTCCGCCTGGTCAATCAATCAATCACCCACCCGAGGTCGTCACCGGCAGGGGCAGGCTGGCATCGAGCATGTAGAAGGAGTCCGGATTGAAGTCGATGACGACCTCATCGCCGACGACCGCGTCCGGGACATTGGACAAGTCCAGCGTGATCACGTTGCGATGGTTGAGCAGGACCGGAACCTCCTGGCCGCCGACACTGAAGACCACCTGGGTCTCCCTGGCCGGGACATGGGTGATGACCCCGACCTTCTTCGGGGACTGGGTGGGCTCGGTGCAGCCGTAGTCGATGCACCAGCCCGCAGGGAGGGTCTTGACCTGCTGGAGTTCCATGGTCCACGAGTAGACTCGGTTCTCGGCGCTGCCGCCGAAGAACATCCCGCCGATCCGCAAGAGGTCGTAGTACAACGGATCGAGCTCGTTCAGCAGCACGTCGCTCGCGCCGGCATGGATGAGGGCATCCTGTCCCAATCCCGCGTCCCTGATCTGCGTTACGGCACCGTCAAAACGGGTCTTCTGGGCCACGGTGGTGTTGGTGGTGTCGCCGGCCTGGATGGCGGCTGCATCGTGTTCCGTGATACTGGAGAAGTGGGTGGCGATTCCCGTGAGTTCCAGGTGCTTGGCCTCCTCCACCGCACGGGCCAGGGGGAGCGCTTGGTCGGGGGTGACACCCTCCCGGCCCATCCCGGTGTCGACCCAGAGGTGGACCCGCAGCGTGCCACCCGTTCCTGCCACGATCTCTTCCGCCGCCGCGACCCAGGCCGGATCCGTGGCTGCGACCTCGATGTCGTAGTGCAGCATCAGCGGGATGTCTTCGACCTGGGAGACATACAGGATGGCAATCTTCGACTCGATGCCGGCTTCCCGGAGAGCGATGGCGTCGTCCAGCTTCGGGACGAAGAAGTACTCGGGCTGGGCGGCATCGTTGATGACCTTGCCGAACACGTCCACCGGTTCGCCGTTCTTCAGGACGGCGCCCAGCTGGACATCCTCAGGGAAGCCGGCGCGGATCTCCTCGGCATGCTTGCGCACGGTCTGCGTTTCCACCGTCAGGATCGGCATGTCCTGCGTGCCGTTCGTCGTGTAGGTATAGGACGCCGTCTCAGCGATGCGGGTCCCGTCTGCGCTGAGGGCAACGTCGACCGTGCCCGGCACATCGTGTTCCGGGGCGAGGCAAGCGTGCCGGGCCGAGGCCTCGTCGAAGGCGCACTCGACGGCGGCGTCGTCGCCGAAGGCTGCCGTCACCGGTCCGTCGGGGGAGACGCCGGTGTCCACGAGGACGAGGTTGCCACCCTGCACCCCGCCGTGCGAAGGGGTCAGGGCGACGGAGCCGGTCGGGCGGCCCACGGTCTCCACTTGCAGATCCGTGCTGCCGGTCTGCACACATCCAGCCAAGGCCAGCGCCGAGAGCCCCAGGACCGGGGTCACCAGCCTCCACGTCCGGCCGGACTGCGTGCTCACCGTGTTCTGTCGACCCATGAGAATCTTTTCCCCTCCGTGTTGATGCGATGGTGCGTTGTGTAGATGCGATGGTGCGTTACGGACCCGACGCCGAGAGAACTCCCGTGGGATGCGCGATGGTGCCCAAGATTGGACGCTATCCGGAGCGGTGGGCGGGCCAACGAGTACCGTCCACCCGAATGCCACGTAGGCGATGACGAACCTGTCCGTACTGTGACGGGCACGGGTCACAGCCGCCTGTCCTCACCCACCCGGATAAATCGCCGATAATCTACATTATGTCAACTAGACCATGGCATGTTGGCGATTTCTGCGAATCCGCCGGTTGGGACGACTCCCCCATGACGGAGCGCTG
>NZ_JBHLWH010000035.1:0-1024 GCF_042433045.1 Citricoccus parietis | reverse complement strand
ATCATGGACCCGGTTCCGGTGGGATGACCGCCCTGTCAAGCAGTACCAATGGCGCTGAGCCCCTATCTGCGCAATCTCTTAAAAGGTGGCATTTCGCCAACCTCGATAATATTGCGGGCTGCTGTCGACCGATCATTGCTTTACCCTCAATAACAACTGGCATGAACGGGAGTAGTCGTGCCGGCAGTGCCGGCTTCGGAGCACAAGGGTTATGGGGGTAGTCCCGTCAGTCGCCGCGTTCCAATGAAAGTGTGTAGGGCGGATTGATCAGTTCAAGACCAGTGGTTGTTTCCTCGATGGTGAGCCGCCCCACCAGCGTCATCGGTGGTGTGTCGGGGAGTGTTCCACTCAAAGCAGATCTGCGCGGGAATCTCCCCGAAGGTCCGCTGGCAGAAATCCGCCCGCCCGTAGGCCGGATGCGTCAGGTAGGCACAGAACATGGCCACGGCGTTGCTGTCCGAGCGCAACGTGCTCAGGCTGATCGGTTTCTCACCGCTGCGGCGCTCCGCCAGAAACTCCTCGATATCCACGGGGCGCCAGTGCCACGGGAACTCGCCGGTGAACTGCTGGAACCGGCGCACCAGACGTGAGCGGTTCTCGATCGTCGCCGTGGTCAGTCCGCGGGCCAGCATCTGCGCCCGCCAGCCATCGACCATGGATTCGAACACCCGCTCATCGGCCCGGAACAGACCGACGGACGCATCGGTCAGCAGCCTCGGAACGAACCCCGGAACGGTACCGTCCATCACGCCTCACAGCCGTGGAATCCTGCATTAGATGCAAGAATCCTACGGCCACCAGCACACTACGACCAGAGAGCACCGCCCGGTCAATCCACGGTGCCACACCCTCGCCGCAGTTGACCTGCAGCGACGTTTCCACGCCAGAAGACGGGAGTTCCTGCATCTACTGCAACTCCCGTTGGTTGAGCGCCGATAAGCTATCTTATGTCAACTCGACCATGGCATGTTGGCGATTTCTGCGAATCCGCCGGTTGGGACGACTCCCCCATGACGGAGCGCTG
>NZ_JBHLWH010000034.1:0-7111 GCF_042433045.1 Citricoccus parietis | reverse complement strand
AGGGGCCCCTGACCGAGGGCTTCTACCACGTGCCGACCATCTTCGGCGGGGCCCGGAACGACTTCCGGCTGGCCCAGGAGGAGATCTTCGGCCCCGTGCTCGTCGCGATCAAGTGGAAGGACGTGGACGAGGTCATCCAGATGGCCAACGACTCCCACTACGGCCTGGCCGCGTACGTCTGGACGCACGACCTGGACAATGCCCTGAACACCGCGCACCGGATCGAGTCCGGCTGGGTGCAGGTCAACCAGGGCGGCGGCCAGGTGGTGGGCCAGTCCTACGGCGGGTACAAGCAGTCCGGCATGGGCCGGGAGGCGTCCCTGGAGGGCATGCTGGAGGGCTTCACGCAGATTAAGCAGATCAACGTGAAGCTGCGGGGTTGAGCATGGCCGGGAACAACATGGCCGGGAACAACGCCCTGCCCGACGGCGGCGGGTCACCCGCCGCTGCCGGCGCGGCCCTGCCGCTGGACGGGATCACCGTGATGGACCTGTCCCGGGCCCTGGCGGGACCGTACTGCACGGCGCTGCTGGGTGACCTCGGAGCCGACATCATCAAGGTGGAGTCCGCCAAGGGCGGGGACTCCACCCGGTCCTGGCCACCGTTCGAGGACGAGCACTCGCTCTACTTCGACTCGACGAATAGGAACAAGCAGTCGATCGCGGTGGACTTCTACTCGGAGCAGGGACGGACGCTGCTGT
The DNA here is from genome assembly GCF_042433045.1 of Citricoccus parietis. Lineage (NCBI taxonomy): Bacteria > Bacillati > Actinomycetota > Actinomycetes > Micrococcales > Micrococcaceae > Citricoccus > Citricoccus parietis. The sequence goes on along the minus strand of NZ_JBHLWH010000034.1, from coordinate 6,410 downwards.
GGGACCTGGCCGTGCAGGCCGACGTGCTGGTGGAGAACTTCCGTCCCGGCGTCCTGGCCACCATGGGCCTGGACCCGGACCGGCTGCGGCTGGTCAACCCCGGCCTGGTCATCGCCTCGGTCTCAGGCTTCGGCACGGTCGGCCCGCTGGCCCAGGCCGCCGGTCTGGACCAGGTGGCCCAGGGCATGTCCGGACTGATGTCCGTGACCGGTCCGGACGCCGACTCACCCACCCGGGTGGGTGTACCGGTGATGGACATCTACGCCGGCGTCTTCACCGCCGTGGGCATCTGCGCGTCCCTGGCCGGCCGGGCGGGCAACGGGGGCGAGGGCCACCAGGTGGGAACCTCCCTGCTGGAGGCCGGCCTGGCCGTCTCGGCGTTCCAGGGACAGAACTACCTCAGCACCGGTGCCGTCCCGGTGCCGCAGGGCAACAACCACCCCGTGCTCTCGCCCTATGGTGTCTTCCGGACGGCCGACATCCCGGCGATCATCGCGGTGGGCAATCAGGCGCATTGGCAGAAGTTCTGCGGAATCATCGGCGCGCCCGAGCTCGAGGAGGATCCGCGCTTCGCCCTGGGGCGTGATCGCTCGGAGCATCGGGCCGAGCTGACCGAGCTGATCGAACAGAAGCTGGTGCACCGGCCTGGGCTGGATTGGATCGAGTCCTTCCGCGCCGCGGGGATCCCCACCGGGCCCATCTACACCTATGCCCAGGCCTTCGAGGACCCCCAGGTGCAGGCCTTGGACATGGTGCAGACCGTCCAGCGGCTGGACGGCTCGGCGCTGCCACTGCTGCGTGGGCCGCTGAGCATCGACGGCACCGCCGCCGGCGTGCGCAAGGCACCACCGGCGCTGGGCGAGGACACCAGGTCCGTGCTCGAGAACCTGGGTTTGGACGAGGGGCAGATCGCCGGCCTCGTCGAGGCGGGCATCGTGCAGGAGCACGCTGTGGAGGCGGCTCGGTCATGACTGAGTCCACGGCAATCGGCGGCTCGGTGGACGTCTCCCAGTCGGGGTCCATCGCCACCCTGACGCTGTCCAACCCCGGGCGGCGCAACACCATGACGGAGGCCATGTGGCGGGCCTTGGAGCCGGCCTGCGCCCGGCTGGCCGATGACGCATCGGTGCGGGCCGTCGTCGTGCGCGGGGCCGGGACGGATTTTTCTGCCGGGGCGGACATCTCCGATCTGCGCGCCATCCTGAAGGATGAGGACTCCGGACATCACGACGGTGGCGCCGTGGCCGCCGGCGAGGCGGCCCTGGCCGGACTGCACAAGCCGACCATCGCCGCCGTCGAGGGCTACTGCCTCGGTGGCGCCTGGCAGATCGCGGCGGCCAGTGACATCCGGCTGGCCTCGTCCGACGCGACCTTCGGGATCACCCCGGCGAAGATCGGGATCGTGTACCCGACAGCCGGGATCGAGCGGCTCGTGCGCATCGCCGGGCCGGCCACCGCCAAGTACCTGCTGTTCAGCGGCGACTTCGTGGACGCCGAGCGGGCCCGCGTGCTCGGCCTGGTCCAGGCGGTCCACCCCGCCGAGACCTTCTGGGACGAGGTGGACACGTTCGTGCAGCGGCTCGCGGCCCGCTCCCAGCTGTCCATCCAGGCCATGAAGGACATCGTGGACACCGTGGTCTCCTCGGGCACCGGGGAAACCGGCGCGGGGGATCTGCAGGCCGCCAGCAACCACTGGCAGCACCTCATGGCCACCACCGGCGACGCCCAGACCGGCATCGGCGCCTTCCTGGCCAAACAGACACCCGAGTTCACCTGGAACGGGGGGCCGGGTACGTCACGCCGCAGTGCAGAGCATGGTGCCAAGGAAGGCGTCCATGCGGACACTGGCGCAGGCATCAGAACCGCGCCTGACACCGATGCCGGGCGTGGAGTCATGAGTGAGCCGTGAAATTCGACTCGGTGGCGCGGGCCCCCCGGAACAGGACCGAGCGGGGGTGGGGCGAGACCACCGACGGCATGGCCTCCGTCACTGTCCTGTTCCGGCTCCGGCAAATCATGATGGCCCGGACCATCGCCAGGGCGAAGTCCCGACCCCGCTGCTGATGCTGCATCCATCCAACACCACGCGCATCACAACGCACGACGCACCGGCAGAGACTGCGCTGGCCTGAGCCTCAACAGGGAGACTCACGGCGTTACCCGAAACCTCCACATGTGCGAGAAGTGCACATGGTTAATCTTCTACTCGACGTAATCGCGCTTAGCGGCGTCCGGAGCCGGGCATTCCGTCCCTGCTGACGCACTCGCGCTCAGCGCCCGCAAGTGACGCTAGCGGGGATGCGGGGAGAACCGATCGCCCCACCACCCTGTCGCCACCTTGGCAAGGAAGCAGCACAGGTGATCTGCACCAGCGGGGGAGTCCTCATGCGTTTGGCGTGTCGACGGTCTGTGAGTCCGACGCTGACGACAGCGATATGGCAGAGCAGGACTCAGGGTTGGTCTTCTCCAGGACATCACATGGGGGCCCTGGTACCGAGATGAATCCCACGATGGTACCATTTGGGCATGACAACACAGATTGCCGTCCGGCTGCCGGACGACGTGGTTGGATATGTCGACACCCTCGTGAAGGAGGGAGTCGGGTCCCGTGCAGCCGTGGTCACCCGCGCGCTGAGGAGGTACCAGCAGCAGCAACAGGCGGAGCGGGACGCCCAGATCCTGGAAGAGACCGGCGATTACGAGGACTTTGCGACCTTACCAGGCTACGCCTCGGTCGAGGACTGATGCGGGACATCCATGTCGCCCACCTGGACAAGGCACGCCCGGTCCTGGTGCTGACCCGCGAGGAGGTGCGCGAGGCCATGAACCGGGTCACGGTCGCGCCGATCACCTCCACGGTCAAAGGCCTGACCACCGAAGTACCCCTAGGTCCGGAGAATGGCTTGGATCACCCGTGTATCGCCAGTTGCGACAACATCATCACCATCGACAAGGCCGCCTTGGGGCACCACATCGGCTTCCTGTTCGACCGCCAAGAAGCCGAGCTGTCCAAGGCCATCATCAGTGCCTTCGCCCTCAGCGTCGACAGCGCCGGCTGAGTGCCCCAGGGCGGGGACTGAGGCAGGCCCCTGTCGGAAGGATCACCGTCAAGAACCTGCCGGACAACGGTCAAACCCGTCAGTGTCCTGTTTCGACCGCGGGCATCGACGACCGGCTGAACCAAGAAAAGCGCGGGATGGATCAACACGGACCCAAAGACAGAACGTCCACTTGATGGGAAAGTACGTTATCAGTTTCCTCGGTGATCGCCGATCGGTGGGCATGGGAGTGCGGCCTGGACGGGTAGGTCTTCCATGAGGGCATCGGCTCCGGCTTAGGGGATGGTGATCCAGCCCTGCTGGCCGCAGAACGGGCATCGTGAGGTCAGGATGTCGGCGCAGTCGTCCTGAAGGCTGTCGTAGATCGTGTGTCGGGTCATGGTCGGTCCTTTCCGAGGCCTCGTCCCGTGCTCAGCTGGTCGGGGTGATGTGGCGTAGGAGCGTGTTGGTCTTCCCCCGTTGCTTTTTTGCCTGCTGGCGACACGCAGTGAGCTGTCCTGGACGGAGCCGGCATCAACCCGCAGGGCGGTACCGACGGAAGTTTCGGAAGGAAGTAAGTGACGAAGGAGCGCCGAGTGAAAGTTCTGACGGTGCCGGCCCCGACGCAGGAGGGGCTTGTGCCGGTGGAGCCAGGACGTACTATCCGCAGGACAGCAGCAAAAAACCGTGGTCCCGGCCCGTCAGGGTCGGGGTCCTGGTCCGCCGTGGTTGTGGGGGGTGCCCCTATGTTCTTCGTCAAGCCGCGGCTGGTGCTTTGATCTCGTAGAGGGTGCCGTCGCGGAGTGGGATTGCTCGCGAGAACGTCAGTGCATTGCTCACTTGTGTCAGTAGATTTCTCACCACTGTCAGTGATCTGATTACACATGTCAGTGCATGCACGGTCGCCTGCCGACGGGGCTGGGCGCACGAGCGCAGAGGAGCCTGGGAGTTGGAAGCAGACGAGCCAGTTGTCAGTGCTGACCTGCCGCGGGAGGCGGTGGTACGGCTGCTGCTGTCCTTGGACGCCGTGGGGCGGTTAACCACTGAGGATGTGCGGTTGGCCGCGGAAGGATCCAATGTCAGCGAGAGGGCCGTGTGGCGTTGGCTCGCCCAGACACGGTCCGAGGAGAAAGTACAGTCACCTCGGGAGCGGTTTGAGGTGACTGATGAGGTCAGGGAGCGGCTGGCGTTCTGGCGTGGGAACGTCTCAGCGGTGCATCGGGAACTCGTCGCCGCCGCAGGTGAGTGCGGGAAGCGCCCGAGCCGAGCGACGATCCAGCGGGCCGTGGCTCGCGACGTTCTTCGTGGCGAGCTTGCCGGACTACGTGGTGGCGAGCGTGCCCGACGCGCACACGAAGTGTTCCTGCGCCGACCGCGCGTGCACCGCAATGAGGTATGGGAGGCCGATCACGTGGAGGCGCCGGTCGAAGTGCTCTTGCCCGACGGTCGGCTGGTCAAGCCTTGGGTGACGTGGTTCATCGACGTGGGAACTGACGCGGTGTGCGGTGCCGCGGTACCGCCGGGCCCACCGAGCCGGGAGAGCATCTTGGCTGCGCTTCGCGCGGCGATCAGTCTGGAGGAGCCCTACGGGCCGCCGGGCGGATTGCCTGGTGCCGTTCGGATCGATCGCGGCAAGGACTTCCTGTCCAAGACGGTGCACAGCGTCCTGGCCGGGTTGGCGGTGCGGGTGGTGGCACTGCCTGGGTACACCCCGCACCTGAAGGGCACCGTGGAGTCACTCAACAACGCGGCCGAGACCATGTTCTTCGCTGCCCTACCGAGGTACACCCACGCGCAGCAGGGTGCCAACGGGAAGCCGACCGATCCCGATGCACCTGCATTGCCGTTCGAGGCGTTCGTTGCCGAGTTCCTTACCTGAGTCCGCTGGTGGAACGGCGAGAACGAAGAGCACACCATAGCGGCCTTGGAGGGCCGGACGCCGTTGCAAGCCTGGGCCCAGGATCTGACCCCGCTGAGCACTGTCCCGGCTGCTGACCTGCGGCTGTTGATGCTGGAGGATGATGGCCGCGCTCGGACGATCACTCCCAAGGGGGTGTCGTGGCGCGGACGGCACTACGTGGCGGCCTGGATGACCGGCCAGGTTGGTCTGGCGGTCCGAGTGCGTCACATGCCGCACCACGAGCACGAGATCGAGGTTTTTGGCGCGACCAGCGGCAAGCACCTGGGCTCAGCAACTTTGGCCGATGCTGCCAGCGCGGAGGAGGTCGCGGCACTGCACCGGGCCCGGAGCGAGCAGCAGCGCCGCCTACGAGCCGATCTGCGGGCCGCGGAGAAGGCACGCAGGGTCCGCTACGCCGCGGCCACCGAGGCGGCGCCGCTCCAACCGGTTCAGGCGGTCACCGCAGAGGCGGCACGAGCCGAGCTCGCCACGGCCCAGAACACCCAAATGCAGGCCGCGGCCCGGGTCGATCTGTTCGCCCCGGGCCCGCCGTCGCCTGAATGGGTACTGCCCCACGCCTCCCAGACCGGCCCGAAGCCATGACCGCCTGGGCCGCCGTGGACGGGGCCGAGGACCACTACCTCGCGCTTCCCGGAGCGAACGTAGTGGCCACCGATGCATTGCTGGCACTTCGGGACAACCTGGTCGACGTCATCACGGCTCGGGCGATGATGTGCGTGCACGGTGACGCCGGACTGGGCAAGACGCTGTCAGTCAACGCCGCTCTGCGGGCGCTGGCGCCGGCCGACGTGTGCCGGGTGCAGTTCCGTGCCCGGCCAACCCCTCGCGATATCCGGCACGTGCTCTTCGAGGCACTCGGAATCGGCGGCAGCCCGCCGAGTCGTCCGATCGAGTTCGACGCGCTCCTCAAAGACGTTCTCGAAGAACGGTTCCGGGTGCTGGTCTGCGACGAAGCCCAGTGGCTCTCACGCGAATGCTTCGAGTTGTGGCGACACCTGTGGGACGACCGCCGCACCAACATCGCCATCGTCTTCGTCGGCGGCGGCGACTGCTACCGGGTGCTTCGCCGTGAACCAATGCTATCCAGCCGCGTTTATGTCTGGCAGGAGTTCCGTCGCCTCACCCCTGAGCAGGTACTCGAGGTCATCCCCGCCTACCACCCGATCTGGGCCGATGCGGACCCCGCCGATATCGCCTTCGCCGATGCTCACGCCGGGCATGGCAACTTCCGTGCTTGAGCCAAGATCACAGCCCACTCGGTGACCGCGCTCGGTCGCCTTGGCCGTCCGACCGGCACCGCGCCGGACCGGGATGTGCTGCGCTGGGCCTTCAGCCGACTCGGCGGCAGCACCTGAGAACCGGCTTCGATAATCCTCCCGCCAGAGCCGTCACGCCGAGCCGTCCGGCGGTGGTGCGGGTGCTTCTGGACCGCACCGACGATATCGCGGTCA
>NZ_JBHLWH010000033.1:0-1223 GCF_042433045.1 Citricoccus parietis | reverse complement strand
ACCCCTCAAGCAGTCACTGGCTCTCAAACCCAATACAGATGGCGCTCAGAACGCCGAATACTCAGTGGTCTCTTGGCGGGTGTGTTGCGCCGGATCCTGTGCCATGTGCGCGGCTCCTTCAGGTGTGGAGGTCCTCTATCGGCACGGGCCAGGCCGTCCCACCGCCGGGCACGTGTCCCCCGATCATGGCACGGCGGGAGACGATCCGGTGCCTGGAATCCTTATCTCGTCCCTGACCACCGTCACGAGCGGTCCACGGCGCGGCAGGCCACCGGTCACATCCGGATGACGACGCTGCCCACCTTCTCCCCCGACTCCACGTACCGATAGGCCTCGACGATCTCATCCAGCCCGTACTCGCGATCGATGACCGGCGAGAATGCCCCCGAGCCCAGCAGCCCGGCAATCTCCTGGGCCACGTGCTGACCCTCCTCCGGGTACGGGAACACCACCCGCCGTGCTGCCGAGAGCTGCCTGGGCATCTTGGCGGCTACGGCACCGAGCACGGACAGAGGCAGGTTCTGCCCTCCCGGTCCCAACTCGGAGGAGACATAGCGCCCGCCGGGCAGCAGGATCGGTCGGCACGCTGCGAAGGTGCTCTTGCCGACGGCGTCCACCACCACGTCGTAGCGCTCGGGCCGGGCGGTGACGTCCTCGGTGAAGCGGTCGATGACGAGCTCGGCCCCGAGCCCCCGCACCAGTTCCCCGTGCTCGGCGGCGCAGACCGCGCTGACCTTCGCTCCGAGGTGCGCCAGGAGCTGGACGGCGGCCGAGCCGATGCCCCCAGTGGCGCCGATGACGAGCACCCGGTCCCCGGACCGCACCCCGGCACGCCGGATGGCCGATTGAGCATAGTGGGCCCCCTCGGTGCTCGCCGCAGCCCGCCCAATGTCCACGCCGTCTGGGATTCGGGCGATCATCGAGTCCTCGGCCACCGCCAGCAACTCAGCATGCGCGCCGAAGCGGCCCTCGCAGTATCCGAAGACCTGATCGCCGACGGTGAGGTCCGTGGTTCCCTCCCCCACCGCGATAACCGGCTCTTCACAATCCAGGGTGTAGCAGTGGCCTGAATCCGCCGGACTCCAGCAAGGATCGGGCGATGTAGTTGGTCAGGTTTCGGAACCCGAGGGCGGAGCCGCGTAGGTGCTCGAGGCGGCCGTTGAATCTCCTATGTCTGTCAAGCCCCGGTGAGCTCATTCTGAGCGGCGGTGTTGAGGCGGCGG
>NZ_JBHLWH010000032.1:0-192077 GCF_042433045.1 Citricoccus parietis | reverse complement strand
CTCGAACTCAGCGCCTGAAACCCCCAACGAAGGATCAGGCCGTTACACCACTACTCGGGACTTGACCAACCGACCTTGGTGTGGCAACTGTTCTCCGGCGATTCGGCAGCACTGTTCGCGTTGCTGGCCGGCGCCGGACTGGCCCTGTCCTCCGGGGGACAGCAGCTGCACCGGGGGCACAGGCTCAGGGCGGACCGGGCCGGTCTGGCGGTCAGGGCCGTCATCATCGCCGTGATCGCCCTGGTGATCGCGTCGGTGATGCCGCAAGAGGGCCCGCCCGCGTACGGCATCCTGTTGTACTACGCCGCCTTCTTCCTGCTGGCCATCCCGTTCCTGCATCTCGGGCCCAAGGCACTCTTCATCAGCGCAGCGGCCTTCGGCGTCATCACCCCGATCCTTATGCAGGCCATGATCCCGGTGCTGCCGGATTGGACCTCGTACAACCCCACGCTGGGACACCTTCTGTCCGATCCGGCCTCCGTGGTCTCCCAATTGCTGCTCACCGGCACCTACCCGGCCCTGCCGTACCTGACGTTCATCTTGGCCGGCATGGGCCTCGGCCGTCTCAACCTGCGCAGCACCCAGGTGCAGGGCATCATCGCCGGGATCGGCGCGGCCCTGGCCATCCTGGCGTCAGTGGTTTCCTCTGTCCTGATGTACATGGCTGGGGGCTACGAGGCGCTGCTGGCGACGGGGTTGAGCGAGGCCGCCCTGGACGAGGCCATCGTCTACGGTCCGGACTACCTTCCGAACACCTCTGCCTGGTGGTTGGCCATCGCCACTCCCCACACCAACACTCCCCTGGCCCTGGCCACCAGCCTCGGCATGAGCCTTCTGGCCGTGGGGCTGTTCCAGCTCATCGCCCACCGCGCCGGCCGATGGCTGACTCCCCTGGCCGCCGCGGGCACCATGACCCTGACCCTGTACTCCGCCCACCTGATCGCCCTGGCCCTGGAGATCCACTACGGCGAACCGGTCCTGTGGTTCGTGGTGCATCTGGCGGCTGCCTTCGGATTCGCTTGGTTCTGGAATCGCATGGTGGGCCAAGGACCCCTGGAGAAGCTCGTCGCACTCCCCGTCAAGGCCACCCAGCGCGCGGTCACCGGCTAAACTTCAGGACCATGGCCGATTCCACGTCAGGGCGGGTTCTCGTCGTCGAGGACGAGCCCGATCTCGCCCGGTTGGTGGGCGACTACCTGCGGAATGCCAACTTCGAAGTCGAGGTGGTCTCCGACGGTCTCGAAGCCGTGGAAGCTGTCCGGGAGCACTCGCCCGATGTCCTGGTGTTGGACATCGGCCTACCGGGCATTGACGGATTCGAGGCCTTGCGGCAGGTCCGGGTCTTCTCCGAGTGCCACGTCCTCGTGCTCACCGCCCGGGACGACGAGGTGGACAAGATCGTCGGCCTGTCCTTGGGGGCGGATGACTACGTGACCAAGCCGTTCAGCCCGCGTGAACTGGTCGCCCGGGTGCAGTCGATGATGCGGCGTGCGCGGTCCTCCTCGACGGCGGCCGTGCAAGCCTCCGACGAATCCGGCCTCGGCAGGCACGCCATCGGCGAGCTGGTGGTGGATAACGCTGCGCGGGATGTTCGGATTGCCGGGTTACCGGTCTTGCTGACGAAGACCGAGTTCGATCTGCTGGCCAGTCTGGCGGCCCACCCGAACCAGGCCCTCAGCCGGCGCCAGTTGATCGAGATGGTGTGGGGTGGCGGAGTCATGAGCGACGAGCACCTCGTGGACGTTCACCTGGCCAGGGTGCGGCGGAAACTGGGCGAGGACGCCGCCAACCCGACATACATCCACACGGTGCGTGGCATCGGGTACCGCATGGTGGGGCCGGCTTGACAGGCCGCCCGGCAGACCCCCACCACCGCATGGCGAAGTTCCGGGGCGATGACGTGTGGGAATGGGGTCCCGAGGCCGCCGACGCCGATGAACCGGAACCGCGCAGCATGTCCCTGACTGCCCGGCTACTCTTCGTGCAGGCCATCGTCCTGGTGGTCGCCCTGGCGGTCGTCGCAGCGACGACCCTGCTCCTCGGGCCGACGATGTACATCAACGAACTCTTCCGGCAGGGACACGGCAGGGCAGCGCGGGCCATTTTCCAACTGGATGACGTCTTCCGTGACGTGAGCCTGCTTTCCGTGACGATTGGTGGGTTGACGGCCATGGTCATCGCCACGTCCGTGAGTTTTCTCATCACGCGCCGGATCCGCCACTCGATCTCCGAAGTGGGGCGGGCGGCCACCCGGGTGGCCTCCGGCGAATACGACGTCCGCCTCGAACCCAGCCAGCTGGGTTCAGAATTCGACGACCTGACCGGGTCCTTCAATGACATGGCGACGAAGCTCAACGCGATCGACCAGACCAGGCGCCAGATGCTGGCCGACCTGGCCCATGAGATGAGGACGCCGCTGGCCAACTTGAAGGGCCATCTGGAGGGCATCGAGGACGGAATCGTCACCCTGGATGATCGGACCTCGGGAATCCTGGCGGGGCAGATCAGCCGCCTGGAACATCTGGCCCAGGATATGAGGTCGCTGACCCAGGCAGAGGAGGGGATGGTCCACCTGCGCCCCGACAAGCAGAACCCCGCCGACGTCGTGGTGGACGTGGTTGCCGCGGCGCAGCAGCTGGCGACATCACGGAACGTGGAGCTCGCGGCCACCATGCCCTCGGCCTCCTTGGCGCCGGTGCTGATGGACCGGGCCCGGATGGAGCAGGTCCTGAGCAACCTCGTGGACAACGCCCTGCGCCACACACCGGCCGGTGGCCGGGTCACCGTGGGCCTAGCCGAAAGGGAGGAAGACGTGGTCTTCACGGTGACGGACACCGGGGATGGCATACCCCCCGAGGACCTCGGCCGCATCTTCATGCGCTTCTACAGAGTCGGCGAGGGACGGGAGGCCCGGCCTGCCGGATCCGGGCTGGGCCTGGCCATCAGCAAGGCCCTGGTCCAGGCCCAGGGCGGGACGTTGACGGCCTCCAGTTCGGGGCCCGGCCAAGGATCGGAGTTCACGGTCCGGCTGGCCCGCAGATGAGCAACCACTGAGCGGCCTACTGAGGGTCCGTCCCGTTGAGCCGGGCGATGGCGTCGATGATGACGCATACGTAGGCGCCGCCGGCCCAGATAGGCACGTAGGTCAGGTCGGTGGCCCACAGCTGGTTCGGTGGTGGCCGGCGCGCTCGCTCGGAGGGCCTGCGGGACTTAGGAGGTCCACGACCACCGTTTCAACCGCTCGCCCGTCTTTGCTCGGCAGCGGCGGACGGATTCTGTGCAGCAGTCGGTGAGTGTTGGTCCTTCAGGTGCACTCTCTGCTCCGCCGCAGGTGCGCACCTGCTGCCAGCGGAGGCCGGATCGTATCCCGTCAGACGATGCGGCTCCGAGCGAGTCCAGATCGTCCAGGGTCAGGCGTTGGCCGGCAGCGTCTGTAGGGATTCGATGTTGTTCGGCACCTGATAGTACGCATCCAGAACGTCCATGAAGTGGCCCATGAATTGGTGGAAGTCCTCGGCGTCCTCGCCCTGGTCCACGACCACCGTGCCGTCACCGGACTCGGCGGCCGTTGCGCCGGTGAGGATCCGTGGGGCTTCGTCGACCTCGAATCCCATGCGGAACCCGGTGACGGTTTGCACCTGGTACCCGGTGCCGGTGTCTGCCACGGTGGCCGCGTTCGTCAAGTCCAGGCTGCGGATCGGCGCCGTTGGTCGGGTCGCGGCACGGTGCCCGTCTGTGCCGGCGCAGAGGAGGTGCTCCACCTCCACCGGGCACAGCACCAGCTCCAGGGGCGTGAGGCGGTACCCGAGCACCAGGGACGGTCCGGGCCCGGAGGGCTGGGCATAGACCAGGGTGTAGTCGCCGTGGTTCATCACCCGGTCCTCGAAGAGTTCCCGGAGCGCACCCTTGAGTTCTTTGCCGTTCATGGTCCTCAGCCTAGGCCATGATTGTGATTCCCATCACATTGGGGTTGACGTGCGGCGACTCGAGGATGGGTGGATTGGGGTCGGCCCGTCATGCCAGCGACCCTAGAGCCGCGCTCCTGCGGCCAGGGTCGCCGGAAAACAGGGCGTCCGCGGGCCGGAGGGGCGCCCGGTCATACGGAGCACCGGGTTTGCTCAGCTGTTCTCCGGCCTCACGACACTGCCTTCTTCCACCTCGAGTTCAGGCAGGTCGGCCGCCTCGGCGTCCTGTCGCGGCGGGCTCTGCTCTTGGTGTCCGCCGGTCCATTCCTCGGTGCCGCCTTCGGCGTTGTCCGGGGAGCGGCCAGCATCCGGGTCCGGCGCTGACCGGGTTGGCTCCTCGGGAGTCTGCTTGCTCATGTGTTGCTCCTGTCGCGTGCATGGTCGGGGATGGGACCCGCCGGGTGTATTCGTGTCGGTCAATGGCCGGGGACGCTCCCCGCCTTCCGTCCCGATGGGGTTGCCGTGGCGGGCGGGACCAGGGTGCCACCCTTACCGTGCGGACCTCCTCAATCCACCTCCCAGGCCGTCCAGCAGGCCCTGGTCGGTGTCGGCGTCCACCTGGTCGGGCATCTGCGCGTCCGCTCGCGTCGCTTCGTCATTCTTTCCCTGCGACCTGAACAAGTCCATGCTCTGGTTCTGGTCGGCTTCGATTGTTCTGCTCCTCCACCGGGGCCGCCTCCGGGTGGGCGCGCCAGGTCGCGGGCGGGTCTGCCCGGGGAGCTCGTGGTTCGCCCAGCGAATATTCCTGACATACGTGCTGTCATAACGCGTAGCGGTCACATCCTGCATGAGGACGCCAAACATCTCTGTTATGTAGATTGCGACATTCGCATGCTGAGTCATCAGGTCAGCGGTCCCGCTGAGTGCCAGGCGAACTGGATCCAGTTTTGGCGTAGCAAAGTCCGCTGCGCCCGTCCGAACCCACTTGGAGGTCGCCTGATGCGCCGCTATTTCCCGACCGACTCCGTGGGTAGAGCATCCAATTCCGTAGTGGCAGACAAAGGGAAGCTGGACTCGACCGACAGTGGCAGTTGGGTCCGCCTCCTCAAGGCTGGTCAGTGGGAGCTGTTTCTCGGAATGCAGATCTCCGCGAGTCAGTAAGATGCAACACATGCCCATCACGTTCGAGAACGTCGGCATCGCCGTCCGTGACCTGGAGGCGACGGTCGCCTTCTTCACCGACCTGGGACTGACCGTCCTGGGACGGGACACGGTCAGTGGTCCGTGGGCGGACACTGCCGTCGGCCTCGACGGCAACCACGCCAACATCGCCCTGCTCCAGACGCCGGACGGCAGCGGCCGCATTGAACTCTTCGAGTATCTCCACCCCGACACCATCGAGACGGAACCCACCCAACCGCACGAGATCGGGATGCACCGCGTCGCGTTCTCCGTCGACGACCTCGACGAGGCTCTCGAGATCGCCGCGCGGCACGGCTGTCACCCGCTGCGTGGAGTGGCGACCTACGAGGACGTGTACAAGCTCACCTACGTCCGAGGTCCCAGCGGCATCCTCGTGATGCTCGCCCAGGACCTGACGAAGTCCTGACCCGGAACTCAGGTCGCCAAAACCTGCGGCCGCAGATCCTCGGCCGGGGGCGTCCACGTGGCGGGGTCGGCGTCGACCTGTTCGCCGGAGCGGATGTCCTTGACCTGATGCGCGGCCGTCCCGTCCTCCCCCACGGAGGTAAACCAGACGAACGGGATGCCGCGCTTGTCCGCGTACTTGATCTGCTTGCCGAACTTCTCGGCGGACACGGCCACCTCGGCGGGGATCCCCCGGCCGCGCAGGGACTGCGCGGTGTCCTGCGCGGCCGACCAGTCGTCGTCGTGCGTCAGGGCGATGTAGACGGCCGTGGGCACCGAGCGGGAGGCGCGCGCCATCTCCTGGGAGAAGATGCGCATCATCAGGCGGGTCACCCCGATCGAGAGTCCCACGCCCGGGAACGTGCGATTGCCCTTGGACGCCAGGGCGTCATAGCGGCCGCCGGAGCAGATGGACCCGAGCTGCTCGTGGCCCACCAGCACGGTCTCGTAGACCGTCCCGGTGTAGTAGTCGAGGCCGCGGGCAATGGACAGGTCCGCCACGGCGCGACCGGGGGCCCGGCGGTGCAATTCCCCGACGACGCCGGCCAGCTCCTCGAGCCCTTCCTCCAGCAGCTCGTGGGTCACCCCCAAGGCGCGGACCTGCTCCACGAACGAGGTGTCCTCGGTGCGGATGGCGGCCAGGGCCAAGGCCTGCGCGGCCTGGCCCTCGGTGGCACCGAGTTCGGACTGGAGGAGGCGGGAGACCTCGTCCGCGCCGATCTTCTCGAGCTTGTCGATATTGCGCAGCACCCCGGCGGTGTCCTCGAGGCCGAGCCCGCGGTAGAAGCCCTCGGCGAGCTTGCGGTTGTTGATGCGGATGGTGAAGTCGCCGATCGGCAGGGCCCCGAGGGCCTCGGCCATCACCAGGGCGACGTCCACGTCCGAGCGGAACGGCAGCGTGCCGTCCCCGACCACGTCGATGTCCGCCTGGGTGAACTCGCGGGCGCGGCCCTCCTGCGGGCGCTCACCACGCCAGACCTTCTGGATCTGGTACCGGCGGAACGGGAAGGACAGGTGCCCGGCGTTCTCCACCACGTAGCGGGCGAAGGGCACCGTCAGGTCGAAGTGCAGGGCCAGGCGGTTCGGGTCCTGGGCATCCTGGGCTTTCTGGGTCTTCGCCGCCCCGTGCTCCGTGTCAGCCTGCAGGCGCGAGACGGCGTAGACCTCCTTGTCGATCTCGCCCTTGCGCAGCAGCTGCCCGAGGGTCTCCACGGCGCGGGTCTCGATCGAGGAGAAGCCATGCAGCTCGAAGGTGTTCCGCAGGGTGTCCAGCACATGCTGCTCCACGATCCGTTCGGCGGGAAGCCACTCGTGGAAACCGGACAGGGATGCCTTGCGGGACATGGGCCACCTTCTGTAGGAACTGCTGGGGGGACATTCGGCTCCCCATTCTAGGTCCAGCCGGTACGCTGGACGTGACCGTATCCACTATTCCCTGCGGCCGCGCGCCGGTGCAGGGCACCAGCAGAGAGTTCTAGCGGTGACCACCAGTCAAGAATCCGACGATCAGCAGTCCACCCAGCAGACCTCCGGCGAGGCCCCCGTGGCGGCGTCCGAGCAGTCCGCCCCAGAGGTTCCGGAGCAAGAAGCCGAGCCCGTAGCCGAGCAGGCGACCGAACCCGCCGCCGAGCCCGCTGAGTCCGCCGAGCCAACCGAGGCCCCGGCCGAGGAACAGGTGTCCGCCGCGGAGGAGGAGACCGAGGCCGTGCTGGCCTCCGTCGAGGCGACCGAGGCGCCCTCCGTTGACCCCGCGCCCAGCGACGAGGTGACCTCGGAAGCGCCCACCCCGGCGCCGGCGTCGTCCACTGAAGAAGCCCCGGCAGAGTCCGCGGCCGGCGAGCAGGACCCCGCCCCCGCGGCGCCGAAGCCCGGCATGCCCAAGCCCGGCAAGGCCCCGAAGCCCTCCAACCTGCCGCGGCCCGCCACCCCGGCCGGCCAGGGGAAGGCGCCCTCGGCCACCGCCCCCGCCTCGCCGCTGCCGGCCCCGAGCTTCACGACCCCGATCGAGGACGCCGCGAAGTTCGCCAAAGTCAGCGACGACGGCCACGTCATCCTGGTGGACGGCGCCGAGGAGCACCCGGTCGGCCAGTTCCCGGACGGGACCAAGGACGAGGCCCTCGCCTACTTCAGCCGTAAGTACGACGAGGTCGTCTCCCAGGTCATGCTCCTCGAGCAGCGCGTGGCCACGGGTGCACCTGCCGGCGAGATCCAGAAGACCCTGGGCCACCTGCGCCAGACCATCGGAGAACGCGGCATGGTGGGCGACATGCCCGCCCTGCGCGCCCGCGTCGAGGCCCTGCAGACCCGGTTGGACGATCTCAAGCTGGCCGAGAAGCTGTCCCTGGAGAAGGCCCAGGCCGAGCAGCTGGCCACCCGCGAGGCGATCGTGGCCGAAGCCGAGGAACTGGCCGCGAAGGACCCGCAGCAGGTGCAGTGGAAGCAGGCCAGCGCACGCATGGCCGAGCTGTTCGAGAACTGGAAGGCCGCGCAGAAGGCCGGTCCCCGCCTCGGCAAGTCGGTCGAGGACGGCCTCTGGAAGCGATTCCGCACGGCCCGCACCACGCACGACAAGCACCGCCGTGCCTTCTTCTCCCAGTTGGACGCCACCAATTCCAAGGCCAAGTCCGCCAAGGAGAAGCTGATCGCCCGCGCCGAGGCCCTCTCCACGTCCACCGACTGGGGACCCACAGCCGGCGCCTACCGGGATCTCATGGACGAGTGGAAGGCCGCACCGCGTGCCTCCCGCAAGGAGGACGACGCCCTCTGGGCCCGCTTCCGCGCCGCGCAGGATGTCTTCTTCAACGCCCGCAAGGCGACCAACGACGAGATCGACAAGGAATACGGCGAGAACCTCAAGGTCAAGGAGCAGATCCTGGCCGAGGGCCAGAAGCTGTTGCCCGTGAAGGACGTCAAGGCCGCTCGCAAGGTCCTCAACGATCTCCGCGGCCGCTGGGAGGACGCCGGGCGGGTGCCCCGCAAGGACGTCACCCGCATGGAGTCCGCGTTCCGCAAGCTGGAGGAAGGCCTGAAGTCCGCCGAGGACGATCACTGGCGCAAGACCAACCCCGAGACCAAGGCCCGGACGAACTCCGCCCTGACCCAGCTCGAGGACAAGGTCGCCGAACTCGAGGACGACCTGGCCAAGGCCCAGTCCAAGGGTGACGCCAAGGCCATCGCCAAGGCGCAGGAAGCACTCGATGCCCGCAAGATGTGGCTCGAGACCCTGCAGAAGTCGGCCCAGGGGCTGCGCTGACCCGCTGACCTTGAGCGGGCCCCGCGTGGATTCCCCTGTGAATCCCACCTTGGGTCCTGCGTTGTCCACAGCTGTGGCCCGGCCCTCTGCCGGGCCACAGCTGTTTCTGCCACGCTGGGACGGTGACCCTGACCGCCGCACCCGGTGCTGAATCCCCTGCTGGATCCCCTGCCGGATCCCCCGCTGATCCCACAGCTCAGCCCACCGACGGACCAGCAGTAGCGCACCCTGGTCTCGCGCCGGTGGACTTCCTGGTGCCCGGACTGCCATACGCCGGTCCGGAGCTCCGGGGCATGGAGCTCTCCGGACTGGTCCTCCACGTCATCGGGGACCTCTTCGTGGAGGCCGACCAGATCGGTTCGGGGGCAACGGGACTGAGGGTCCGTACTGCGGCGGTGCTCCGGCTCGCCGCACCCGTCATCTCGGGACGGTGGGCGGCCATGGGCCTGACGGCGGCCTGGGTGCTCTCAGGCGGGCCGCCACCGGCGGTGCTGGAAGCCTCCGTGGAGCGTTTCCACCGGATTCCGTTGCAGCCGCTGTCCGTCGGACTGCGGTTGGAGCAGTCTGACGCCGCCGGCCAGCCATCCGACGTCGTGGAGGTCTTCGGGCTGCCGTGTACGAGCGTGGAGCGGACCATCGAGGATCTGCTGCGCCGTGCCGGCGACTCTCGCCGGGCCGCGGCGGCGATGACCGCGGCGGCGCAGCTGTTGCCTCTGACCGAGACCGGCATGCTCCGGGACCGGTTCGAGTCCCGCCGGAAGCGTCCCGGCATGGGGTCCGCTCGGCGCGCGTTGGAGCGTCTGCTGCCGACCTGAGACCACCGTCGTCCTGAGGTCTCCGGCAGCCGGAGGACACAGTCCGTCTGAAACCTTGGCCGACCCGAAGGCTCAGTTGTTCTCAGTCCTCAGCTGCGGGGCGGCTCTGACCGGCGGTGCGGTAGACGTCGTAGACCCCGTCGATGCGTCGCACCGAGGACAGCACGTGGCTCAGGTACTTCGGATCGCCCATTTCGAAGACGAACTTGCTGATGGCCACCCGGCTCCGAGAGGTGTTCACCGAGGCCGAGAGGATGTTGACGTGGTGTTCTGCGAGCATCCGGGTCACATCCGAGAGCAGGGACTTGCGGTCCAGCGCCTCGACCTGGATCTCCACCAGGAACACGGAGGACTGCGTGGGGGCCCAGGAGACCTCCACGATCCGGTCCGGTTCCTCCTTGAGATGGTCGATGTTCTTACAGTCGACGCGGTGCACGGACACGCCGGAACCGCGGGTGACGAACCCGATGATCTCATCCGGCGGCACCGGGGTACAGCAGCGGGCCAGTTTGGCCATCACGTCGCCTGACCCCTGGACCATGACCCCGGAGTCCGACTGCCGGGCCGGGGCCGCGATGCGGGTGATCGGGATCGCCGAGGTGTCCAGGGACTCGTCGGTCTCCTCCTCCACCGCATGCAGCTTCTGCAGGTGCTCGATCACGTTCTGCACGGAGACGTTGGCGTCCCCGATCGCCGCGTAGAGCGTGGCGATGTCCGGCAGGTTCAGCTGCCCCGCCACCTCGGTGAGCGAATCCGAACCCATCATCTGGTGCAGCGGCAGGTTCATCTTGCGCAGCTGGCGGGTGAGCTGCTCCTTGCCCTTCTCGATGGACTCCTCGCGGCGTTCCTTCGAGAACCAGTGGCGGATCTTGTTCCGGGCCCGCGGGCTGCGGACGAATCCGAGCCAGTCCTGGCTGGGCCCGGCGCCCTCGGTCTTGGAGGTGAAGATCTCCACCCAGTCACCGTGGTGCAGTTCGCTGTTCAGCGGGACGAGCTTGCTGTTGACGCGGGCGCCGATGGTGCGGTGGCCCACCTCGGTGTGCACGGCGTACGCGAAGTCCACGGGGGTCGAGCCGGCCGGCAGGGCCATCACCTCGCCCTTGGGCGTGAACACGAAGACCTCGGCGGCGTCGATCTCCGCGCGCAGCGATTCCAGGAACTCGTTCGGGTCCGTGGTGTCCTTCTGCCAGTCCATGACGGAGCGCAGCCACCCCGGGGTCTGATCACCACTGGACGGGGCGCCCTGGGAGGCCTGGTCCTTGTACTTCCAGTGCGCCGCCACGCCGTATTCCGCGCGGCGGTGCATCTCGTGCGTGCGCAGCTGGATCTCCACCGGCTTGCCGCCCGGACCGATCACCGTGGTGTGCAGTGACTGGTACATGTTCAGCTTGGGCATGGCGATGTAGTCCTTGAAGCGGCCCGGCAGCGGGCTCCACTTCGCATGCAGGACACCGAGCGCCCCGTAGCAGTCCCGGACCGAGTCGACCAGCACGCGGACGCCCGTGAGGTCGTGGATCTCGTCAAAGTCCTTCCCGCGGACGATCATCTTCTGGTAGATCGAGTAGAAGTGCTTCGGCCGTCCCGTGACGGTGGCCTTCACCCGGGCCTCCTTGAGGTCCTTCTCGATCTGCCCGCGCAGCACGGCCAGGTTCTTCTCCCGCTCGGGGGTCCGCTCCCCCACCAGCCGCACGATCTCCGCATACACCTTGGGGTAGAGGGCCGCGAAGGACAGGTCCTCCAGCTCCCACTTGATCGTGTTCATGCCGAGCCGGTGGGCCAGCGGCGCGTAGATCTCCAGGGTCTCCTTGGCCTTGCGCGCGCTCGAGGCCGGGGCCACGTAGCGCCACGTGCGGGCGTTGTGCAGCCGGTCGGCGAGCTTGATGACCAGGACCCGGACGTCGTCCGCCATGGCCAGCACCATCTTGCGGACGGTCTCGGCCTGCGCGGCGTCCCCGAACTTGACCTTGTCCAGCTTGGTGACCCCGTCCACCAGGACGGCCACCTCGTCCCCGAAGTCCCGGCGCAGCTGCTCGAGGGAGTAGCTGGTGTCCTCCACCGTGTCATGCAGCAGGGCCCCGGCCAGGGTGGTGCCGGTCATGCCCAGCTCGGCGAGGATCGTGGCCACGGCCACGGGGTGGGTGATGTACGGGTCGCCGCTCTTGCGCTTCTGGCCCGCGTGGGCCTTCTCGGCCACCTCGAACGCCCGGATGATCAGGTCGAGATCTTCCTTCGGCTGGCGGACCTTGAGGGTGCGGACCAGGGGCTCCAGGATCGGCGAGTAGTCGTTGGTGACGCGGCCGGTCAGCCGCGCCAGCCGGCTGCGGGGCCGCCGAGAGACGATCGCACCGCCCGCCGGGCTACCCGCCGTCGCCGCACCGGAGGGCGCGCCGCGCCGGGTATCGGGCGAGGTGCTGGGAGCCGGGCTCGTCACCGGTGCGGTGGTCGCGCGCTTCGGCGCCGCAGACTCCCCAGTCCTGGTGGCCGACGTCGGCCCCTCGGTTTCCGATTCCTGCTCCGTCACACTGGGCACGGCCGAGGAATACGTCTGGTTGGGTGTGGGGTGCGGGACGGCACCGGGGCCGGCCGAGCGCGGCCGTTCTGACTCTGAACCCATGGCTGCCGTCCTTCCCGCAGTCAGCGCAGATCTTCCGCGCTACCGCTGTGCTCAACCCTCAACCGGGTAGTGATCCATTCTAGGGCCACCACCAGAAGTGGCCGGTACCCTGCAGTCAGAGTACCGGCCACCGGAGATCATCAGCGCAGGTCAGGCCGCAGCCGATGTCTCCGCTTCGCGCCGTTCGAGGACCTTGGCGTCATTGGCCTGGATCTTCGGCTCGCCCTTGCGCATCAACGCGT
This sequence comes from Citricoccus parietis, assembly GCF_042433045.1. Lineage (NCBI taxonomy): Bacteria > Bacillati > Actinomycetota > Actinomycetes > Micrococcales > Micrococcaceae > Citricoccus > Citricoccus parietis. The sequence goes on along the minus strand of NZ_JBHLWH010000032.1, from coordinate 179,601 downwards.
ACAGCGGCGCCTGGATGAAGATCGTGGCCAGGGTGCCCACGATGATGCCGACGAAGATGGCCAGCGAGATGTCACGCAGCGTGCCCGCACCGAGCAGGAATGCACCGATGAACAGGATCGAGGCCACCGGGAGGATGGCGACCACGGAGGTGTTGATCGACCGGACCAGCGTCTGGTTGATCGCCAGGTTGACGTTCTCCCGGAAGGTCCGGGTGGTCTCCTCGAGGTTGTGTTCCGTGTTCTCCCGGATCTTGTCGAAGACCACCACCGTGTCATAGAGCGCGTAACTCAGGATCGTCAGGAAGCCGATGATGGCACTCGGGGTGACCTCGAAGCCGGTGGCCCCGTAGATGCCCGCCGTCACCGCCACCACGTACAGCAGCCCGATCACCGCGGCCAGTGACATCTTCCAGGTGCGGAAGTAGGCGGCCATCAGCAGTGCCACGAGGACGATGAAGACCACCAGGCCGAGCAGCGCCTGCTGCGTCACCCCCTGGCCCCAGGTGGGGCCCACGAAGTTGGAGGTCACCTGATCCTGCTCGACCCCGTAGGCCGCCTGCAGTTTCGCCGCAACCTCCAGCGTCTGATCGTCGTCCAGCCGGTCCGTCTGGATCCGCATGGTGCCCGGCGCGATGTTGGTGACGGTGGCCTCGGCCTCCGGCACGGCATCCTGCACGGCGTCCTCACCGGGGGCCACGTCCGTGTTGGACACCGCGGAGACCGTGAACTCCGAGCCGCCGCGGAAGTCGATACCGAGGTTGAAGCCGCCGCGGGCCAGGGTCAGGCCGACCACCGCCACGAGGATGATCAGGGCGACGGAGAACCAGGTCTTCCACTTCGTGGTGAAGGGATAGGAACGCTTGCCGGTGTAGAGCTGGTTGCCCCAGGTGGCCAGTGCACTCACTTTTGCTCCTCCGTCCGATCGGTCGAGGGGGTACTGCCGCTGGCGGAGTCGGCTGCCGATTCGGCTGCAGGGTCGGCGGCGCTGGAGTCGCCGAGCGTCGCGAGCTGCTCGGCCCGCCGCCGTTCGGCGATCGTCTGCCGCTTGGCCGCCTCCTTGGAGGACCTCTGGCTCCGCTTCGGCGCCTTACCGGTCGCGGCCGGGACCGGCCTGAACTCCCGGACCTTCCCGGCGCCCTGGTACAGGGGTTCGCGGCCGAGCAGCGAGGGGTCGAGGCCGGAGAACTTGTGCCCGCCCCCGAAGAACCGGGTGTTCGCCAACATCTGCAGCACCGGGTGGGTGAACATGAAGACCACCACGAGGTCCGCCACGGCGGTCAGGCCGAGCGTGAACGCGAAGCCACGCACGTTGCCCACCGCCACGAAGTACAGCACGACGGCGGCCAGGAGGTTGACGGCCTTGGACGCGACCACGGTGCGCTTGGCCCGAAGCCAGCCGTATTCCACGGCCTCCGCCAGGCTGCGTCCGTTGCGCAACTCATCCTTGATGCGTTCGAAGTAGACGATGAACGAGTCCGCCGTCAGGCCGATGGCCACGATCAGGCCCGCTATGCCGGCCAGGGACAACCGATAGTTGTCCGACCAGCCCAAGAGGACGATCGCCAGATAGGTCAGCACCCCCGCCACCACGAGGGAGGCCATGGTGACCAGCCCCAGCAGGCGGTACTGGAAGATCGAGTACACGGCGACCAGTGCCAGGCCGATGAGCCCGGCGATGAGGCCGAGGCGCAGCTGGTCGGCACCGAGGGTGGCGGAGATCTGCTGCTCGGACTCGATGGTGAAGCTGATCGGCAGGGCGCCGTACTTCAGCTGCTCCGCCAGAGCCGCGGCGGACTCCTCGGTGAAGTTGCCGGAGATCTGGGCCCGGCCGTCGGTGATGACGGCCTGGGACTGTGGCGCGGAGACGACCATGCCGTCCAGGACAATGGCGAACTGCTTGCGCGGGTCGCCCTCCTGGAAGGGGGTCAGGCGCTGGGTGACCTCGCGGAAGGCATCCGCGCCGGCGTTGTTGAAGGTCAGGTTCACGGCCCACTGGTTGGTGGACACGCCGGTGGCCGTGTTGACCAGGCCGTAGTCGGCGTCGGCGATGTCGGTGCCCGGGACCTCGACCGGTCCGACAATGTACTTCACGCCCTGATTCGGATCGCAGACAATCGCTGCCTCGTCCGTGGGCAGCGGCTCCCGGTTCGGGTCCTCGAGCACGGCGGGACAGTCATAGGCCTCGAACTCGGCGGCCAGTTCCGGGGTGATCCAGTTCGGGTCCGAGCCGTTCTCGGGCTCGGCTGTGGGCTCCGGGAACTCCTCCACCGGCGTCCGCTGGTCCTCCGGCGTCGCGGTGAAGGAACCCATGGTGATGACCGGACGGAACTCCATGTTGGCGGAGGCCTGGATCAGCTCACGGGTCTCCTGGTCCGGGACGCCGGGCAGGGACACCACCACATTCCGACCGCTCTGGGTGGTGATCTCCGCCTCGGAGACACCGGAGCCGTCCACACGCTGGCGGATGATCTCGACCGCCTGGTCGAGCTGCTCCCCGGACACCTCCTGGCCACCGGTGACCTCCGGGGCGAGCACCATCTGGGTGCCGCCTTCCAGGTCGAGGGCGAGCTTGGGGGCCAGCTGGGCCTGGCCGGTGGCCACGCCGACACCGAGGATCGCCGCCAGGGCGACTATCAGGCCGGCGAGCCACCAGAGGGTGCGCTTGGCGCGTCCCCGGGGGGTCTTATCAGACATGGAGGGCTACGGCTTTCGGTTCACGGTACGAGGGCGGGCGTCTGCTCGGTCAGACGGTGTCAGGCAGAGGGGCGGTCCGTGCCGGGACGCTGATCGTCCGGGCCGTTACCATCGGTCTCGTTGCGGTCGGTGCCGCCATTGGCCTCTTCCAGGCCGGCCGGGGAATCCGGGATGGTGGTCTCCGGCTCGCCGGCCACGGCGGCGGGATTCACGGCCTTGCCGATGGCCTGCAGGTGCACGGTGGCCGTGTTACCCGGGGAGATCTCGATGACGGCCTTGTTCTCTTCCTTGTCCACGGACAGGATGGTGCCGAACAGACCCATGGTGGTCATGACCTCCACGCCCGGGGCGAGCGACTGGTGGAGCTGCTGCTGCTGCTGCTGGGCCTTCTTGCTGCGGCGGAACATGCTGAAGATCAGCAACGCGAAGATCGCGAGCATGATCAGCAGGAAGGGGTCGAACGGCAGGCCGCCACCGCCTTCCGGATTGGCGCCTTCGGCGACAAGCGAGACAGTTGGGGGGGCGATCAGCTGGGTCACTTCGGGGACACCACATTCCAGAGTCGGGGCACAGGACAACCCGATTAGTCTACGGGTAGGTTCACACTGTCCATTCAGACGCGCCCTCCCGGGGCACATTGTTCACCGATTTCCCAGAAACGCCTCGAACCCGGGGACAGGAATCAGGGCCCGCGTTCAGGGGTCAATCCGAGTTCACGGATCAAACAGCGTGTCGGCCTCGTCGGCACTGTCTGGCCGGTCGGAGTCCGCACCGGCATCACTTGCCGCCGGAACCGACCAGAACGCCGCGCCCGGAGAATCGGGGGGCGGGACCAGGCCCAGGTGCTCCCAGGCGGCGGGCATGGCGATCCGGCCCCGCGGGGTCCGCCCCAGCAGGCCCTCCCGCACCAGGAAGGGCTCCGCCACGGTCTCCACCGTCTCGGTCTCCTCCCCCACGGCGATGGCCAGCGTGGACAGGCCCACCGGTCCCCCGGCGAACTTGCGGCACAGGGCCTCGAGCACAGAGCGGTCGAGGCGGTCCAGGCCTTTCCCATCCACCTCGTACATCTCCAAGGCGGCGGAGGCGGCGCGCGAGTCCACCTGGTCCAGCCCGCCGACCAGGGCCCAGTCGCGCACCCGGCGCAGCAGCCGGTTGGCGATGCGCGGCGTTCCCCGCGACCGGCTGGCGATCTGGGTGAACCCCGCGGAGTTGACCTTCATGTCCAGCAACAGGGCGGAGCGGCGGAGCACCAGTTCCAGTTCCTCGGTGCTGTAGAACTCGAGGTGGCCGGTGAAGCCGAAGCGGTCGCGGAGCGGCCCGGGCAGCAGCCCGGCGCGGGTGGTGGCCCCCACCAGCGTGAAGGGCGGGATCTCCAGGGGAATGGAGGTGGCGCCGGCTCCCTTGCCGACCACGATGTCCACCCGGAAGTCCTCCATGGCCATGTAGAGCATCTCCTCGGCCGGGCGGGACATCCGGTGGATCTCGTCCAGGAAGAGCACCTCACCCTCCGTCAGGGAGGACAGGATGGCAGCCAGATCACCGGCGTGCTGGATCGCCGGTCCGGAGGAGATCCGCAGGGGCGCGTTCATCTCCGCCGCGATGATCATGGCCAGGGTGGTCTTGCCCAGTCCGGGCGGTCCGGACATCAGCACGTGGTCGGCGGTGCGGCCGCGCAACCGGGCCGCCTCCAGGACCAGTGAGAGCTGCCGGCGGACCCGCTGCTGGCCCACGAAGTCGTCGAGGTTCTTGGGACGCAGGGCGGTCTCGAGCTCCCGCTCCTCACCCTCAGCGGCCCCGGCCACGAGCCGGCCGTCTGGCTGTTGCGTCATGCGCTACCCCCTACCGGCCCGACCGGGCGGACTGCCCCTGGCCGAGGTGGCGCAGCGTGGACTTGAGCACGCTGGCCACCGTGCCGGACTCCTCGAGTTCGGGCTCGTGCCGAATGGTGTCCCGGACTGCCTTCTCGGCGTCCTTCTCCGTCCAGCCTAAGCCGGTCAGCGCCTCCAGGACGCGGTCCATCCAGGGCATGGAGCCGGCCAGCGCCGGCTGGTCCTCGGTCCCGGCGGCGGCCGCCCCGGTGGGCACGAGCTTGTCCGTCAGCTCCAGGACGATGCGCCGCGCACCCTTGGGTCCGATACCCGGGACCTTGGTGAAGGCCTTGTCGTCCCCCGTGGACGCGGCCACCCGGACCGCCTCCGGAGCGTGGACCGCCAGCACGGCCAGGGCCAGCCGGGGGCCGACTCCGGAGACCCCGAGCAGCACCTCGAAGACCTCCCTCTCGTCCTCCGTGGCGAAGCCGAACAGGGTCATGGAGTCCTCCCGCACCACCATGGAGGTCAGGACCCGTCCCGCCTCCCCCAGATGGAGCCCCGCCAGCGTCTGCGGGGTGGCGGAGAACCGCATGCCGAAGCCGGACACGGTGAGGACAGCGTGGTTCAGCCCCACGGATTCCACGGTGCCGGTCAGGGACGAAATCATGCTCAACTCGCTCTTCTCGGAATGGCAATTGGACAACAGCCGGACGACAACGGGTCAGGTGTCGGACGGCCGCCCGGTTCGAACGTATCTACGAAGACCTTAGCCCATGGCTGATATCAGATCCGGGACCCGCCGCTCCAGCCCTTCGAGCCCCGGCTTCGCTGCTCGGCGGCGAGCCAGGCCTGTTGGGCCGGCGTCGATCCCCCGGTGCGGCGGCCGCCGGAGCCGCCGGCCGGCGTCGGGAACCGCGAAGCGCGCTGGGGACTGGTGAGGTTGCCCGTCTCCAGTCCGCGGCCCATCAGCCCGCCGCGCCAGGCATGGGTGATGGCCAGGGCGAGGGCATCGGCGGCGTCGGCGGGCTTGGGCGGGGCGTCGAGGCGCAGAATCCTGGTGACCATGGCGGTGACCTGGTCCTTGCCCGCGGTGCCACTGCCGGTGACCGCGGCCTTCACCTCGGAGGGGGTGTGGAGCGCCACCGGGATGCCGCGCCGGGCGGCCGCCGCGATGACCACGCCGGAGGCCTGGGCGGTGCCCATCACGGTCGGCGTGTTGTTCTGCGCGAACATGCGTTCCACGGCCACGTGGTCCGGGCTGTGGCGGTCGAGCCACTCGTTGATGGCCTCGTCGATGGCGAGCAACCGCAGGTCGAGCGACTGCTCCGCCGGGGAGCCGACGACCGTCACCGCCACCAGCGTGGCGGTGCGGTTGGGCGCCACGTCCACCACGGCGATCCCGCAGCGGGTCAGGCCGGGATCGACACCGAGGACCCGCAGCGGACTCGGCGCCCGGCGTCCCGTGGCCCCGGGGCTGACGGTCAAGGGCGGATCAGTCCTCGTCCAGCTGGGCGAGGACCTCCGGGGAGATGTCCACGTTGGAGTAGACGCTCTGCACGTCGTCCAGGTCCTCCAGCGCGTCCTCCAGGTTGAAGTACGTCTTCGCGCCCTTGGCGTCCAGGTCCACCTTCATGGTGGCCACGAACTCCATCTCGTCCGTGTCGTACTCGATCCCGGCCTCGTCCAGGGCGCCGGCCACGGCACGCAGGTCGGAGGGGTCGCACAGGATCTCGAAGGAGTCCCCGGACTGCATGACCTCCTCGGCGCCGGCGTCCAGCACCGCCATCAGGATGTCGTCCTCGGTGTGTCCCTCGGCCGGCAGCCGAACCAGGCCGGTGCGGTTGAACAGGAAGGCCACGGACCCCGAGTCGGCCATGGTGCCCCCGCTCCGGGTCACGGCGGTGCGGACCTCAGCGGCGGCGCGGTTCTTGTTGTCCGTCAGACACTCGACCATCAGGGCGGAACCCTGGGGCCCGCGGACCTCATAGATGATCTCCGTGTATTCGATGACCTCACCGGTCAGGCCGGCGCCGCGCTTGATGGCGCGCTCGATGTTGTCATTGGGGACGGACTGTTTCTTGGCCTTGGTGACCGCCAGCTCCAGAGCGGGGTTGCCGTCCAAGTCGGGCCCGCCGGCGCGGGCCGCCACCTCGATGCCCTTGACGTACTTGGCGAAGGCCTTCGCGCGGCGGGCGTCGATGATGGCCTTCTTGTGCTTGGTGGTCGCCCACTTGGAATGCCCTGACACGTGCTCTCCTCTCCGAGGCGACCGCGCTGGAGCACGGCCCGCATCGGCTGTTGGTGATGATCGGGTTCGTCCTGGCCCGGGCGCCGCAGCGCCGGGTCCTGCCGCTGCCGGCAGAAGTCTGGCTTCGATTCTACGGGAGGAGCGGCCGGCGCCCCTTCCAGGCGTGACACGGTGTGGACGGTCGGTTCTGCCGGCCCCTGTCCAGCGGACCCCAGATGTGAAACAGTTGCTGACTATGACGACCGACACCTCCTCCGCCACCGGCACCAATCCCCTCCTGGTGCCGTCCCCGCTGCCCTATGGGCTCCCCGACTTCGCTGCCCTCGACGACGAGCACTTCCTGCCCGCCTACCGCGCCGGCATGGCCGAGCACCGCGCCGAACTCGAGGTGATCACCGCGGATCCCGCCGAGCCGACGTTCGAGAACACGTTCCTCGCCTTCGAGCGTTCGGGGCAGCTGCTGCGCCGGGTGCACCAGGTCTTCTCCAACCTCGTGGCCGCCGACGGCACCGAGGCCCGGCAGGAGATCGACGAGGAGATCAGCCCCGAGTTGTCCGCCCACTGGGACGCGATCCACCTCGACGCGGCCCTCTACAGCCAACTGGCGAGGGTGGACCTGGATGGCATCGGCGGGCTGGAGACCGAGGACCGCCGGCTGGCCGAGGAGACCCTCAAGACCTTCCGGCTGCTCGGGGCGGACCTCGACCGTGAGGCGAAGGTGCGTCTGGCGGCCATCAATGAGCGACTCGCCGTGCTGTCCTCCCAGTACGGACGCCGCATGGTCGCGGAGAACACCGCCTCGGCTGTCTGGTTCGGCTCCGCCGGGGAGGTGGCCGGGCTCTCCGAGCAGGACCTCGCCTCGGCCGCGTCCGCGGCCCGGAACGCCGGGCACGACGCCGGCTACCTCCTGACGCTGTCCATGTTCACCTCCCAGCCCTGGTTGGAGACCCTCGAGAACCCGGAGTCGCGGCGGCGCGTCCACGAGGCCGCCTGGCTGCGCGGCACCACCCCGGGGGAGAACTTCGCCCTCGACCTGGCCGTGGAGCAGGCCGGCCTGCGCGCCGAGAAGGCCGGCCTGCTGGGCTTCTCCAGCTGGGCCGACTACGCGCTGCAGGACCGGACCGCCCCGGGCCTGGACGCCGTCCGCGACCTGCTGACCCGGATCATCCCGGCGGCCACCGCGAACGCCCGCCGGGAGAAGGCCGAGATCGAGGCCGAGGCCGGCCACCCGGTGGAGGCCTGGGACTGGCCCTTCTACGCGGCCCGTATCGAGCGGGAGAGGTACCGCGTGGACACTTCGGCGCTGCGCTCCTACTTCGAGCTGGACCGGGTGCTCGCCGAGGGGGTGTTCGCCGCCGCGACGGCCCTGTACGGCATCACCTTCCGCGAGCGCCCCGACCTGCACGGGTACCAGCCAGATGTCCGTGTCTGGGAGGTGCGGGAGGCCGACGGCACCGAGCTCGGGTTGTTCGTCGGGGATTTCTTCACCCGTCCCACGAAGTCCGGCGGTGCCTGGATGAACTCGTTCCGGGAGGCGTCCACGTTCTTCGGCGAGCACCCGGTGGTGAGCAACAACCTGAACATCCCGAGGCCCGCGGCCGGGGAACCGGCGTTGCTGACGGTGGACCAGGTGAACACCCTGTTCCACGAGTTCGGCCACGCCCTGCACGGCCTGCTGTCCTCCGGCCGGTACGCCACGCTGTCCGGGACCGCCGTCCCCCGTGACTTCGTGGAGTTCCCCTCGCAGGTCAATGAGATGTGGATGTACTGGCCGGAGATCGTCTCCGCCTACGCGCGGCACGTGGGGACCGGTGAGGAGATCGATCCCGGGGTGCTGGCGGCCATCGAGGCCTCCTCCCTGTGGAGCGAGGGCTTCCGCACCACGGAGTACCTGGGGGCGACCATGCTGGACCTCGCGTGGCACTCCCTGGCACCGGGCACCACGGTGGAGGATCCGTTGGCCTTCGAGGCCGATCAGTTGCGGGCAGCCGGCCTGGACCCGGACCTCGTGGCTCCCCGGTACCGCTCGAGCTACTTCAAGCACATCTTCGGCGGCGGGTACGCGGCCGGGTACTACTCCTACCTCTGGTCCGAGGTCCTGGACGCGGACACCGTGGAGTGGTTCCGTGCCCACGGCGGGCTGAGCCGGGAGAACGGCGAGCGCTTCCGTTCCGAGTTGCTCGCCCGCGGCAACACGCGCGACCCGATGGAGTCCTACCGCCGGTTCCGCGGCGGCGATGCGGACCCGGAGCACCTGTTGCGGCGCCGGGGGCTGCTCCGCTGAGCTCCGGTGCCGTCGCCTGCGCGGCTCAGCTCAGGTGGAGGAGGCCGTGAGCTGGGCCAGCCCGGGCCGCGGTGAGGTCAGCACGGCGTGCAGCCACAGGCGGGCGGCGTGGTCCCACTTCTCTGGGTCCACGTTCCACTCACGGGTGTGGCGCGCCAGGTGGAACCGGACGAAGGTGACCAGCTGGGGGACCTTGGCGGCGAGTTCCATGGACGGGCCCACCGGGACGAAGTCGTCATCCTCCGAGTGGAGGATCAGGGTCGGTACCCGCAGGTGGTCCGCCCGGGAGAGCCAGTCCATCGCCTTGAGGTCCACGGGGGCGGCGAGGCCGGTGGCCCACCGTCCGGCCCTGTTGCTCATGAGCCACTGCCCCAGCCGCCCCACGGCGTCCGGCAGCCGGTTCAGCCGGGCCTGGTGCGCCAGCACGTCGATCCAGTTGATGACGGGCCCGTCCAGGACCATGGCGGCGACCATGGAGGACAGCTCGGAGCGGTCCGCCATCTGCAGGCACACCGCCCCGCCCATGGACCATCCGAACAGGACCACCTCGCGGGCTCCGTGTTCGAGCGCATAGGCGACGGCCGCCTCGACGTCCTTCCACTCGGTGCTGCCCAGGCCGTAGCGCCCGTCCCCGGCGGCCGGGGCCTCACCGTCGTTGCGGTAGGAGATCAGCAGCGAGGTCATCCCCAGGGCCCGGGCGGTGCCGATGGCCCTGATGCCCTCCGCGCGCTTGGAGCCTCGGCCGTGGACCATGATGGCCCACACCCCCTCGCCGGCGAGCCGAGGTGCGGCGTCGTCGACGGCCGGGGATGGTTCCGGGCGGACGAGCCAGGCAGGGGCCGTGCCGTTCTCGACCGGGATCCTCACGTCCTCGGTCTCGTAGCCCAGGGTGCGCGGCTCGGGGTACACGAATCCGGTCCACCGGCCACGGACGGCACGGTGCAGGTCACCGCTGTAGACCTCCTCCACCTCCCGCTGGACCGTCCCGTCGCGCGGGTCGAACGAGGTCACCGCACCGATGCGGGCGATCCCGGCGCCGCCGTCGAACACCAGGGAGTAAGTCCCGGGGACGGTGGTCTCCTCGGTTACGGGCAGGATGATCTCCAGGCCGGACGCCCCCTGGACCACCGCGAGGACCTCGAGGTCCTCGGCCGGGGTCTTGACGGGGGTGACCACGGTGCGGGCGAAGAGCCCGGCCAGCCCGGACACGGTCCCGGCCGCCACCGAGCCGGCCACCACTCCGCCCACGGCAGCCAGGGAGGACCACCGCATGACCGGCTCGGCCTGGCCGATGGACTTCTGGATCTTGGTGCGGCGGCTCGCCGAGCGGGAGGAGCGGGAAGGGCGGGAGGTCATGCCCCATTCTGTCCACGTCCGGCCCGCCATGGCCAGCCGGACACCCGACGGGGTGCCAATCGGAAACAATGGGGCGGTTCGTGGTGTTATGGCTGTCATGAGCAATACCCCCCTTTCCTCCTCCCCCGCCGACCAGCCGAATCAGCCGAATCAGGCACAGAATGCCTTGAGCAATCCGGGCACCCCGGATCCCACCGCCCGGGACCGCTCAGACGCCGAATGGCGCGAACGGCTCAGCCCCGAGGAATTCCAGGTCCTCCGCCAGGCCGGCACCGAACGGCCCTTCACGGGCGAGTACTGGGACGCCGCAACCGAGGGCGTCTACGCGTGCCGTGCCTGCGGTGCCGAATTGTTCCGCTCGGAGACGAAGTTCGACGCCAACTGCGGTTGGCCCTCCTTCTTCGCCCCCCTGGCCGAGGACCGCGTCGAGTACATCCGGGACACCGCCCTGGGCATGGAACGCATCGAGGTCCGCTGTGCCAACTGCGGCTCCCACATGGGCCACGTCTTCCAGGGCGAGGGCTTCGACACCCCCACGGACCTGCGCTACTGCATGAACTCCGTCTCCCTGACGCTCCAGCCGAAGGCCGACGCGTGAGGGGGTTCGCCTCGGACAACTACGCGGGCGTCCACCCCGAGGTCCTGGCGGCCCTCGGCCAGGCCAATGTGGATCATGAGCCGGCGTACGGGGACGATTCCTGGACCGCGCGGCTCCAGGGCCTCGTCCGCACCGAGTTCGGCGAGCAGGCAGAGGCCTTCCCGGTGTTCAACGGCACGGGCGCCAACGTCCTGGCGCTGCAGGCGCTGCTCGCACCGTGGGGAGCCGTGATCTGCGCCGAGTCGGCCCACATCCACCAGGACGAGGGCGGTGCCCCCGAGCGCATCGCCCACACGAAGCTCTACACGGTTCCCACGGAGGACGGGAAGCTGACCCCCGAGCTGATCGACCTCCAGGCCCACGGGATCGGCTTCGTGCACCGCGCCCAGCCGGCCGTCGTCGAGATCGCCCAGGTCACCGAGCTGGGCACGGTCTACACGGCGGAGGAGGTCCGTGCCGTCACGGACCACGCCCACTCCCGGGGGATGTCCGTCTACATGGACGGCGCGCGGCTGGCGAATGCCGCGGCCGCCCTGGGATCCTCCCTGCGGTCCTTCACAGTGGACGCCGGGGTGGACGTGGTGTCCTTCGGCGGCACCAAGAACGGCGCCCTGGGTGCCGAGATGGTGGTGGTCCTGAATCCCGACGCCGTCCTGTCCGGTCCCGGGGGACGGCGCCACGAGGGTGCGGGACAGGCGGTGGGCTACCTGCGCAAGGCCTCCATGCAGCTCGCCTCCAAGATGCGCTTCGTCTCCGCCCAGCTGGTCGCCCTGCTCACCGACGAGCTGTGGCTGCGCTCGGCCCGGCATGCGAACACCATGGCCGCCCGGCTCGCCGCCGGGGCCGGCGCACTGGACGGCGTCACCCTCACCCAGACGCCCCAGGCGAACCAGGTCCTGGCGGTCCTGGATCCCACGGTCGCGGCTGACGTGCGGACCGCCTATCCCTTCTACGACTGGGACGTCCCGCGGAACGAGGTGCGCTGGATGACGTCCTGGGACACCACCGAGCAGGACGTCGACGGGTTCGTGTCCGCCCTGTCCGCAGCCCTCTCCGCGGGGCGCGTGTAGCCGGCCACGGCGCGCCGCCCCAGGATCCAGCGGAAGCGGCTTTAACCTTGGTTGCGTGACTGCCCTTGGCCACCGCCCCGCAGAGATGCGACGCCTTCCCGGAGAGTTCCGAGAGGCGTTGTCAGGGTTGCGCCGTGCGCGGCACCGGCAGGAGATCACCCTGGATGAGATTCCCGCCCCGGGACGTCTCGCCCCCTTCGCCGTGGCCCTGGCGGCCGAGGTCCACGATCCGACAGCGGAGGGCCGGCCCGAACTGGCCACCGGCCGGTTCGTCCTGTTGCACGATCCCGCCGGTTCCCCGGTGTGGAAGGGCACGTTCCGGGTGGTGACCTACATCCGGGCCTCCCTGGAATCCGACCTCGGCAACGACCCCATGGTCGGTGCCGTGGCCTGGACCTGGCTTGTGGAGGCCCTCGAGACCCACCGGGCCCGCTACACCGAGGCCGGCGGGACCGCCACCCGGGTCCTGTCCGAGAGCTTCGGCGGCCTGGCCACCCGCCCGGACACCATCGACATCGAATTGCGGGCCTCCTGGACACCCGAGGGCCCGGACAGCACCGAACATCTGGAGGCCTGGGCGGACATGGTCTGTGCCTTCGCCGGGCTGCCGCCGGTCCCGGACGGTGTCACACCCTTGCCGCGCATCAGGAGGAACTGACATCACTGCGGACACCAGCGCCACCCCGGAAGAGGACCTGACGGAGACCGCCGACCCCGAACCGCCCCGGCTCCTCACCGAGCCGGCCGGCGGCATCCCCTTCGTCACGAACTCCCGGCAGGAGCTGGAGCGGTGTGCTCGGCTCCTGAAGGCCGGCACCGGTCCCGTGGCCGTGGACGCCGAGCGGGCCTCCGGCTTCCGCTACGGCCAGCGGGCCTTCCTGGTCCAGATCAAGCGCGAGGGTGCCGGGATCTGGCTCATCGATCCCGAGGCCTTCGAGGACCTGGAGATCATCCAGGAGTCCCTGAGCGGGGTCGAGTGGATCCTGCACGCGGCCAGCCAGGACCTGCCCTGCCTCTCCGAGCTGGGGATGTGGCCGGACCGGCTGTTCGACACCGAGCTGGCCGGGCGTCTGCTCGGACTCCCCCGCGTGGGGCTCGCCTCCGTCCTGGAACAGCTCCTCGGCGTCACCCTGGCCAAGGAGCACTCCGCCGCGGACTGGTCCAAGCGGCCGCTGCCGGAGGACTGGATGCGGTACGCCGCCCTGGACGTGGAGCTGCTGGTCAATCTGCGGGCCGCGATGATCACGATGCTGACCGAGGACGGCAAGCTCGACTGGGCGAACCAGGAATTCGAGGCGATCCGCAAGGCTCCGCTGCCGGGCCCGCGCAAGGACCCCTGGCGCCGCACCTCGGGCATGCACCGATTGCGCAAACCGGAACAGCTCGCCGTGGTACGGGAGCTCTGGGAGACCCGGGAGGCACTGGCCCAGAACCGGGATGTGGCGCCCGGCCGCCTGATCCCGGACGCCGCGATCGTGGCTGCCGCCGCCAGCCAGCCGACCACCGTGCCCGCCCTGCTGAAGACCCAGGGCTTCCACGGCCGTGCCGCCGCCAAGGAGGGTCCCCGCTGGATCCGGGCCATCCAGGCCGGGCAGGCCGCCGCGCAGACCAAGGCCGGCCTGCCCCCGCTGCACCTGCCGAATGACGGCCCGCCCCCACCGCGCGCCTGGCGGGATCGCAATCCGCTGGCCGACCGCCGGCTGAAGACCGCGAAGGCCTGGGTCGGCAATCGGGCCGACGAGCTGCAGCTGCCCACGGAGAACCTGCTGACGCCGGATACCCTGCGGCGGCTGTGCTGGACACCTCCGGAGACGATCGACCTGGACTCGGTCTCGGCCGCCCTGACCGGGCTCGGCGCCCGGCCGTGGCAAGTCACGGCCGTGGCACCGATCGTGACGGTGGCGCTGCTGGATCCCGACCCAGCCTGAAACTCAGTCCCCTATTCGCTGGTCACGAGTTCCGATACGATGGCGTCAACGCCCGTCCCTCCCACTCAGGAGCAGCATGTCCGAGCCAGTCGTCCCGACGTCCACCACTGACGCGAACGGAGACCGGTTCGCCCCGTACCGCGGCCTCGCCGCGAGATTCCCGGACGAGATCCTCACGCGGGCCACGGTGACGGACGTCGACCTTCCCGACGGCGCGGGCACCCTGGCGCTCCTGGTCCTGGACAATGACTCCGGCCCCCGGCGCCCCACGACCCTGGGCCCGAACTCCCTGATCGGGATCGGCCAGGTGCTCGAGGCCCAGGCCGAACGTGCACACCGCGGCGAGATCACCGCCGTCGCCGTCACGGGCAAGGCCGGCTTCCTGGTCGCCGGTGCGGACCTGGGGGCCGTCAACCGGCTCACCGACCAGCAGGACGGGGTCCTGCTGGGCCGGCTCGGCCACGAGGTCTACAACGGCCTGTCCGACTTCCCGGTGCCCTCCTTCGCGTTCATCAACGGCGTGGCGCTCGGCGGCGGTCTGGAGATCGCTCTGGCGGCCAACTACCGCACCGTCTCCTCCGCCGCGAAGGGCTTGGGCCTGCCGGAGGCCTTCATCGGCCTGATCCCCGGCTGGGGTGGCGTGTGGAAGACCCCGCGGCTCACCGGCCCGAAGGACGCCTTGACGGTGATGATCAAGAACCCGCTGGCGAACAACCGCAACATCGACGGCCGCACCGCCCACCGCATCGGCCTGGCGGACGCGATCTTCGATCCGGCCGCCAATCCTGCCGACACGGCCGTGTTCATCGAGGCCTCGGCGGCCTGGGCGGCCCGGATCCTGACCGGGGACGCCGGCACCATGGCCGCGTTGGAGCAGCAGCGGGACCGCGACCACTCCGACCGGGCCTGGGACGAGGCCATCGCCGAGGGCCAGGCGATCGTGGCCGCCAAGACCGGCGGATACGTGCCGGCGCCGGTGAAGGTCATGGAGCTCTTCGCCGCCGGCCGTCACTGGTCCCGGGAGGAATCGGCCGCCGCAGAGGCCGCCGCCCTGGGTGAGCTGATGCTGACCCCCGAGTTCGCCCACACCGTCTACGCCTTCCTGGACGTGGTCCAGAAGCGCTCCAAGAAGCCGGCTGGCGCCCCCTCCCCCGAACTGGCCCGTCCGGTTCGGAAGGTCGGCGTGGTGGGCGCCGGCCTCATGGCCGGCCAGCTGGCGCTGGTCTTCGCGCAGAGGCTGAAGGTCCCCGTGGTCATGACGGATGTCGACCAGGACCGCGTGAACCGCGGCCTCGGGCACGTGCACGGGCAGGTGGACACGCTGGTGGCCAAGGGCAAGCTGCCCGCTGGCCAAGGCGAGGCGCTGAAGTCCCTGGTGACCGGCTCCGTTGCCAAAGACGTCTACGCCGATGCCGACCTGGTGATCGAGGCCGTCTTCGAGGAGATGGGCGTCAAGAAGGCGGTGCTGGCCGAGGTCGAGGCCGTCGTCACCCCCGAATGCATCCTGGCCACCAACACCTCGTCCCTGTCCGTGACCGAGATGGCCTCCGGACTGGAGCATCCCGAGCGGCTGGTCGGCTTCCACTTCTTCAACCCCGTGGCCGTGATGCCCCTGGTGGAGATCGTGCGCGGGCCGGCCACCACCGACCCGGTGCTCGCCACCGCCTTCGCCACCGCCCGGGGTCTGGGCAAGACCGCCGTGCTGGTCCAGGATGCCGCCGCCTTCGTGGTCAACCGCATCCTGCTGCGGATGATGGGCGAGGTCCAGCATTCCTTCGACCAGGGCACGGAGGCCGCCGTGGCCGACCACGCCCTGGATCCGATGGCCCTGCCGATGACGCCGTTCACCCTGCTGTCCATGGTGGGCATCCCGGTGGCCCAGCATGTCACCGAGTCCCTCAACGCCGCCTTCGGGGACGAGCGGTTCCCGGTGTCGAAGAACCTGCAGTCGCTCATCGACGCCGGCATCACGTCCCTGTGGGCGCAGGACGGGGAAAACCGGGATCACGGCCAGGAGGTCATCCCCGCCGAGACCCGGGCGGTCCTGGAGTTCGGCGACTCCCCCGAGACCGCCGAGGAGCTGCTGGCCCGGGTCCAGGACGCCCTGGCCCAGGAGATCGGCCTCATGCTGGACGAGGGGGTCGTGGCGGATGCCGAGGACATCGACCTCTGCATGATCCTCGGCGCGGGCTGGCCCATGCACATGGGCGGCATCACGCCATACCTCGACCAGGTGGGGGCCTCCGAACGGGTCAACGGCCGTCGGTTCCACGCCTGACGGGCGCCACCCCGGGCACCACGAGAGCGGCCGACACCACCTCCGGGCTGCTCGCCGTCCGGCCGCGGACGGCGGATAATGGAGGGATGACTTCCGCTCCCCACTCCTCCACCGGATCCGCCGGACCCACCGGACCCACCGGACCGCAGGACCGGCACGACGCCGGCGCCCCCTGCGGCGGCTGCGGCCCCTCCCGCAGGTCCTTCCTGGAACGCGGCGCGCTCCTCGGTGCCGTGGGGGTGGTCGGCACCGTCGGACTGACGGCGTGCACGGACGAGATCCGCGCCGAGGACAACGCCCCCTCGCACCACGTGGGCGGCTCCCCGACGCCGGCGGTCGAGCTGGCGGACCTGCCCGTCGGCGGGATGACCAGCGTCAGGGTCGAGGGCCGGACCCTGTTGATCAGCCGCCCGGCGGAGGACGAGGTGCATGCCTTCTCGGCGGTCTGCACACACCAGGGCTGCACCGTGGCCCCCTCCACCGAGAACGGCGAGGAGGTCTTCGCCTGTCCCTGCCACGGTTCGCACTTCGACGTGGCCACCGGAGCCCCCTACGGCGGACCGGCCCAGAAGCCGCTGACCGCATACACCGCCACCGTGGACGGTGACCAGGTGCTTGTGACCCTGTAGACCGCGCCGGTCCTCGTGACCCTGTAGACGACGCTGATTCAGGTGACGCCGGTGTACCTGATGCTGGAGGGCTAGTCCCGGGCGTTCGGGCGCCGCGGTGGGTTGACGATGACCCGGTTGCTGTTGGGGTCCCAGGACGGCTGCTCGGCCTTGCGGCGCGGGTAGTAGTAGTACCGCCACCACAGCCACACCGCCGGCCCCAGGACGGGCAGCAGGAACATCATGAAGGCCCACGGGATGCGCCGCCCCGGGTCCAGGGGTGAGTGGGACAGGGAGACCAGGGACCACACCAGCATCCCCACCACGGCGATGACCACGATCCAGAGCAGGATCTCCACGGCGTTGAGGCCGAACGTCGACCCGGCGGCGCCCATAAGACCAGTTCCCAGGAGAACAGATAACACTAGAACAGGGCGATCTTCGCGGCGGCCGGGAAGATCCCGTCCAGCTCGGCGCTTTCGGCGGCTGTGGGCACCCAGCGGATGGCCGCGGCGTTCTGGCGGACCTGCTCCGGCCGGGTGGCCCCGGCGATCACGGAGGTGACCGGCTCCTGGGCGGCCAGCCAGGAGAAGGCGAGGTCCACCTCGGAGAGCCCCCGGTCCCGGGCGAAGTCACCGTACCGCGCGAGCTGGTCCAGGTCCGCATCCGAGACCAGGTGCTGGCGGCTGTGCGTCAGCCTCGAGCCCTCGGGCGCCCGGCCGGAGGAGTACTTGCCCGTCAGCAGGCCGTTGGCCAGCGGGAAGTACGGCAGCACCCCGAGCCCGAAGGCCCTCGCCGCGGGCAGGACCTCGAGCTCGGCGCGGCGGTCCAGCAGGTTGTAGTGGTTCTGGGCGGAGATGAACGTCTCGGTCCCGAGCCCGCGGGCCACGAACTCGGCCTCGGCGATCTGCCACCCGGCCCGGTTGGAATGACCGATGTACCGCACCTTGCCTGAGCGCACCAGGTCGTCCAGGGCGGAGAGGGTCTCCTCGACCGGCGTCGCGTCATCCGGGGTGTGGAACTGATACAGGTCGATCCAGTCCGTGCCCAGCCGCCGCAGCGAGGCCTCCACGGCCCTGACGATGTACCGGCGCGAGCCGCGGGCCCCGAAGTCGTTGCCGTTGACGCCACCCATGTCCATGCCGAACTTGGTGGCCAGGACGATCTCCTCACGCCGGGCGCCCAGGGCCCGTCCCAGCCGCTCCTCGCTCAGGCCGGGGCTCGCCCCGTAGGTGTCCGCCACGTCGAACAGCGTCACCCCGGCGTCCAGGGCAGCGTGCACGACCGCGTCCGTCCCCTCCTGGCTCTCCGTCACGGTGCCGGGGCGGCCGAGGTTGTTGCACCCCAGCCCGACGACGGAGACGGACAGGCCGGAGCGCCCGAGACGGCGGTGTTCCATGGGATTCAATCCTTCGAGTGGTGGGGTCGGCGGGCCACGGCGAGAGGGCCGCAGCAACTCCGATGCAGCGGGAGATTCAGCGGGAGGTGGTGACGCGGGAGGGCTGGACGCCCGCGAACTTGGCGGCGGCCGGGATCTCGGCAGCCGCCTTGCGCCGGTGCGGCGTGGCCACGTCCAAGACGACGCGGCCGGACTCCGAGCGTTCTTCCACGACCTCACCCAGGCCGCGCCAGGCCAGCTGATTCGTGATCTCACCGCGCAGCTTGGCCACCAGGGCGGTCTCCACAGCCGTCGGCTCCGCACCCTTCAGCCGGTAGGACACCTCGACGTGCTTCAGCTCCTCCTCCGGGAGAACGGCGAAGCCGTCCTCCGCGCACTGCGCGGCGAAGCCGGCGAGCAGCTCCTCACCGGTGGCGTCGTCCGCGACCTGCTCGGCCGACGTCGTGCCCGTGCTGCCGATCCGGCCGTGGTGGACCACGATCTCCCCGCTGCCGGGCGCGAACCACGCCTCGCGGTAGTCCAGGCGCTGCTGGCCGTCCTGCTCGGACCGCCGGTAGGTACGCACAATGCTCAAGAGTTGCCCTCCGTTGACGTGATCTGGCCCGTGTTGACATCCTTGCCGCCGGTGTCCCCGGCCGCCCGGACCTGGCTCATCTGACCCGTCAGCGGCCGCGCGAACGGCACCTTCGTGCCGAGGACCTGGGCCACCGTGTCCTGGGCGATGCGCCGCGCCGTCAGGCCGGTGCGCTCGAGCACCTGGTCCCGGGAGGCGTGGGCCAGGAACTCCACCGGCAGGCCGACCTCGTTGAGTGCGGTATCCACGCCGCGGGCGCGCATCTCCTGGCGGATCCGCGAGCCGACGCCGCCGGCCTTCACCCCGTCCTCGATGCAGACGACGATCCGGTGACGGGAGGCCATCTCGATCACGGATTCCTGCACGGGCAGCACCCACCTGGGGTCGATGACGGTGGCGGAGATTCCCTGGTCGGCCAGCCGGGCGGCCACGTCCAAGCCCAGCTCGGCCATGGTCCCGACGGCGACGATCAGGACATCACGTTCAGTCCCCGGCTCCTCGGACGCGGCTCCGAGGCGGACCAGCACGTCCACGCCGTCCGCGAGCCGCTCCAGCGCGGCGATCTCCGGCCCCACGGACCCCTTCGAGAAACGCACGACCGTGGGCGCATCCTCCACGGACACGGCCTCACGCAGTTCCTCCCGGAGCCGCTGGGCATCCCGGGGTGCGGCGATGCGCAGGGTGGGCACGGACTGCAGCAGGGCCAGGTCCCACATGCCGTGGTGGCTGGGCCCATCCGGCCCGGTGACCCCGGCCCGGTCCAGGACGAACGTGACCCCGGCCCGGTGCAGGCCGACGTCCATCAGGACCTGGTCGAAGGCACGGTTGAGGAAGGTGGCATACACGGCGACCACCGGATGCAAACCGCCGAAGGCCATGCCGGCGGCCGAGGTGACGGCATGCTGCTCGGCGATCCCGACGTCGTAGACGCGCTGCGGATGCCTCTCCGCCATGAGTCCCAGGCCCACGGGGATCTTCATCGCCGCGGTGATGGCCACGATGTCCTCGCGCTCATCCGCGATCGCGCAGATCTCCTGGCCGAACACGGACGTCCAGGAGGGGCCGGAGCTGGAGGCCACCGGCTCTCCCGTCTCCGGGTCGATCTTGCCGATGGCGTGGAACTGATCATCCTGGTGGGCCACCGCCGGGGCATAGCCGTGCCCCTTCTCGGTCATGGCATGCACGATCACGGGGCCGGCGTAGTTCTGGGCGTCCGCCAGCGCCTCCTCGAGCTCCGACTGGTCGTGGCCGTTGATGGGACCGATGTACTTCATCCCCAGGTCCTCGAACAGGCCCTGGGGAGCCCACCAGTCCTTGATGCCCTTCTTCGTGGCATGCAGGGACTTGTACACGAACCGCCCGGCCGTGCCGGAGGTCTGCAGCCGGGACTTCCAGAAGTCGAGGGTGTCCTCGTAGCTGCGGTGGGTGCGGAGCTTGTCCAGGAAGGCCCGGCGCAGCCCCGAGAGCTGGTTGGCGAGCCCGCCGACGGTGGGCGCGTAGGAGCGTCCGTTGTCATTGACCACGATCACGACGCGCCGGTCACGATCCGCGGCGATGTTGTTGATGGCCTCCCAGGCCATACCGCCCGTCAGGGCGCCATCGCCGATCACGGCCACCACGGAGCGGTCCCCCTCCCCGCGCAGAGCCCAGGCGCGGGAGATCCCGTCCGCCCAGGACAGGGAGGAGGAGGCGTGGGAGGACTCCACCACGTCATGGACGGACTCGCCGCGGTCCCCGTAGCCGGAGAGCCCGCCCTCCTGGCGCAGCGTGGAGAAGTCCTGGCGACCGGTGACGAGCTTGTGCACGTAGGACTGGTGCCCGGTGTCGAAGATGACGGCGTCCCGGGGCGAGTCGAAGACCCGGTGGATCGCCAGGGTCAGCTCGACCACACCGAGGTTCGGGCCGAGGTGGCCGCCGGTGCGGGAGACGTTGGCGATGAGGAAACTGCGGATCTCCTCGGCCAACTGCCGCAACTGACCATCAGTGAGACGGGTGAGGTCCTGCGGGGTATGGATCGCTTCGAGAAGGCCCACGGGCAAGCGGTCCTTTCGTCCGGGGAGGGAATATCACAACAACTCCCACCAGAATACCGCGCGGCGGGAACCACCAGAGGACGAAGGGCCGGACCCCCACATGGGGGTCCGGCCCTTCGGTCCGCTTTACCGCCGGCCCCACGGTGTGGGGAGCCGGCTGACGATCACTTGGTCGCGATCTGGCGCAGCACGTACTGCAGGATGCCACCGTTGCGGTAGTAGTCGGCCTCACCGGGGGTGTCGATGCGGACGACCGCGTCGAACTCGGTGACCTTGCCGTTCTCGTGGGTGGCGGTGACCTTGACCGTCTTCGGGGTGGTGCCCTCGTTCAGGGCGGTCACGCCGGAGATGGCGAAGGTCTCGGTGCCGTCCAGGCCGAGGGTGTCCGCGGACTCGCCTTCGGGGAACTGCAGCGGAAGCACACCCATGCCGATCAGGTTCGAGCGGTGGATGCGCTCGAAGGACTGGGTGATGACGGCCTTGACGCCCAGCAGCGCGGTGCCCTTGGCCGCCCAGTCGCGGGACGAGCCGGAACCGTACTCCTTGCCGGCGAGGACGACCAGCGGGGTGCCGGCGGCCTCGTAGTTCTGGGCGGCGTCGTAGACATAGGCCTGCGGGGCGCCGTCCTGGGTGAAGTCGCGGGTGAAGCCGCCCTCCACGCCGTCCAGGAGCTGGTTCTTGATGCGGATGTTCGCGAACGTGCCGCGGATCATCACCTCGTGGTTGCCACGGCGGGAGCCGTAGGAGTTGAAGTCCTTGCGCTCCACGCCGTTCTCCAGCAGGTACTTTCCGGCCGGGGTGTCCGACTTGAAGGAACCGGCCGGGGAGATGTGGTCCGTGGTCACGGAGTCGCCGAGCTTGAGCAGCACGCGGGCGCCCTCGATGTCCTGGACCGGCTCCGGCTGGGCCTGCATGCCCTCGAAGTACGGGGGCTTGCGGACGTAGGTCGACTCGGCGTCCCACGCGAAGGTGTCACCCTCAGGGGTCTCCAGCGCCTTCCAACGGTGGTCACCGTCGAAGATGGTGCTGTACTCGCGGGTGAACATCTCGGTGTCGATCGAGCGGTCGATGATCTGCTGGACCTCGGTCGGGTCCGGCCAGATGTCCTTGAGGTAGACGTCCTTGCCCGCGGAGTCCTGGCCCAGCGGATCATTCTCGAAGTCGAAGTCCATGGTGCCGGCGAGGGCGTAGGCGACCACCAGCGGCGGGGAGGCCAGGTAGTTCATCTTCACGTCCGGGTTGATGCGGCCCTCGAAGTTGCGGTTGCCCGAGAGCACCGAGGTCACGGACAGGTCGTTGTCCTGGATGGCCTGGGAGATCTCGGACTCCAACGGACCGGAGTTGCCGATGCAGGTGGTGCAGCCGTAGCCGACGATGTTGAAGCCCAGCGCGTTCAGCGAGGGGACCAAGCCGGACTTCTCGTAGTACTCGGTGACGACGCGGGAGCCGGGGGCCACGGAGGTCTTCACCCAGGGCTTCGAGGTGAGACCCTTCTCCACGGCGTTGCGGGCCAGCACGGCGGCGGCCATCATCACCGAGGGGTTGGAGGTGTTGGTGCAGGAGGTGATGGAGGCGATCGAGACGGCACCGTGGTCCAGATGGAACTCACGGCCGTCCTCCATGGCCACGTCCACCGTCTTGGACGGACGGCCGGAGCCGGCCTCGTCCTCCGTGGCGTAGTTGTGGATGTCCTTGCGGAACTGGTCCTTGGCGTCGGTCAGCTGGATACGGTCCTGCGGGCGCTTCGGGCCAGAGATCGAGGGCACCACGGTGCCGAGGTCCAGCTCGAGGTACTCGGAGTACTGCACCTCATCGTCCGCGTTGTGCCAGAGGCCCTGTTCCTTGGTGTAGGCCTCGACGAGGGCGATGTTCTCCTCGGAGCGGCCGGTCAGGCGCAGGTAGTCCAGGGTGACCTGGTCGATCGGGAACATGGCGGCGGTGGAACCGAACTCCGGGGACATGTTGCCGATGGTGGCGCGGTTGGCCAGCGGCACGGAGCCGACGCCCTCACCGTAGAACTCGACGAACTTGCCGACCACGCCGTGTTGGCGCAGCATCTCGGTGATGGTCAGCACCACGTCCGTGGCGGTGGCACCGGCCGGAATGGAGCCGGTCAGCTTGAAGCCGACGACGCGCGGGATGAGCATGGAGACCGGCTGGCCGAGCATGGCCGCCTCGGCCTCGATGCCGCCGACGCCCCAGCCCAGCACACCGAGGCCGTTGACCATGGTGGTGTGCGAGTCGGTGCCGACGCAGGAGTCCGGGTACGCGCGCAGGACGCCGTCGACCTCGCGGGTCATGACGGTGCGGGCGAGGTTCTCGATGTTGACCTGGTGGACGATGCCCATGCCCGGGGGGACGACCTTGAAGTCGTCGAAGGCGGTCTGACCCCAGCGCAGGAACTGGTACCGCTCACCGTTGCGCTGGTACTCGATGTCCATGTTGCGCTCGATGGCCTGGTCGTTGCCGAAGGAGTCGATCTGCACGGAGTGGTCGATCACGAGCTCGGCCGGGGCGAGCGGGTTCACGCGGTTGGCGTCGCCGCCGAGGTCCTTGATGGCCTCGCGCATGGTGGCGAGGTCCACGACGCAGGGCACGCCGGTGAAGTCCTGCATGAGGACGCGTGCGGGGGTGAACTGGATCTCGGTGTCCGGCTGCGCGTTGGGGTCCCAGGACCCCAGGGCCTTGATGGACTCGGCGGTCACGTTCGCGCCGTCCTCGGTCCGGAGCAGGTTTTCCAACAGGACCTTCAAGGAATAGGGGAGCTTCTGTGCACCCTCCACCTTGTTGAGCCGGAAAATCTCGTATTCGGCGCCATTGACGTCCAGGACGCCCTTGGAGCCGAAGCTGTCAACAGTAGTCACGGAGGACTCCTCTTCCCGCCCTGGGTCAGGGCGATTGGCCGGTCTTGAGTGCCATTGCCGTTCCACCGGGCCTCCCGGCACCGCGTGCGGGCGGTCCCGGACCGATGGTGGCGGCCACATGCCGATCCTGGGCCGGAGTCTGACGACTCCGTCACAGGGGGCTCGTTCACCATCCTATCCCGAGGGAGGGCCGGATCCCGCGCTTCACCCGCGTAGATGTCATGCGTGACGGGGAGATTTAGGGCGTTCTTGACGGAGCAGCATGTTTTCTTGACTCCGGCAACGTGGTCAGGACTTCGTGAGGAGGGCCACGGATTCCATGTGGTGGGTGTCCGGGTAGAGGTCGTAGACGTCGACCTTCTCCGCGGTCCAGCCGGCCTGGGACAACAGCCCCAGGTCCCGGGCGAAGGACGCGGGATCGCAGGAGACGTAGACGATCCTCTCCGGGTCCAGTCGGTGGATCCGCTCGACAGCCGTCTTGCCGGCGCCCGCCCGTGGCGGATCGAGCACCACCGTGTCGATCGAGCGCCCGCCCAGGCCGCAGTCGGCGACCGGCTGGTCCGGCTTGGCCAGCCAGCCGCCCAGCACCCGGTCCGTCATGCCGTTGAGCACGGCCGCCTGGGCGACACCGTGCAGGTTGCGCCGGGCGTCCCGGCTGGCTCCCGGTGCGGCCTCCACGGACAGCACCAGCCCTTCGGCCCCGACCTGGTCCGCCAGGAACGCGGAGAACAGTCCGGCACCGGCGTACAGGTCGGCGATGACCTGTCCTGGCTGCGGATCTGCCGCTGCGAGCGCGGCGTCGACCAGCATGGAGGGAGCCGAACGGTGGACCTGCCAGAAGCCGTCCCCGGTGATCCGGAAGGCGCGGTCGGCCCCGAGGGCACTGGCCACGGTCTCCTGGGTCCAGGTCCGGCCGCGCAGGCGGTGCACCTCCGGCCGGTCGTTCGGGTTCTCGCCCGGCACGATCAGCGCCACGGAGGTGCCGTCCGGTAGCCGGCTGGTCTGCCGGTGCATCCGACCGCCCAGCTGAGACAGGTCGGCAGCATCAGCGGGGGTGAGCAGCACCAGGGCCGGCTCGCCCGAGGCGGGCGTGGCCACATCCACCCGGGTGATCCCCGTGAAGTCCAGTTCCCAGAGCTTGAGGGCGTCCAGGCCCGGCACGCCGAGGGGCATGTTCCGGACCGGTACCAGCACGGTGGAGCGGTGCGCGTGCATGGCCAGCCGTCCGGTGGGCGTCACGGCGAAGGCATTGCGGGTGCGCCAGTGCAGCCCGGAGGGATCGTCCCCCGGCGCCCCGGTGACGTGCACCTCGAGTTGCAGTCCGGCGATCCGGGCCACGGTGTCCCGGAACACCTGGGCCTTGAGGCGCCGCTGGTGCGGCAGCACGATGTGCCCGTACTCGGCACCGCCCACGGGCAGCCGTCCGGCGGCGTGCGCGCGCAGGGAGTCGGCCAGCTTCCACTGGTGGGTCCGGCGGAACTCGGAGCCGTGGAGCACCTCAATGGCATCGGCACGCCAGAACCGGGCGCCCTCCCCCGCCTCGGTCACGACGGCGCGGACCACTTCCCCGGGGATGGCGTGGCGGACGAACACCACGCGCCCCTCGTGCCGGGCCACGCAGTGACCTCCGTGGGCCATCGGCCCCGCCTCCAGTTCGAGGATCTGGGGCATCTCCGGCAACCCGGCCGCCCCGGATGCACCGTGCACCGGTTGGCGGGCTACGTCAACATTGCTGGTGTCGCGGATGGTGGTCATCCTCGCCGTCCTCCTGAGCAGTCATGGGCGGTCGGCCTGATCGGCCGGGGATCCGTTGCCCTGTACCCCAGACTCTACTGGGCCGGTCCAGGGTCCGGTCGGCGGGGCGGATGTGCCGGGCCGGGGCGACGTGCCCGCCCCCCGCCGCGTCGTCGCCAGCTGCCACGGCACCGAGGCGACCATGACGCCCGGCTCGTGGTGCAGGCGCGCCTTGATCCGCTTGGTGGTCCGGTTGTGCAGGAGGGCCTGCCAGCCACCGCCGACGACGTATTCGGGGATGTAGACGACCATCAGGTCCCGTGGCGAGGTGCGCCGCAGGGCCCGCAGGTGGCGGATCAGGGGCTCGGACATCTCCCGGTAGGGCGAGGCCAGCACCGTGATCGGCACCGGCAGGCCGAGCCGGTCCCAGGCCATCACCAGCTTGCCGGTGGACTGCTTGTCCAGATCCACCACGACGGCCTCCAGGCTGGAGGGCCGTGAGGCGCGGGCATAGGCCAGGGCCCGCAGCGTGGGCCGCTGGACGGACATCACCAGGATGACGGCATGGACCCGGGAGGGCAGCGCCCTCGCGTCCTCGGTCGAGGTCAGGTCGAGCTCGGAGGCCACCGCCTCGTAGTGCCCCCGGATCCGGGACATCACGAACACCATCGCCGCGATCGCCAGCAGGGCCACCCAGGCCCCCTGGCCGAACCGCGTCACGAGGACCACCAGTGCCACCAGGGCGGTGACCACGAGCCCCACCAGGTTCACCAGCCGCCGGGTCCGGACGGCCTGACGGGCCCGGACTCCGGGCGTGTGTGCGAGGTGACGGCTCCAGTGCCGCACCATGCCCAGTTGACTGATGGTGAAGGACAGGAAGACGCCGATGACGTAGAGCTGGACGAGCAGTGCGGTCTGGGCCTGGAAGACGACCACGAGGGCCAGTGCGGCCAGGGCCAGCAGCACGACGCCGTTGGTGTACCCCAGGCGGTCACCACGGGTGAGCAGCTGCCGGGGCAGGTAACCGTCCGCCGCCAGCCGTGAGGCCAGCTCCGGAAAGGACTTGAACGCCGAGTGGCCGGCCAGCACCAACAGCACCGCGACCATCAGGATCAGGGCACCGGCCAGGATCCCGCCGTGGCCCAGGATCGCGTTGGCCAGCTGGGCCAGCACGGGATTCTGCACATAGTCCTCGGACACCGGGCCACCGCCGACGGCCTGCAGTCCGGACGGGTCCAGGACGAACACCACCCCGGTGCGGTCCGCCAGGTACATCACCCCGATCGTGGACGCGCCGGCCGTCAGGCCCATCGCCAGCATCACGGACCGGGCCAGGCGGACCCTCGGCTTGGCCATGGCGCCCACATTCGAGGCCGGGACCTCCACACCGGTGGCGAGCGCCGAGCCGGAGGAGAACGCCCGCAGCACCAGGACCGCCAGCGCCAGGCCGCCCAGCCCCTCGGAGAAGGCGGGATCGGGCACGGGCTCGACCCCGGCCGACGTCGCCGGTCCCAGGGTGCCCGTCACGTCTTGGATGAGGCCGGCCACGATCATGCCGAACAGCAGGGCGAGGAAGACGAAGGCGAGCACGGCGGGGGTCACCCGTCCGCGTCCGGCACCGCGGATGCTCGCCATGGCCAGGACCACGACGCCGGCCACGGCCACCGCCGTCTCCGCACCTCCCAGCGCGGGGACGGCCGCAACGAGGTAGTGCGCCATGGCAGCCATGGACACCGCCACCGTGAAGACGAAGTCGAGCATCATGGCGGCCCCCACCGTCAGGCCCGCCCACGGCCCGAGGTTGGCCCGGGAGATCGCATAGTCTCCGCCCTCGGGGTAGGCCCGGATGGCCACCCGGTAGGACACGACGATCAGCAGCATCACCGCCACCACGGCCACGCCGATCTCGGGACCCAGCGCCAGTGCGGCCGTGCCGCCGAGCGCCAGGGTCAGCAGGATCTCGTCCGGGGCGTAGGCGATGGAGGACCAGGCGTTCGCAGAGAACACGGGCAGGGCGGTGAACCGGCCCAGGGGCCGGCGGTTCAACCGCTCCGTGTCGTAGGGCCGGCCCACGAGGAGACGGCGCATGCTGTCCAGGACCCTTGCCACGCGCACTACGGTACCGCGCCCACCGATCCGCTCCACCCACACGCCGTCCACGCCATCGTCACGGGCGAGGGGCAGGCCGGCACGGCATGCCGAGGTCCGCGGGCGGTCCGAGCGTGGCACACTGGACTCGCTGGCGGCGCCAGCCGTTCGAAAGACCGCACAGCCGGGTCCGTGCCGCTCCATCAGGGTGAGGCCCCAGGCCGGTGAAACAGGAGGGAATCCGATGGCCCACTTCGTGATCATGGGTTGCGGCCGCGTCGGTTCCTCCCTGGCCCTCACCTTGGAGCGGGGCGGTCACACAGTCGCCGTGGTGGACCAGGACGAGCGGGCCTTCCGGCGTCTGGGACGGCACTTCGGCGGACAGCGGGTCACCGGCGTCGGGTTCGACCGGGACGCCCTGACCAAGGCCCGGATCCACGATGCCTACGCCTTCGCCGCTGTCTCCTCGGGGGACAACTCGAACATCATCGCCGCCCGCGTGGCTCGCGAGACCTTCGGTGTGGAACACGTCGTTGCCCGGATCTACGACCCGGGCCGCGCAGAGGTCTACCAGCGGCTCGGCATCCCCACGGTGGCTGCCGTGCGATGGTCCACGGACCAGGTCCTGCGCCGGATCCTGCCGGACGCAGACCTGGCCGGAGACTTCAGGGACGCCTCTGGGCGGATCATCATGACCGAGGTGCGGGTCTCCCCCGCCTGGATCGGGCACCCCCTGACCGAGCTGGAGGCCGAGGCCGGCCTCCGCGTCGCCTTTGTCACGCGCATGGGCGAGGGCATCGTCCCCACCGGCGGCACCCTCTACCAACAGGGCGACATCGTGCACGCCGTGATGGCCGTGTCTGGTCAGTCCGAGGCCGAACGGACCCTGGCGGCCGGACCCCAGACCGGTGCCGACCTGCTGGAGGACCGCACGGAGGACAGCGGAGAGGTGGACCGAGCATGAAGGTCGTCATTGCCGGAGCCGGCGCCGTCGGTTCCTCGATCGCCCGTGAACTGCTGGCCAACGGCCATGAGGTCCTGCTCGTGGACACCAAGCCCGAGGTCGTCGCCCGCTCCGGGCTGCGAGGCGTCAAGTGGCTCATGGGGGACGCCTGCGAGCTCACGGTCCTGCAGGAAGCCCACCTGGAGACGGCCGAGGTCCTGGTGGCCGCCACGGGCGATGACAAGGCCAACCTCGTGGTCTCCCTGCTCGCCAAGTCCGAGTTCGGGGTGGGCCGGACCGTGGCCCGCGTGAACAACCCGAAGAACGACTGGCTCTTCGATGAGGCGTGGGGGGTGGACGTGGCCGTCTCCACGCCGCGCATCATGACCGCCTTGGTGGAGGAGGCCGTGGAGACCGGTGACCTCGTGCGGCTGCTGACGCTGAAGTCAGGACAGACCACGCTCGTGGAGTTCACGGTTCCCGCCGGACATTGGGCCGATGGCCGCCGACTCGGCTCGGTGTCCTGGCCGGAGGACATCTCCGTGGTGTCCATCATCCGGGACACCCGCCCCATCACCCCCAGTGACGACGACGTCATGGAAGCGGGTGACGAACTGTTCTTCCTGGCCACCGAGGAGGCGGAGTCACGGCTGCGGGACGTCCTGGTACCCGAGGACGAGCGGCAGGCCCGCGGTCAGCGCGAATCACTGTCCCAGCGCGAGACGCGCGGATAGAGAGCCGTGCGGATAGAGAGCCGCAGAAAAGCCGATAGGCGACAGAGACAGAGCAGGCGCGGAGAGGGCGGACAGGTTCAGGCGCCGGGCTGGTCCGGACGGCCCTCGGACACCGGCTTCGCATCCTGCCGGGCGGAGACCAGCCAGCCGAACCACAGGGCCAGCGCATAGAGCGGCAGTCCCATCACGAGCCGTGCGGTGCCCAGGGCCGTCAGCAGGTCGGCGAAGTAGAGGGGAACCTGGACGGCCAGCCGCAGGGCGAGGGCGGCCACCAGGATCCAGGTGGCCAAGGCATAGCGCCGGCGCCGCTGCGGGTCCTGGCGCCAGGCGATCCCCTCGTTGCGGACCAGGCCGAACACCAGCCCCAGCAACGGCCAGCCCACGAGGACGGAGACGGCCATCGCGGCGATATACGCCGCATTGGTGACGAATCCCCAGAGGTAGTAGTCCTTCGCCTCTCCCGTGTTCAGTGCCACCACCACACACAGCACCACGGCGGCCAGTCCTGCCAGGGCCTGGATCGGACTCTGACGCTGGAGTAGCCGGACCACGCTGAAGGCGGCGGCCACCACCACGGCGGCGATGCCAGCACCCCACAGGTTCTGTGTGGTGATGAAGGCGACCAGGAAGACGGCGGAGGGCAGGACCGATTCCAGCAGGCCACGCCACCCGCCGACCGTCGCCAGGACGTCGATCTCCCCGTTCTCCGTCACGGCGGTGCCGGACCCGACCTTGCGCAAGGCCGCGTCCAGCTGGCCGCGCGGGTCATCCCGCTGCGGCACGCCGTCGGCGGGGGGTGTGGCGTTCGGAGTGTCCTGCGGCGTGGGTGCGCCCGAGGTCTCAGGGTCGTGGGTCATGCGGCGCTCCTGCCAGCAGTTCGTAACGGGGGTTGAAGACCGTGGGGAGGTCATCGTGCTCCGAGAGGAAACCCTCGACGCGCAGCCAGCGACCGGCCTCGATGCCGGGGATGCGGCGCTGCCCGATCCATACCAGCCGCAGCCGCTCGCCGCCGGTGGACACCCGGCCGGGACGGGGAGCCTCGGTCACCAGGTCCACGGCGAAACGCACCGGTCCGGCCGCAGCCGTCAACCGTACGGCGGCCACCAGGCCCACGCGCTGCACGAGAGCCCCATGGGCTCCTCGGCGTGCGGCACGGCCCGTTCCCGGCTGCGGGAGGGACGGGGTGGCGGGCGCGGCGGAGGAGGACATGGACGGTGTCAGCGGACTTCCGTCACTTCCGGCCCGCGCTCCGGCGGCCGCTGGCGCGGGTCCACGATGGTCGGGGCCTCTGACCGGCCCGTCGACTGCGGTGCACCTGCCGGCCCGGAAGACCCGGTCTCGGCCGACTCACCGGACTGACCGGCCTGACCCGGCTGGCGCACGGGACGCATGTTCTCGGGTGGGGTGAGCGGCAACAGTTCCCGCGGCGGGTGGGGATCGTCTCCGCGCCGGACCACGATGCGGGAGAACAGCTCGTTGACGGGCCCCACGGCGTCTGCCTTGAAGGCCGCCTCGCCGCCGACCACGCCGCGGAGGAACCACCGGGGTCCATCCACGCCGACGAAGCGGGCCACGCGCCAGCCGGGCGATCCATCGGGCATCTTGGCGGGGATCCGCGCGACGACCTCGGTGCCGAACTGCCCCTCCTGCTCCCCCACCTGGGCGCCTTCGGTGACGGTAACGGACTCGAGGATCTCGGCGCGGATCTCGTCCCAGATGCCACCCGCCCGCGGGGCCGCGAACGCCTGCACCTGCAGTGAGGACTGGCCCAGTTGCAGGGTCACGCCGATCAGGCGCTTGGTGGTGTCCTCGAGGTCGAGGCGAACCTTCATGTCCTTCACCACCGGGATGCGCAGGGATCCCAGGTCGAGGTGGCCGTCCGCATCGGGGCGGTCGGCGATGTCGAAGGGGCCGGTGGCCTCGGCTTCGGGCTCGGTCGCCAGCTGGTCCCGGGGATCCTGGAGTTCCTCCGGGAGGACGACCGTCTCGGTCTTGACGTTCCGGTTACGGCCGAAGATCATCTGCGTGCCTGCCAATCCGTGTCACGTGTAGAAGATGCTGGTTCTTGCCTGGCCAGTGCCACCGTCCGACCGACCGGGCTGGACCGGGCCGGCCGTCCGTGCTGGGAGGGCCCGTCCAGCTTAGGTCAGGACGGCGGTGCCGCAGAACTGTCACTCCCCATGTACCGGGGCCTCCGCGCCGAATCCGCCGGTGGAGCCGAAACCCGCAGCGCCACGGTCCGAGGGCGGCAGTTCGTCCACGAGCACGAACTGTGCCTGGGCCACCCTCTGGATGACCAACTGGGCGATCCGGTCCCCGCGCCGCAGCCGGATCGCCTCGGTCCGGTCCGTGTTCAGCAGCGGCACCTTGATCTCTCCCCGGTACCCGGCGTCGATGGTCCCGGGAGCGTTGACGAGGCTGAGCCCCTGGCGCACGGCCAGTCCGGACCGCGGGTGCACGAGGCCCACGAAGCCCACGGGCAACGCCAGGGCGACGCCCGTCGGCACCAGGGCGCGTGCGCCCGGTTCCAGCACCACGTCCTCGGTGGTCCGCAGGTCCGCGCCGGCGTCACCCGGGAGGGCGTACGCGGGGGGCTCGATGCCGTCGTCGAGCATGGTCAGGGCGACTGTGGGACGCTCCACGGCACCGTCAACGGAAGGCGTGTCAAGGGACTCTGCTGGCTGATTCACGCGGCCACTGTACCGGAGAACCCCGGTCCGCCCCTGCGGTGGTTCAACGGCGCCGATTCACCCTGCCACGCGAAACGTGGGATTCTAGAAGACATGCACGAATCCTCCTCGGCCCCTGCGGAACAGCCCGGTCATCCACCCACCCCGGAGGCACCCGATCGGGTCCTCTACGAAGAGAAACTGCGTCCTTCCGTGTGGATCTGGTTGATGGCCCTGATGATCTCCGGCCTGTCCATTCTGGTCTTCGTGCCGATCGGACTGGAGATCGGGTTGGGAGCCGCCGTGGTGGTCTTCGCGATCATCGCGATCCTGCTGACGCTCTCCACTCCCAGGATCCAGGTCACCGAACGGTCCCTGCAGGTCGGCCGGGCCGGAATCGAGCGCCGCCACGTCGGCGCTGTGACCGGGTACCGCGGAGACGATGCGACCCACCAGCGCGGTCCGGCCCTGCACGGACTGGCCTTCCTGTGCATCCGCGGCTGGATCGACCCGGTGGTCCGCATCCAGATCGAGGACGAGCGGGACCGAACTCCGTACTGGCTGACCAGCACGAGGAACCCGGAGCAGCTCGTCGAGGTCCTGGGCGGCACCATGGCCCGCGACGTCGAGTCCGACTGAAACCGACTGACACCGACTGAGACCAGTAACACCACAGGCCGGCCAGGAGTACCTGGCCGGCCTGTGTGGTGTTCGGCTGGAACGCAGCCCGTGGGAGCGTTGCTGGCTCAGCCCTCGCAGTCCTTGCAGAACAGCAGGCCGTCCTTCTCCTTGGCGACCTGGGACCGGTGGCGCACGAGGAAGCAGGAGGCGCAGGTGAACTCGTCGGCCTGGGCGGGAAGCACCCGGACCATCAGTTCCTCGCCGGAGAGGTCGGCGCCGGGCAGCTCGAAGCCTTCCGCGGCCTCAGCCTCGTCCTCGTCCACCACGGCGGACTGGGTGTCCGTGCGGCGGTTCTTCAGTTCCTCGATGGAGCTCTCGTTCAGCTCATCTTCGTTCTTGCGTGGCGCGTCGTAATCGGTGGCCATAAGGGGTGTATTCACGCTCCGCTGGTGTGGCCGGCGATGACCGACCGTGGGTGGGATGTTGCGACAAGGTCACCGGAACCCCCGGGGATGGCTGGGGAAACCGGCCGCGAGAAACCGGGGCAGAAGGCCCACGGGGCCTTGGCTTCAGTCTGCGCGTCGTGGAGATTGTTCCCCACGTCCAGGGAAAAACCAAATCGCTGAGAGCGGACACGCACCGGCCGCCTTCCACGGATCCGCGCCACACCGGACCGGCGTGGTGCATGCCCCGCCGAATCGTGGCAAAGTCGGTGGGAGAATGTGGGTAGACCGACCGTGGAGGACAAACATGCAGGAACTCCGTCTCGTTGGTGTCCAGGAGGATCGCGGACACCTGCTGTTGAGCAACGAGGCCGGCGAGGAGTTCTCCCTGCCGGTGACCGAGGCCCTGCGATCGGCAGCGACCCGCCCCATCGGCCGGCCCTCCGCCCGCGCCGCCGATGCCGCGGCCGGCGTGGTGACACCCCGTGACATCCAGGCTCGCATCCGTGCCGGTGCCACCGCCGAAGAGGTCTCCGCCGAGTCCGGTGTGGACCTCGAGCGGGTCCGGAAGTACGAGGGCCCGGTCCTGGCCGAACGCGACTGGATCGCCCACCTGGCCCGCCAGGTCGAGGTCGTGGCCCCCCAGACCGGCCACGACCTGTACCGCAGCACGTTCGGCGAGGAGCCTGCCCTCCTGGGTGACATGGTCCGCCACCGCCTGACGTCCCTCGGCATGGACCCGGCCACGGCCCAGTGGGATGCCTGGCGCAACCCGGAGGGCTCCTGGACCATCAGCCTCCACTTCTCGACGGACGGACACGACGGGTCCGCGTCCGCGATCGGAGACCAGTCCCCGGCCCTGTGGACGTATCGCCAGTCCAGCCAGCACCTCGACAACCAGAACCGCTGGGCTCAGGTCCTGTCCGAACTCGACCCCCTGGACGGGCCGTTCGGGGGGCGCCGGCTCTCCGCCGTCGGTGACCGGCCGTTCAACGTGGAGGAGGACGAGACCCCGGCGCCATCATCCTCCACCGCGTCCGCCGGGCCCCGCCCGGCCGTCGACCAGGACTCGCAGGACGAGTTGCTGGACGTGTTGCGAGCCCGCCGCGGTCAGCGCCTCGGCGTGGACGAGGACGGCGACGACGAGCTGGCCCTCATGCTCACCCGTGATGAGCAGTCCTCCACAGGGACCTCGCGGCCCCGCCTGACCGTGGCCTCCACCCCCTCCGGCCAGGATGACAACGCTGATGTCACTGATGACGCCGGCGACGCTGGTGAGGATGCCGACGGAGACACCGCGGACGAGAGCAGCACCAGCCGCTGGGGTCGTCGGTTCGGCCGCACGATGCCGGCTGCCAGCGCCGGCAGCGCTGACCACGACGCCTGGGCGATCGCGGAAGACGACGCCGACAGAGGCATGGACGGGGGCGTTCGCAGCGACGGCGATGACGCAGACGGCGGGGACGACAGGTCCGCCGATGGAGCGACCGGCGATCACCAGCGCGGAGATGAGCAGACCGCCCCCGCGGTGCATCCGGACCAGACCGCCCTGGACTTCAGTGCCGACGGCTCGCCGCGGCCCCGGAACGGAGAGGACGAGCCTGCCACGGCCGCCGGGGACAAGGGCCGGACGTCGGGGCGCAAGCCCGGGACCAGGAATGCGGGGACCAAGTCGAAACGGCCCTCGGTGCCCAGCTGGGACGAGATCGTCTTCGGCCGCAAGGGCGACTGACCTCTCCCCTGCCGTCGCCGAAGCCGTCAGCGCCGGGGACGGTGCATCACCAAGAGCGGCACCTCCCGCTCCGCCCGCGTCGGGGCACCGTGGTGGCCCACCATCTCGAAGGCGGCCGGCGCCACCCTCCGGCCGTCATACAGGGCGACCGGCCCGTGGGCGGCCACCAGGAGGTCGCCGATGCGCGGTGCCACCCGCGTGTCCACCGCGCCGAACCACCCGGCCCGGACGGCTTCCTCTCGTGTCAGGATCCACGCCTGGTCGGCGAAGGCCGCCTGCCACGCCGCCACCGTCGACTCCCGCACGGTCTCCGAGGCGTCCGCCTCGAAATGCACCTGGACGAAGCGGGGCTCCCCCGCCGTGTGCCGGACGCCGTCCACCAGGGCCGGCAGTTCGGCGTAATCGATCCTGCCGGACTCGGGCACGTCCACCATCCCGTGGTCTCCGGTGAGCATGAGCAGCGTGTCCCGGGGCACGGCGGCACTGAGGCGGCGGGCGGCGCCGTCGATCTCCTCGAGGGCGTAGAGCCACTGCTCCGAGCCGGTCCCGTGCTGGTGACCGGCCTTGTCCAGTTCGTTGAGGTAGAGGTACAGCAGCACCGGGCCGGTGGCGGCGTGCAGTTCCTCCTTGGCCTTCTGGAACCGGGCCTGCAGGGTCTTCGCCCCGACGAACCGTGAGCCCCGCAGGGACGCCTCCGTCAGGGCCGAGTCCTCGAACGCCGGCAGGGAGACGGTCACCGCATCCACGCCGGGATCGTCGAAGGCCGAAACGCGGCGACCCGTGCCTTCGGCGTCGCCGGTGTCATCGGCGGACACCGGCCGCGTGGCGGAGAGGCGTTCGAACACCGTGGGATGCGGCTGCCAGTAGCGGGGATCGGTCAGGGGGTCCCAGCCGCCGAGCTGGTTGATGACCGTGTCCCGCTCCGGGTCGAGGACGTCGTAGCCGACCAGGCCGTGACGGCCCGGCTCCATGCCGGTGCCGAGGCTCGAGAGGGAGGCGGCCGTCGTCGTGGGGAAGGCGACCTGCAGGGTGGCCGCATCCCGCTCCAGGACGGACCGGAGGAAAGGGGCGTGGCCGGCGTACCGCTTCAGCAGCGCCTTGCCGAGCCCGTCCACCATGACGACGACGGCGCGCCGGGTCCGCGGCAGCTGCAGGGAGTTGGTGAAGCCGCCGGCGCCGAGGGCCGCCGCGGCGGAGGTGAGGACCCCGGAGAGGGACCTACCGGCGAAGGGAGGACCTGCGGGCAGCGGTGGTGCGGAGGTCACCGGCCGGACCGGACCCCGGTGTCGTCCGTGGTGGCCCGGCGCAGTTCACGATAGAACACCAGCGCCTGGTCGACGGCCTGCTGCCCCTCGGCCTCCGCGGCGACCCGCAGGACGAGGTCCTCGCGCGTGGAGGTGCCGGTGTACCCGTGGTCGGCCTCGCACTCGGGATCGCCGCAGGCGGCAGGTGCCAGGTCGAGCCGCTGGCCGCCGGCCCAGGTCACGGACAGGGTGACCTCGGCGATCGGGTCGCCGCGGCGGAAGTTCTGCGGCTGCGGGTGCATGGTGGTGGCCACCACGGAGTCGATCCGGCGCACGGGGACCACCTCGGTGGAGACCTGGGCCATGATCTCCCGGCCCGCGTCGTCTATCGCGTGGTCGTCCAGGTGCAGGGCCGCCACGATGTCCTCGGCGAGCGCCAGTACGGTGATGTGGCGGTGGATCTCGTCATAGTCGAAGTGCGTGTCCACGTGCACCAGGTGGCTCGAGACCTCCCGTCCGTCCAGGACGGAGTCCAGGACATCCGCCACGAGCTCCGGGTAGAACCCGGCGCGCTCGATGTCCGCCCCGAGGCTGGGCATCGAGGCCCCCGTGCCGTCGGCCGGCGGTGCCGGACGGTGCTGCGGAGCGTTCGAGTCGGCCCCGGACCCGGTGTTGGCGTTCCCCGAGGAGTGGTGCCCGGAGGGTTGCTGGCCCGATCCCGGGTTCCTGCGCAGTGGAGTCATGGTGTCCATGCTATCGGCAGGCACCCCCGCTGGTGGGCCGTGGTGGCAGGTCCCTGATCAGGAGCAGCCGGTCCACCCCCTGGCAGGGGCAGCCGGCCAGTTGCCTGACCGGGCCGGCCGGTCAGTCCCGCATGGCCCGGCGTGCGGAGTCGGTCCGCTGGGCGGCGTTGGCCACGTCGATCTCCGTGGAGAGGACCGTGACGCCACGGTCCGAGGCCAGCACCGGGTTGAACCGGATCCGGGCCACCTGCGGGTGGTCGTCCTTCAGGGCGGCGACCCGGGCCAGCAGGTCCTGCAGGGCGTCCGTGTCCACGGCGGGCAGTCCCCCATAGCCGAAGAGCTTGGCGGCGGCCCGCGGGGCGCGGATCATCCGGTCCAGGTCCTGGTTGGTCAGCGGTGGCACCCGGTGGACCCAGTCGTCCAGCAGGTCCACGGCGTCCCCGGCGATGCCGAAGGAGACCACCGGTCCCAGGAGCGGGTCCTCGAGGGCGGTGATGGTGCAGGCCTGCCCGGAGGGGGCCATGGACTGCACCTCGAGGCCGGGGCTGCCGAAGGGCTCGAGGACCTGGCGCATCTGGGCCACGTTGCGCCGCAGCGATTCGGCGTCCACGATGTTGAGCCGCACCCCGCCGAGGTCCAGGCGGTGGCGCAGGTAGGAGTCCACGGCCTTGACCGCCACGGGCCAGCCCAGGCGGTCGGCCGCCCGGACGGCCTCGTCCTCGGTGGTGAAGCGGGCCGCGGGCAGCACCCGGATGCCATAGCAGCCGAGCAGTTCCCCGGCCTCCTCCGCGGTGAGGCGGACCAGGTCGGTGCCGTGGGCGCGCGAGGCCCAGTCCTCGATGAGTTCCTCGGCGCGGTTGCGGTCGACGCCCTCGGGTTCCACGGGCACCCCGGCCTCGGCCTCCCGCCAGGCGCTGTACCAGACGAGGCGGGACAGGACGCGCGCGGCCTGTTCGGGCGAGGAGAACACCGGGATCCCGCGCTGCCGCCCCTCCTCGGTAGACGGCCCGGAGCCCCGCAGACTGGCCGAACGGTAGGTGAGGTCCAGGACGCCGGTGAGCGAGGCCAGGACCGTGACGGACGTTCCGCGGGAGGCCTCCTCGACCGCGGAGGCTAGCCGGTCGGCGTCGCCCACCTCCTGGTGCATGCCCGCCTGGGTGACCACCAGGAGGGCGTCCACCTCGCCGGAGGCGATGGTCTCGGACACGGCGCGGCCCACCGCCCGCACCGCCTCGTCCACCACGTGCGCGGCGTCCAGGTCAGGGACGAGGACGGTGCTCGCCACGGTCAGCCCGTGGAGTTCCACGGCGTCCATGACCACCCGGTTCAGGGCCAGGGAGTTGCCGACCACGCCCACGCGGGGACCGGCCGGCAGGGGCTGGCTGGCCACGGTCTGCATCAGGTCCATCAGATCATCGTGGTTCTCGACCTGGATGACGCCGGTCTGCTCCAGCATGGAGTCGACAGCCCCGGTGGGCGCCTGCGTGGTGCGGGTCTCGTGGCCCGGGGGCAGGCGCCGGCCCATCACATCGGAGCGTGCCACCACCACGGGCTTGGACCGGGACAGACGCCGGGCGATGCGGGAGAACTTGCGGGGATTGCCGAAGGACTCGAGGTAGACGCCCACGGCATCGGTGGCCGGATCGTCCTCGAAGTACTGCATGGCGTCGTTGCCGGAGACGTCGGCGCGGTTGCCCGCCGAGAGCATGGAGGACAGGCCGATGCCCCGGCGGTGGGCCGCGGCGAAGAGGGTGACGCCGATGACCGCGGACTGGGAGAACAGCCCCACGGGGCCGCGCACGGGCAGGAACGGGGACACGGACGCGTTCAGGGAGACCTCGGGCGCGGTGTTGATCAGGCCGGCGGAGGCCGGGCCGATCACGCGCATGCCGTTGGCCCGGGCCTGGCGGACCAGGGCGCGCTGGCGCACCAGGCCCTCCTGGCCGGCGTCGGCGTAGCCGGTGGTGACCACGAGCAGCCCCTTGACGCCGTGGCGGGCGCAGTCCTGCACCACAGCGGGGACCTCGGCCTCCGGGACGGCGATGACGGCGAGGTCCACGGGCCCGGGGACCTCCGCCAGGGAGGCGCGGGAGATCATCCCGGCCACCTCCAGCGCCTCGGGATTGATGCCGTAGACCGGCCCCGTGTACCCGCCCTCGATGATGTTCTGCAGCAGGGCGAAGCCCACGGAGCCCCACTGGCGGCTGGCGCCGATCACGGCGACGGCCTCGGGCGCGAGCAGCTCCGCCACGGACCGGGCCTCGGCGCGGTGCTCCCGGGACTCCATGACGGCGCGGGACTTGGCGGTCGGGTCGATCGAGAAGGCGACGGCGACCACGCCGTCGTCGAAGT
Organism: Citricoccus parietis; assembly: GCF_042433045.1. Lineage (NCBI taxonomy): Bacteria > Bacillati > Actinomycetota > Actinomycetes > Micrococcales > Micrococcaceae > Citricoccus > Citricoccus parietis. The sequence continues at coordinate 140,553 of NZ_JBHLWH010000032.1, read as the reverse complement.
GCCGGGAGACCTCGAACCCGGTGTCCTGGAAGACGGAGAGCATCTTTCGGTTCTCCGGCAGCACCTCGGCGGTGAACCGGCGGATGCCGTTCTCGCGGGCGGCCACGGCCAGGTGCTCCATCAGGATCGAGCCGATGCCCTTACCCTGGGAGGCGTCCGAGATGTTGAAGGCCACCTCGGCCTCGAGGGGGTCATCCAGCCGGTCGTAGCGGCCGATGCCCAGGATCTCCTCGCCGCGCAGCACCACGAACGCGACCCGGTCCCGGTAGTCCACGTGGGTGAAGCGCTCCAGCTCCTTGCGGGACAGGGAGGACTTGAAGGTGAAGAAGCGCAGGTAGATGGAGCTCTGTGACTGCCCCTCGTGCATCCGGGCCAGCCCCGACGCGTCCTCGGGCCGCACCGGGCGCAGATGTGCCGTGGTGCCGTCCCGCAAGACGACATCGGCTTCCCAGTAGGCCGGATATTCGGGGGTTTTCGGCTTCTCACCCATAGGATCACAGTAGACAATTCCCGCCCCTCGCGCTGACGCGTTCTCGCGGCAGGCTCGCGACCGACCGGCGATCGACAAGGACTTCAGAGCACCCCATGGCCCGTACCCCCAAGAAAAACTCCGCCCCGGCCGCCCAGGCGATCCCGCTGGAGCAGGAGAACATCGTGGACATCGATGTCTCCTCGGAGATGGAGACCTCGTTCCTCGAGTACGCGTATTCGGTGATCTACTCCCGCGCCCTGCCGGACGCCCGGGACGGCATGAAGCCGGTGCAGCGGCGGATCCTGTACATGATGAGCCAGATGGGGCTGCGCCCGGACAGGGGCCATGTGAAGTCCGCCCGCGTGGTCGGCGAGGTCATGGGCAAACTGCACCCCCACGGGGACACGGCGATCTACGACGCCATGGTGCGCCTGGCCCAGCCGTTCTCCCTGCGTCTGCCGTTGGTGGACGGGCACGGCAACTTCGGCTCCCTCGACGACGGCCCCGCCGCCCCGCGTTACACGGAGGCCCGGCTCGCCCCGGCCGCCCTGGCCATGACGACCTCGCTGGACGAGGACGTGGTGGACTTCGTGCCGAACTACGACAACCAGTTCCTGCAGCCCGCCGTGCTGCCCGCCGCGTTCCCGAACCTGCTCGTCAACGGCGCTTCCGGCATCGCGGTCGGCATGGCCACCAACATGGCCCCGCACAACCTGCGCGAGGTGATCGCCGCGGCCCGCCATCTGCTCGCCCACCCCGAGGCGACCCTGGCGGACCTCATGGAGCACGTCCCCGGGCCCGACCTGCCCTCGGGCGGCCGCATCGTCGGCCTCGACGGGGTGCGGGACGCCTACGCGGCCGGGCGCGGCTCCTTCAAGATGCGCGCCAAGGTGGCCGTCGAGCAGGTGACCGCCCGCAAGACGGGACTGGTGGTCACCGAGCTGCCCTACGGCGTCGGCCCGGAGAAGGTGATCGAGAAGATCAAGGACGCCGTCAATGCGAAGAAGCTCACGGGCATCGCGGACGTCCTGGACCTGACCGACCGCAAGAACGGCCTCCAGCTCGTCATCGAGCTCAAGAGCGGTTTCAATCCGCAGGGTGTCCTGGCTCAGCTGTACAAGACGACGCCGTTGGAGGAGTCCTTCGGCATCAACAACGTGGCGCTCGTGGACGGCCAGCCCCGCACCCTCGGCCTGCAGGAGCTGCTGCAGGTGTACGTGGACCACCGGATCGACGTGGTCCGCCGGCGCAGCGCCCACCGCCTGGGCCGGAAGCAGGATCGCCTGCACCTGGTCGAGGGCTTGTTGTTGGCCCTGGTGGACATCGACGAGGTCATCCAGATCATCCGCACCTCGGATGACACGGCGGCGGCCCGGACCCGGCTGATGGGCGTCTTCGACCTGACCGAGATCCAGGCCAACCACATCCTCGAGCTGCGCCTGCGCCAGCTGACGAAGTATTCGCGGCTCGACCTCGAGGCGGAGCAGGACGAACTGCAGAAGGCGATCGCCGAGCTCGAGGCCATCCTCGCCTCGGAGCAGAGGCTGCGCGACCTCGTCTCCGGTGAGCTGGCGGACCTGGCCGAGGAACACGGCGACGACCGCCGCACGGTCCTGCTGGAGTCCGAGAACCTCGCCCCCGTCACCGCCGGCGCCACCGGTCAGCTCGGGGCCAGCCCGGCGGCCGGTGCCGGTGCCTCCGCCCGGGCCGCCCTGCCGGGTGGCGGCTCGGACGGGCTCATGGTCCCGGACACCCCGTGCTGGGTGGTGCTCAGCACGGCGGGCCAGCTGGCCCGTACCGCCGACGACACCCCACTGGCCACCGGCGGGCGTCGCCAGCGCCATGACGCCTACCGCTCGGTGGTCCCGGCGACGGCGCGGGGCGAGATCGGCGCCCTCACCTCCTCGGGGCGCCTCCAGCGCGTGCAGGTCGTGGACATCCCGGCCCTGGCGGAGCCCTCCCCCACGCCGAACCTCACCGCGGGGGTGAAGGTCAAGGACTTCCTCACCCTGCAGCGCGGCGAATCGCTCGTGGCCCTGGTCCCGCTGAACACCGTGCTGGCCCTGGGGACCCGGAACGGCATCGTCAAGCGCGTCAACCCCGAGTGGCCGCTGAACCGTGACGACTTCGACGCCATCGCGCTCAAGGGCAACGACGTGGTCATCGGCGCCGGCACCGCCCGTGATGAGGACCAGCTGGTCTTCATCACCCGCAAGGGCCAGCTGCTGCGCTACGCCGCATCGCTGGTGCGGCCGCAGGGCCGTACCGCCGGGGGCATGGCCGGCATCAAGGTGGCCGCGGACGATGCCGTGATCGCCTTCTCCGCCGTCCCGGCCGACACCGTCGGTGAGGACGCGGGGGAAGGCCACCGGGCCGTCGTCGTGACCGTGGCGACCGGTGAGGACACGCTGCCCGGCACGGTCCCGGGGTCCGTGAAGAGGACCCCGCTGGACGAGTACCCGGCGAAGGGCCGTGCCACCGGCGGTGTCCGCGCACACCGGTTGCTCAAGGGCGAGACCCTGCTGTCCCTGGCGTGGGCCGGGGCCGAGCCCGCGCTCGGGGCCTCCGCCCAGGGTGTGGCCCGTGCGCTGCCGGCCGAGTTCGGCCCCCGCGACGGCTCCGGGCTGGCCATGGACCAGCTCGTCGAGGCCCTCGGCGCCGGGGCCTCGCCGGTCGCGTCCGCCCCGGCTGCCGAGTCCGGCGCTGCTGCCGGCGGCGCGTCCGCCGCCGCTCAGCCCGGGGGCGGCGCCGACGCGGACAGCGCGGAGCAGACCCTCTTCGGAGAGACACTGTTCGGCGAGACCGAGGGCCGCCGCGGCCTGGCCGAGGCGCCGACGGACACCGACCCCTTCGCGGACGGTTCCGATGCCGTGATCACCGGGGACTGACCCCTCCGGCTCCGTCCAGGTCCAGGTGCACCTGGCCGGAGCCGGCGAACCGGCGGTCGTGGGTCACCATCACGGCCGTGCGGTCCGCCAGGGCGGCGCGCAGGTCCGCCACCAACTCGGCCGCCTCGTCGGCCCCCAGATGGGCTGTCGGTTCGTCCAGGAGCACGACGTCGGCCCGGGCCATCAGCGCGCGGGCGACGGCCACCCGCTGGCGCTGGCCACCGGAGAGGAAGTGCCCGGAGGGGCCGATCCTCGTGTCCAGACCGTTCGGGGTGGCGTCCAGCCAGTCCCCCAGGCCCACAAGGCCCAGGACCGAGATGAGCTCACCGTCTGTGGGACGGTCCTCCGGATCCCGGGCCAGGTTCAGGTTGGAGCGCAGCGTGGAGTCGAAGAGGTAGGCGTCCTGCGGGCACCAGGCCACGGCGCTCAGGACGGCATCTGGCGAGCTCACCGGGCCGCCGGCGGTCTCCAGGGCGTACCGGCCCTGCCGTGGCCGCAGGAAGCCGAGCAGGACCGCCAACAGGGTCGACTTCCCGGAGCCCGAGGGTCCGGTGACGACCGCGAGCTGGCCACGGCGGACCGTCAGGTCCAGGTCCCGGAACACGTCCGTCCCCGTCCCGGGGTAGCGCACGGCGGCCGCCGAGAGCTCGATCCCGGTGACGGCAACCGGGTCGGCGACCGGGTCGGCAACTGGGTCGGCAACCGGGTCTACGTCAGGTTCGGTGACGTTGTCCGGGGCGGTGCCCGAGGCGGTGCCCGAGGCGTTCCCTGTGGTGAGCAGCGGCGCGGTCTTGGCCAGCTGCCGGGACAGGATCGCCGCCTCCTGGCAGGCCGTGCTGTACAGGCCCAGGGGCTCGGCCAGGGCCAGCAGCAGGAACACGACCATGGCCGTGACCGGTGCGGTCACGCCGTTCTGGACGCAGAGCACCAAGGTCTGCACCGCCGCCCAGCCGGAGAGCAGGGAGGCCAGGGCCTGCCCGAGTCCGGCGGCCGCCGCATTGCGCTTCAGGGGGCGGTCCGCGGCGCGGTCGGCGGCCCCGAACCGTTCCGCGGCGAGTGATGCCGCGCCGTTGCCGGCCAGGTCCGGGGCCGCCGCGAACAGGGAGGTGGTGCGCTGCAGCAGCCCGGTCCGGTGGTCCGTCAGGGCGCGGGTGGTCTGCCGGTCGGCCAGCCCCACCACGAGCGGCACCAGCACCAGGCCGGCCAGTCCGGCGACCACCGCAGGCCACCAGGCCGCCGGGGCCATCAGGACCACGATGAGGACGGTGATCAGCCAACTGATGATGGCGGCCGGGACCGGGACGATCACGCGCGGCAGCGCATCGCGCAGCTCGTCCACGTCCGCCACCAGCACGGACAGCGCCCCGCCGGAACGGGTCAGCCGGCCCCACTGGGCCGCCTGCGAGCCGAGGGCGTCCCACAGCCGCAGCCGGATCCGGTTCGCCCAGGCCAGCACCGCGTCATGCGTGTCCAGCCGTTCGAGATAGCGGAACAGGGCGCGTCCGATGCCGAAGAACCGCACCAGGACGATCACCGAGAGCAGGTAGAGCACGGGAGGCTGATAGGCCGCCTGCACGATCAGCCAGCCGGAGAGGGCGGACAGCAGCGCCGCGGCCAGCGTGGCCGCCGTCGCCCAGGCCACGCCGGCGATGAACGTCCGCTCCGTCAGCGGCAAGAGCCGGAGCCAGCCGCGCCAGCGCCGCCAGCGCAGCCATCGTTTCGAGGGGCTGGTCCCGGTCCGCGGGTCGGCACCAGTCGCGCTCGGCGTCTCAACCGCGGTCAGCGTCTCGGTCCCGGCGGCGGTGACGGTGGAGCCGCCGTGGTCCGAGGCCGGCGTCGCGCTCGAGGCCGTGGCGATCGGCTGCTGCTGTGGCACCTGCGGCAACTGCTGCTCCTGCGAAGCCGGGGACCCCAGCGTTCCCGCCGTCGGCGCCCCGACGACCCTGTCCGCGAGCGCCCGCAGGTCGCGGTCATGCGAGGCCACCAGCAGGAGGGCCTCCACGGCACGGCCCCCCGGGAGGCGCCCGGAGCGCAGTGCGGCCAGGACGGCGCGGATCCGCTGGGCGTTCTCAGCATCGAGGTGCGCCGTCGGCTCGTCCAGGACAACCAGCCAGGAGGCGGAGTCCACGGGAGCCGCCATCAGGCGCACCAGCACGCGGGCTAGGCCGAGCCGGCGTCGTTCCCCGGGGCTGAGCTCGTCCGGGTGGCGGGGTGCGAAGCCGTCGAGGCCGCAGGCGGCGAGCGCCTCGGCCACCAGCAGGCCGTCGTCGCCGTCTCGGCCGGGAGCGCCGTCCGGGCCCGCGGACGCCACGGCGTACAGCGCCAGCTCGGCGCCGACCGTCGGCTCGCTGAACGCCGGGTGCTGGCTGAGCCAGGCCACGCGCCGGCCGGCCAGCCCCGCGGCCGTGCCGGTGAACTCGGCCTCACCGTCCCTCAGCACCCCGGCGAGGGTGGACAGGACCGTCGTCTTGCCCGTCCCGCTGGGACCGCCGAGGACGGTCAGTTCACCGGGGGCGAGGTCGAGGTCCAGGTGCCGGACGACGGCCGGGAACGTCCCGCCGTCGGGGTCCCGGTAGGCGATGCCCAGACCTCGGAGGACCAGCCGGTCCTCCCTCGCGTGGGCAGACGGGTCTGCGACCGGGCCCGCACCCCGGCCGGTGGCTGCTGTGGCGACCGGTGCTGCAGCCGGCTCTCTGGCCGGCACTCCGGCCGGCACGACGGCCCTGCCGAGGACGTCCGAGAGCGAGGCCGGGACGGGACGGTCGAGGTCGGCGCGGGCGCGGCGCAGGGCCTCCACGCCATCCTCGGAGGCGTGGTGGGCGGAGCCGATGTCCCGGAAGGGCAGGTAAACCTCGGGGGCGAGGGTGAGTACGAGCAGCCCGGAGTAGAGGTCGAGCTCCCCGTAGACCAGCCGCACGCCGATGAAGACGGCGACCACGGCCACGGACAGGGTGCTGATCAGCTCGAGGGCGAAGCCGGACATGAAGGCCGTCTTCAGGGTGGTCATGGTGGTGGCCCGGTAGCGGTCCGAGACCCCCGCCAGCGCCTGCCGCTGCGTGCCGGCCCGGCGCAGCCCGACCAGTACGGGCAGTCCCCGCGCCAGTTCCAGCACGTGGTGGGACAGCCGGTCCAGTCCCTCGGCGGCCTGCTGGACACGATCCTCGGTGTAGCGCCCGATCAGGACCATGAACACGGGGATGAGTGGGATCGTCAACACCAGCACCAGGGCGGAGACCCAGTCGTGGGTGAGGATCCACACCCCGAGCACGAGCGGCATGACCGCGGCGGTCAGCAGGGCGGGCAGGTACTGGGTGAAGTACTTGTCGAGCCCGTCCAGGCCGGAGGAGGCGAGCACGGAGTCCTCCCCCGCCCGGTCCGCACCGGCCCCGGCAGAGGCCAGGCGGTGGGCGACCATCCGGTGGCGCAGCTCCTCCTTGGCACCCAGCGCTGCGCGCCGGGAGAACACCTGCTGTCCCCAGGTGGCGGCGGCCCGGGCGAGGACACCGGCCAGGCCGAGGGCCACGACCTGGGTGAGGGTGGTTCCGGCCGCGTCCGAGAGCAACCCGTGGGCGAGCGGATCGTAGGACGCCGGGTCCGGTGCGAAGAGCAGCCCGAGGAGGTCACTGCTCTCCGGAGCGGGCAGGCGCTCGGCCAGCCAGGTGATGCCCCGGGCCAGGGCGGTGGCGAGCAGGATCCAGCCGGCGGCCTTGACCCCGGCCAGCAGGGCCAGCACGGCCAGAGCCGCCCGGCCGGAACGGGAGGTGGGCAGTTCGGGTCTCACACCGGTGTCACCACGTGTGACTCCGGGATGTGCGTCTCGTGCAACCGCTTCCGGAAGACCCAGTACACGAAGGCCGAGTAGGCCAGGATGATCGGCACCATGATGACGGCGACCCAGGCCATGAAGTTCAGCGTGTACTCCGAGGAGGAGGCGTTCATGGCCGTCAGGTTGAAGGCCGGATCGATGGTGGAGGGCAGCACCACGGGGAACACCGCCAGGAAGACGCCCGCGGCGCCGGCCAGCAGGGAGGCACCCAGTGCGATGAAGGTCCAGCCCTCGCGGCGGAGCTGGGCCGCCACCAGGGCCCCCAGGGCGGCTGCGAGGGCCAGGGCCAGCAGGATCCACGGGATGAGGCCGTCCTGGCGAGAGACCACCACCACGCCCCACGCGCCCATGGGCAGCAGGTAGAGGGGCAGCCAGCGGGTGAGGTGGCGGTGCGCCGCCTCCCGCGGGGCGCCGTCGGTCTTCAGACCGAGGTAGGCCCAGCCCATGGCCAGCGAGAACCCGACGACGGCCAGGCCGCCGAGCACCCCCTCCCAGGACAGCCAGGCGAACGGCCCGCCCACACGGTCGCCGTTGGCGTTCAGCGGCAGGCCCGTGGTGGACACGGCCAGCATCAGGCCGATGCTGAAGGCGGCCACGGCCGAGCCGCCGGCCATGCACCGGTCCCAGCGGTCCCGGGTCCGGGCGGTCAGGGCCTTGCCCCGGTACTCGATGGAGACGGCCCGGAGGATCAGGGCCAGCAGGGTGATCGTCAGGGGGATGTAGAGCCCGGCGAACAGGGCCGCATACCAGAGCGGGAAGGCGGCGAACATGGCCCCCGCAGCGGTCACCAGCCAGACTTCGTTGCCGTCCCAGACGGGGCCGATGGTGTTGAGGATGACGCGGCGCTGGCTCTCGTTCCGGGCCCAGCCCCTCATCAGCATGCCGACGCCGAGGTCGAAGCCGTCGAGGAAGAGGTAGCCCACCCAGAGCACGGCCACCAGGGCGAACCAGAAGGCGGGAAGGAACTCGATCGATTCCATGACGGTCTACCTCTCGGGGGTCTCGGGGTTCTGGGCGGTCGCGAGGGACTGGGCGGTCGGAGCGGCCTCGGCGACCGCAGCGGCACGGTCAGTACGCGAAGGCGAGGACATCGGAGTCAACGGTGCCGTCCTTCCCCGCGCCGCCGGCGTCGCCATCGTGCTCATCCTGGGTGAGTTCGGGCATGCCGGCCGGCACCCCGCCCTTGACGTAGCGGGTGAGCAGGACGACCTCCACGACCAGGAGCACGGCGTAGATGGTGGTGAGGAGGATGAGCGAGAACAACAGCTCGCCCGCGCTCACCCCCGGGGACACGGCCGCGGCCGTGTACATCCAGACCTGGTCGATTCCGGTCGGGTCGGGGTTCGGGGCCACCACGAACGGCTGACGTCCCATCTCGGTGAAGATCCACCCGGCCGCGTTGGCGCCGAACGGTGCCAGGATCCCGAACACGGCCAACCGCATCAGCGGCTTGGACGCCGGCACGGTGCCCTTCCGCGTCAGCCAGAGCGCGATCGCCGCCGCCAGGGCCGCGAGACCACCGAAGGTGATCATGATGCGGAAGCCCCAGTAGGTGACCTCCATGACGGGCAGGTAGTCGATCTCCTGGCCGGCGCGCTCGCCGTACATCGGATCGTCCGGCAGATGGGTGCCGTAGTCCTCCTGGTACTGCGGGATGAGGGTGTTCACTCCGGCCACGTCGGTGGTGAAGTTGTTGTGGGCCAGGAAGGACAGCAGCCCCGGGATCTCGAAGACGCCCACGACGTCGTCGCAGTCGGTGGCTCCGTCGCTGCGCAGGTCGGCCACGGAGAGCACGGAGAACGCCGTCCCGTCATGGCAGGCAGCCTCGGCGGCCGCCATCTTCAGCGGCTGCTGCTGGATCATCAGCTGCGCCTGGGCATGGCCGCTGAAGGCGGTGCCCAGGAAGGCCACGAGCGCGATCCAGGCTCCCCACCGCAAGGAGGAGTACCAGACCCGGTAGTCGGTTTCGTCGCGGCCCTTGGAGCCGGTGGTGCCCACCACCACGGTGCCGTCCGCGGCCACGGTGTCGATGCCGTCCCGGCGCCGCTTCCACAGGTGGAACCACGCGATGCCGAGCAGGAAGCCGCCGGCCACGGAGAGGGCGCCGGCCAGAGTGTGCGGGAAGTGCACCAGCAGGGTGTTGTTGGTCAGCACGGCCCAGATGTCGTTCATCACGGGGCGGCCGTCCACCATCTCGACCCCGACCGGATGCTGCATCCACGCATTGGCGGCCAGGATGAAATAGGCGGAGAACACGGTGCCGATGACGGCGCACCAGATCGAGGCCAGGTGCACCCGCTTCGGCAGGCGCTGCCAGCCGAAGATCCAGAGACCGAGGAACACCGACTCCAGGAAGAACGCCACGAGCGCCTCCAGCGCCAACGGAGCCCCGAACACGTCCCCGACGAAGCGGGAGTACTCGGACCAGGCCATCCCGAACTGGAACTCCTGCACCAGTCCGGTGGCCACGCCCATGATGAAGTTGATGAGGAAGAGCTTCCCCCAGAACTTCGTCATCCGCAGGTAGTGCTCACGGCCGGTGCGGTGCCACATGGTCTGCAGGGTGGCCACCACCAGGCCCAGTCCGATGGTCAGCGGGACCATCATGAAGTGATACACGGTGGTGATGCCGAACTGCCACCGGGCAATGTCCAGGGGATCCATGGGTACACCCTTCCCTCGGTGCGGCGAGGGTCCGCACCGGTCCGGACCGAACACCCGCCCCATCAGGGCGAGGCGGGCGTCCGGCACTCGACTTCTACAGCTTGTAGAAACCAGAGTAGCCCCAAGTTCTACGTCCTGTAGAATAAAGTCGAGTCCGGATGGACACCTGTGGTGGAGATCATTGCTTTGAGGGAGGCGCCCGTGGCACTGGGAGATTTGGAACGGTCCGTGATGGACCTGCTGTGGGATCGGCCGGGAGCCCATACGGCCAATGACGTGCGCGACGCCCTGGCCGGGGACCTCGCCGTCACGACCGTGCTCACCGTGCTGTCACGCCTGGAGAAGAAGGGCCTGGTCCACCGCGACGGCGGGCGCCGGCCCCATCGCTATGCCGCCGCCTCGTCCCGTGAGGACCACACCGTCGGCCTGCTCAACGAGGTACTCGGCTCCGTGCCGGACCGCGAGGCCGTCCTCGCCCGCTTCATCGGCGGCATCGGCCCCGATGAGGCCGCTGCCGTGCGTCGTCTCCTGGAATCCTGATCCGGCCCACGATCCCGACTCACCATCCCGGCTTTGAGTCGACTTGGGGTGGGTCTGACGCCCGGACACCCACCCCGAGTCGACTGAGAGCGGGAGACCCCGCCCTCTAGACTTTCCCTCGTGTCCGTCATGCTGCTCGCCGCGCTGGCCGTGATCCTGGCCTGGCCGGTCCCGGTCCTGCTCGGCCGCGCGCGCTGGGTCCGCCGGGCTCCCGCCGCCGCGATGGCGCTCTGGCAGTCCGTCGCCCTCGCGGGCGGCCTCTCCCTGATCGGCTTCCCCCTCCTGTGGGGACTCGCCCCCTTCGGGGACACCGTGGTCGAGGCGGTCCCCGCCTTCGTCCGGGCCCTCGTGGAGGGTTCCTGGATCCCCCTGCTCGAGCACGACCCGTGGCTGCCCACCCGCATCGCCGCCGCCACCCTCGCCCTGATGCTCTTCGCCCACCTCGTGCTCACCCTGGCCGTCACCGCCGTGAAGACCGTGGCCAACCGACGCCGCCACCGCCAGATGGTCGAACTCCTGGCAGCGCCTCCGTCCGAACGCAGCCGACTGGCGGAGGGCGTCTCCGGAACTCCCACGCGGGTGCTGCCCCACGATGTCCCGCTGGCCTACTGCCTCCCCGGCCTGACCGGTTCCCTGACCGTCCTGTCCCGCGGTTTGCTGGACCAATTGTCCGCATCGGAGGTGGCCGCCGTCGTGGCTCATGAGCGGGCCCACCTGCGCCAACGGCACGACCTGCTCCGACTGGCCTTCGAGGCCTGGCATCGGGCCGTGGCCTGGCTGCCCACCACGGCGATGGCCCAACGGGCCGTGGCCGGCCTCACCGAGATGATGGCGGACGACGCCGCGCTGGCCGTCCACGACCGCCAAGACCTGGTGCGGGCCATCGTGCTCACCGGCGAAGCCGGGGCACCGACGCCCCCGGCCCCGTCCCCGCCACGGGCGGAGAACGTCCAGAGGGACGGATCCGTCCCCCTGACCCTGCGCCTGTACCGCCTGTTGTCCCCCGCCGACCCCCTGCCGGTGGCCGTGCGCGTCCTGGTCGTCGTGGCGGCGTTGTGCCTGGCCGCCTTCCCGCTGGTGCTGCTGCTGTAGACCCTGCTGTAGCCATGGTCACCGTCCGTGGCAGCCACCCTGCGCTTTCGGGCCGTCATTCAGGAGCCTCCCAGCCGACTCCCGGCTTTCCATCGGCCGGGGTTCGCTAGGCTGGTGCTTTGGTGGCGTTCACCGCCACCTCCCCACCATCCAACCCCTTTGACCCCCACGAACGGACCAGGCCCCATAGTGCAAGGCAACGCGACATTCCGTCACTCCAACGCTTCACTCCTCTCCGTGACGGAAGTACTGGCCCCTGTCACCGTGACCAGTGCAGAGCTCGACGAGGAGTTGGCCGATGTCCTGAAGGGGCTGCGGCTCCCCAAGGGTCTGTTGCCGCGCGTCGCGGGCGTCAATGAACGCCGCAATTGGGAGCACCCCGGTCACTTCCAGTTGGGTGCCGCTGAAGCCGGCCGCCAGGCCATGGCCAAGGCCGGCGTCCGGCCGGACCAGATCGGGCTCATGGTCAACACCTCCGTCACGCGCGAGACCCTTGAACCGTCCGTGGCCGTCCGCATCCACCATGAGATGGGCCTGCCCACCTCCGCCACGAACTTCGACATCACGAACGCATGCCTGGGGTTCGTCAACGGCATCACTCTGGCAGCCTCCATGATCGACTCCGGTCAGGTCGACTACGCCGTCGTCGTGGCCGGCGAGGACTCCGTCAAGGTCCAGCAGGCCACCCTGGAGAACCTGAAGCAGGACGGCGTGGACCGCAGCAACTTCATGGAGCAGTTCGCCTCCCTGACCCTGGGCTCCGGGGCCGCCGCAGCCGTCATCGGGCGCACCGACCAGCACCCCGAGGGCCACCGGATCGTCCGCGGCATCACCCGCGCCGGCACGGACCACCATGACCTCTGCGTGGGCGACCACAAGGGCATGTTCACGGATTCCACCGCCCTGCTCAAGGACGGACTCGAGCTCGTCATGGACGCCTGGAACGACGTCCCGGCAGACTGGGGCTGGTCGGACATGGACCGCTACGTCACGCACCAGGTCTCCCGGCTCCACACCGATTCGATCACCGAGGCGACCGGCCTGGACCCGGCCCTGTTCCCCCTCACCTTCCCCGAGCTCGGCAACGTCGGACCGGCGTCCCTGCCGATCACCCTGGCCCGGGAGGTGGACCAGCTGTCGGCCGGCGACAAGGTGCTCTGCATGGGCGTCGGTTCCGGGCTCAACACCGCCATGCTGGAGATCGCCTGGTGAGGATCCCCGCCGCCCCAGCCACCCTGCCGGCCGTTTCCGCCTCCGTCCCCCTTCCCGGCTGGGACCCGGCCTGGAGCCGCCTCGTGCCGATCGCCACGGTCGACGGCCAGCGGACCCTGCACGTACTGGACACCGGGGATGTCCTGGCCCAGTCCGGCGTGGAGCCGGACGGCACCATCCTGGCCGTGCACGGCAACCCGACCTGGTCCTACCTGTGGCGTTCCCTGGCCGCCGCGACCGTCCGCACCGCCCTGCAGGGCGAGGGCCCCGTGTGGCGCGTGGTCGCCCCGGACCAACTGGACATGGGCTTCTCCGAGCGCCTGCCGCACGGGTCCCTCCCCCGTCCCGCCGCTGCGGCCGGCGCCCCGGACCCGGTGTCCGCGAACGACGCCGGCTACCGCACCCTGGGCGGCCGTCTCGCCGACCTCGACGCCCTCGTCACCGCCCTCGGACTCGATGTCCAGGCCCGCGCCGGCCACCCGCTGCTGACCCTGGGCCACGACTGGGGCGGCGTCGTCTCCCTCGGCTGGGCCGGCCGCCACCAGGACCTGGTGGCCGCCGCGATGGCCTTAAACACCGCCGTCCACCATGACGAGTCCGAGCCGATCCCGGCCCCGCTGCAGGCGGCCCTCGCCGGCCCCCTGCTGGCCGGCTCCACCGTCCTGACCGATGCCTTCCTGCGGGTGACGACGGCACTCGGCCACCCCGGCCTGGACAGCGACCTCAAAGCCGCCTATCACGCCCCCTATGCCGCTCCGGAGCGTCGCGGCGGGATCGGCGGCTTCGTGGCGGATATCCCCGTGGGGCCGCAGCACGCCTCCCATCCGGAACTGCGCCGGGTGGCCGCCTCCGTGGCCGACTTCACCCAGCCCGCCCTGCTGCTGTGGGGCCCCAGGGACCCGGTGTTCCTGGACCGGTACCAGGCGGATCTGCTGCAGCGGCTCCCCCAGGCCGACCTGCACCGGTTCGAGACGGCCGGGCACCTGCTGGCCGAGGACGTGGACATCGCCACCCCGATCCTGCGGTGGGCCGGACAGGTGCTCGACGGCACCGCCCGCACCCGGAGCCCCGAGGGCGCTGTCCCCGCCATCCAGGGTGACGCGGGGTCAGACGCCGACCCCGGCACCGTGGAGAGCGGCTGGAACGAGACCACCGCCCGGCCGCTGTGGTCCTACCTGGACGACTGGCGCGCCAGTTCCGCCCCGGCTCTCGTGGACATGGCCGGGGACGACCAGACACCGCTGAGCTGGAACCGCCTGTCCTGCGTCGTGGACGCCATCGCCACCGGCCTGGTCGCCCGCGGGGTCCGCCCGGGCGACCGCATCTCCATGATGGTCACCCCCGGACGGGACCTCACCGCGGCCCTGTACGCGGCGCTGAAGATCGGTGCCGTCGTGGTGGTCGCCGACGCCGGGCTGGGCGTGGCGGGCATGACCCGCGCGGTGCGGGCGGCACGGCCGGACTGGGTCATCGGCAAGGTCCCCGGACTCGCCGTGGCCCGGTCCCAGCGCTGGCCGGGACGCCGCCTCTCCGTCTCCACGCTGCCCACGCCCCTGGCGCGGGCCCTCGGCGTGGAGGACAGCCTCTACCGGATGGCCCAGGACCACGACGGGACGCGGTTCCCGGGCGCGCGGCACGCGGACGGCACCGTCCACGTGCCGGCCCCCACCGATCCGGCCGCCATCCTCTACACCTCCGGCTCCACGGGGCCGGCCAAGGGCGTCCTCTACACCCACGGCCGCCTCTCTGCCCTGGCGGGGTTGCTTCAGGACGTCTTCCACGTCCGGCCCGGCTCCTCCCTGCTGGCCGGGTTCGCACCCTTCGCCCTGCTGGGGCCGGCCATCGGCGCCACCTCGGTCACCCCGGACATGTCCGTGACCAAACCTGCCACCCTGACGGCGCAGGCCGTCGCCGAGGCCGCCCGTGCCGGCCACGCCACCATCCTCTTCGCCTCTCCCGCGGCGTTGCGCAATGTCGTGGCGACCGCTGGTCAGCTCGGACCGGAGGACCACGCCGTGCTCGGCCGCCTCGACCTGGTGCTGTCCGCCGGCGCCCCGGTCCACCCCCAGCTGATGTCACAGGTGGCTTCCCTCTTTCCCCGGGCCGAGTTCCATTCGCCCTACGGCATGACCGAGGCCCTCCTGCTGGCCGACATCGACCGGGAGGCGATCATCGAGCTCTCGGCTCGGTCGGACACCACCACCGCGGAAAGGACCAGCCCGGACGACGGCGTGTGCGTGGGCCGCCCGGTGGGCCCCGTACGCATCGCCATCGACCCGCTGGAGGCCGACGGCAGCCCGACCGGGACCCTCCTCGAGGGTCCCGACGCCGCCGGAGTCCTGGGCGAGGTCGTCATCTCCGCACCCCACCAGAAGGCGGGGTACGACCGGCTGTGGCTGACCGACTCCCTGAGCCGACGGGATGCCAAGGACGGGCTGGACTGGCACCGAACCCAGGACGTGGGCCACCTGGATACCGCCGGCCGGCTCTGGATCGAGGGCCGCCTGCAGCACGTGGCCATCACGGCCGAGGGGCCCGTGGCGCCCGGCGGCCCCGAGGCGCGCATCGACGCCCTCGACGGCGTGTCCCGATCAGCCGTCGTCGCTGTGGGCCCGCGGGGTACCCAGGCTGTCGTCGCCGTCGTTGAGGTCCCCACGCCTGACCGGGCCCGGAGGCCACGCCCCGGACTGGCCCCCAGTGAGCTGACGGCGGCCGTGCGGGCAGCCGCGGCACCGGTTCCCGTGGCGGCGGTGCTCGTGACGGATCGGGTCCCCGTGGACATCCGCCACAACTCGAAGATCGACCGCACCCGGATCGCCCGGTGGGCCGAGCAGGTCCTGTCCGGCGGGAAGGTGGGCTCCCCGTGAGTGCCGCACCGCCTCTCCGCGTCCTCGTCACCGGCGCCTCCGGGCTCCTGGGCTCCGGGGTGGCGCGCCGCCTCGTGGAGTCCGGGGCCGACGTCGTGACCCTGCAGCGCCGTCCCTCCGGGGTGACCGGCGCCCGTGACGTCCTGGGCACGGTCACCGATGCCGCGGCCGTCGAGCGGGCCATGGCCGGGCGGGACACGGTGGTCCATGTGGCGGCCAAGGTCTCCGTCTCCGGACCCGCCCAGGAGTTCGAGCAGGTCAACATCGGGGGCACGGCGACCGTCCTGGAGGCCGCCCGCCGGGCGGGCGCCGAGCGGTTCATCCACATCTCCTCGCCATCCGTGGCCCATGCCGGGACGTCGATCGTCGGCGAGGGCGCCGGGCCGGCGGACCCGGACCGCGCGCGCGGCCACTACGCCCGCACCAAGGCCGCCGGGGAACTGCTGGCCCTGGCCGCGGACAGCGCGGACCTGCGCGTGCTCGCCCTGCGCCCGCACCTGATGTGGGGCCCCGGGGACACGCAGCTGACCGAGCGCATCATCGACCGTGCCCGGGCCGGCCGGATGCCGTTGCTCGGGCCGGCCGCCGCCCTGATCGACACCCTGTACTCGGACAACGCCGTGGACGCCGTGGTGGCTGCCGTCGCCGCGGTGGACCGGGTCCACGGGGAGGAACTCGTGGTCACCAACGGCGAACCCCGCCCGGTGGGCGAGCTCATCCGGGGGCTGGCCACCGCCGGTGGCGCCCCCGAGCCCCGGCTGCGGCTCCCCGGCGGCCTCGCCCGGGGCGCCGGCGCCGTCATCGAGCGGATCTGGGAGGCGGCCGATCTCGGCCGGGACGCGGATGAACCCCCGCTGACACGGTTCCTGGCCGAACAGCTCTCCACGGCGCACTGGTTCGACCAGCGTCGGACCCGGACGGAGCTGGACTGGGTGCCGGCCGTGTCCATCGACCGCGGCCTGGAGCTGCTGGCCGCGCACTACGGACGACGGTGAGTCCTAGCGCCGCACGGCGCTGAGATGGCACTCGGGATACTCGTGGTCCTCGTCAGGGCAGACGATGACCCGCCACGTCTCGGCGAAGCCGGCCGCGTCCAGGGCCTGGGCCAACGATGACGGGTTCCATCGCCAGGCCCGGGCCACCGCGTGCGGGAACTCCTCCACATCCTGCCGGGACTCCAACAGACCCTGGAACACCAGGAGCACCTGGCAACCGGGCTCCGTGTGCGCCGCCCAGGACTGCAGGACCGCCGGGACCTGTCCGGGCGGGACGTGGATCAGGCTGAACCGGGCCAGGATCCCACTGACGGGACCGGCGGCGCGCACCACCGGGTCGGCGGCGGGAAAGTGCGCGTCGCCGGCGATCCAGGTGCGCTGCGGATAGCGCTTGCGCGCGATCTCCAGCATCCGGGCCGAGGGGTCCACGCCGAGCGTGTTGAAGCCGCGGAAGGCCAATTCCACGGTGACGTGGCCGGTGCCGCACCCCAGGTCCAGGATGGTCCCGCCTCGGGGCAGCGCGTCGGCGAAGGCGTCCACGGAGTGCCGGTCCAGTGGCCGCTGCCAGGGGCCCGGGAAGGTCCGGTCATACAGTTCCGCCAGGGCGTCATAGCCGGGCTGGCCGGGCCAGGGCACGGACCTCACCTCAGGTGTCGATACGGTCGAGGTCGAGTTCGCTGGCACCGGAGATGATGAAGTCCTTGCGCGGTGCCACATTGGAGCCCATCAACAGGTCGAAGACGTGCTCTGCCCGCTGCAGGGCCTCCTCCGCCTCGGGGATGGTCACCCGGCGGAGCATCCGCACGCGCGGGTCCATGGTGGTGTCCGCCAGCTGGTCCGCGTCCATCTCCCCCAGGCCCTTGTACCGCTGGATCGGTTCCTTGTAGTTCTTGCCGCCCTTCTGCAGACGGGCCAGCAGGCCGTGCAGCTCGTTCTCCGAGTAGGTGTAGACCACCTCGTTGGCCTTGCTGCCGGAGTGGACGACCTCCACCCGGTGCAGGGGCGGCACGGCGGCGAACACGCGCCCCTGTTCGACCATGGGGCGCATATAGCGGAAGAACAGGGTGAGCAGCAGGGTGCGGATATGAGCGCCGTCCACGTCCGCATCCGTCATCAGGATGACCTTGCCGTACCGCGCAGAGGACAGGTCGAAACTGCGGCCGGCACCACCGCCGACCACCTGGATCAGGGCGGCACACTCGGCGTTCGAGAGCATGTCCCCCACGGAGGCCTTCTGCACGTTGAGGATCTTGCCGCGGATCGGGAACAGGGCTTGGAAGTCCGAGGAGCGGGCCAGCTTGGCCGTGCCGAGGGCGGAGTCACCCTCCACGATGAACAGCTCCGAGGACCCCACGTCCGTGGTCCGGCAATCGGCCAGCTTGGCCGGCATCGTGGAGGTCTCCAGGGCATTCTTGCGCCGCTGGTTCTCCTTGTGCGTCCGGGCGGAGATGCGGGACTTCATCTCCGAGACGACCTTCTCCAGCAGCACCGAGACCTGGTTCTTCTCGTGCTTCTTGGTCGACTTCAGAATGGCGCCGAGCTGCTGCTCGACCACCTTGGCCACGATCTGGCGCACGGCCGGGGTGCCGAGGACCGCCTTGGTCTGCCCCTCGAACTGCGGCTCGGCCAGGCGGACCGTCAGCACCGCCGTCATTCCGGCCAGTACGTCGTCCTTCTCCAGCTTGTCGTTGCCGGCCTTGAGCTTGCGGGCATTGGCCTCCACGACCTTGCGGACGGTCTTCAGCATCGCCTGCTCGAAGCCCGACTGGTGGGTGCCGCCCTTGGGAGTGGAGATGATGTTGACGAACGAGCGCAGGTGGGTGTCGTAGCCGACGTCCCAGCGCAGGGCGATGTCCACCTCGCACTGACGCTCCACATCCTGCATGGCCGATCGGCCGTCCTCACCCAGGACGGGAACGCGTTCGGAGAACGTGCCGGAGCCCTGCAGCCGCCACACATCGGTGATCGGGCTGACGGAGGAGAGGTGGTCCACGAACTCGGAGATACCGCCGTCGTAGTGGAAGACCTCCTCATGGGGGCCCATCTCGCCGGGGGTGTCCGGCAGCCGGCGCTCGTCCCGCAGCGTGATCTTGAGTCCGGGGATGAGGTAGGCGGTCTGCCGGGCCCGCTGCTGCAGGTCCTCGTAGGAGAACTTCGCGTCAGGGGTGAAGATCTGCTCGTCCGCCCAGTACCGCACCCGGGTGCCGGTCTGCCCGCGCTTGGCCTTGCCCACGATCTCCATCGGCGAGTGGTCGGCGGAGGGGGTGAAGGGAGCGTCAGGCCGGGCGGTGGACCCCGTGTCCGTGAACTGACCGGGTTCGCCACGGTGGAAAGACAGCTGATGGATCTTGCCCCCGCGGAACACCTGGACGTCCAGTCGGGAGGAGAGGGCGTTGACCACCGAGGCGCCCACGCCGTGCAGCCCACCCGAGGCCCCATAGGAGCCACCGCCGAACTTGCCACCGGCGTGCAGTTTGGTGAAGACCACCTCGACGCCGGACAGGCCGGTCCTCGGCTCGATGTCCACCGGGATGCCGCGACCGTTGTCCTCCACCTCCACCGCGCCACCGGCGTGCAGGGTGACGGCGATGGACTGGCCGTGGCCGCCCAGCGCCTCATCCACGGAGTTGTCGATGATCTCCCAGAGGCAGTGCATCAGGCCGCGGGAGTCCGTGGAGCCGATGTACATGCCAGGCCTCTTACGGACGGCCTCGAGGCCTTCCAGCACGGAGAGGTGCCGGGCGTTGTACTCACTGCTGCCGGACATGTGTTTCCCTGACTTCCCTGATGACTGCTGCTGCGTCCCCTCGCCGGTTCACGAGGTGGTTGATGATCGTCCTTCAGGTTATCGGCACGTGGCGCCGTTCGGCGGGAACCGGGCGGGGACCGCGCCACATCAGCTGACCTCGGGCCGCGGCGGGTCACGTCAGGCGTCACGGATACCGGTCACGTCGGGCGCCGGGGGCAGAGCCCGGCGGAGCACCGTCAGGTACGCAATCAGCGAAAATGGGCTCTCCACGCTCGCGCCTGCGGGCAAAAGTGCGAGGATGATGGTTCCGTAGGTGTACGCAGTACCCTTCAAGTACCGATCCCCCCGGTCCGTGCGGACCGGTCCCAGGGGAACAGGGGCACCACATGAGGAGGCCAACATGACCACCACCGCCACGACGATTGAACCGCCGGTCCTGACCGGTGCCGACCGTTGCGACCGTTGCGGGGCCCAGGCCTACGTCCGAGCTGTCCTGCACAGCGGCGGCGAACTGCTGTTCTGCGGCCACCACGCCCGCGCAGTGGAGGAGACCCTCCGTCCGCAGACCACCCTGTGGCAGGACGAGACGAACAAGCTGCACGAGAAGCAGCCCGTCGACGCCGACTGAGGCGTCCGCCCCACGGATCGCCATCCGTCAGACTCCGGCTCATACCCGGCACTGAGGCACCCGATCCACGACGTCCAGGATCAACGGCGTCCACGATCGACAAAGGCCCGGCACCTGAAGGTGCCGGGCCTTTGTGCTGCGGTGGGTGTCCCGCCGGCCGGCGCTCCTCACCCTCGGGTTCGGGGCGGCCGGCCCGGGACGGTCGGGCTCAGTCCAGGTAGTCGCGCAGCACCTGGGAGCGCGAGGGGTGGCGCAGCTTCGACATGGTCTTGGACTCTATCTGGCGGATTCGCTCGCGGGTGACCCCGTAGACCTTGCCGATCTCGTCCAGCGTCTTCGGCTGGCCGTCCGTCAGGCCGTAGCGCATGGCCACCACACCCGCTTCGCGCTCCGCGAGCGTGTCCAGGACCGAGTGCAGCTGCTCCTGCAGGAGCGTGAAGCTCACGGCATCGGCGGGCACCACGGCCTCGGAGTCCTCGATCAGGTCGCCGAACTCCGAGTCGCCGTCCTCACCCAGGGGGGTGTGCAGGGAGATGGGCTCGCGGCCGTACTTCTGGACCTCGACGACCTTCTCCGGGGTCATGTCCAGTTCCTTGGCCAGCTCTTCCGGGGTGGGCTCCCGGCCCAGGTCCTGGAGCATCTGACGCTGCACGCGGGCGAGCTTGTTGATGACCTCGACCATGTGCACCGGGATGCGGATGGTGCGTGCCTGGTCCGCCATGGCGCGGGTGATGGCCTGGCGGATCCACCACGTGGCGTACGTGGAGAACTTGAAGCCCTTGGTGTAGTCGAACTTCTCCACGGCGCGGATCAGGCCGAGGTTGCCCTCCTGGATGAGGTCCAGGAACAGCATGCCGCGTCCGGTGTAGCGCTTCGCCAGGGAGACGACTAGGCGCAGGTTGGCCTCGAGCAGGTGGTTCTTCGCACGGCGGCCGTCGGCGATGACCAGTTCCATGTCCCGCCGCAGCCGGGCCTCCGTGGGGGGCTCGTCCTTCATCTTGTGCTCGGCGTACAGGCCGGCCTCGATGCGCAGGGCCAGATCGACTTCCTGTTCCGCGTTGAGCAGGGCCACCTTGCCGATCTGCTTGAGGTAGTCCTTGACCGGGTCGGCCGTGGCACCGGCGGACACGACCTGCTGGACCGGGGCGTCGTCCTCCGCGTCGGAGACGACGAATCCACCGCGGGTCCTCGTCTCCTCGGCCTCGGCCGAGGCTGCCGGGGCGTCCGTGGCCTCATCGGTCTCAGCCTCGGAGTCGGAGGCGTCCACGGCCTCCTCGGAGGGCTTCGCGGCCGCAGTCTTGGTCCGTCCGGACTTCGCGGCGGCCTTGGTCGCCGTGGTCTTCGTGGCACTCGACTTCGGGGCGGACGTCCGAGCGGTGGCCTTGGCCGCCCCCTGGTCCTCCGCAACGGCGTCCTCGACGGCCGTGCTGCCCTGCGTCTCGATCTTCTTGGAAGAAGTAGTCACTCAATACCTTTCGTACGGGCATCCCGAAGGGCCCCTAACGGTCAACACCACTATGACCCTGTCAAATCCGCTGGAACTGCACCCGGAGGCCACGGGATGACGATCCCGTTCTTCCGGACCCGCGGACGCAGGGTCTTCATGTGGTCAACGACCCCCCTGGCACTTTTGTTCCCGTCTCACCGATTTTCCCGCACCCCGACGTGTGGTCGGAGATTCGGCGGGCGGAGGGATGTCAACGAGAGCCGGGGTCGGCCCCGCCGATTATGCCACGGCAATCACCGGACCGGCGCATCAGGGCCTCCCGCGCGCCGCCACTGATCAACCGGTCGGCCGCGGAGACGGGGTGTCACCTCGTCCTGCGGGCCGTGGCCGACCACGCGGTCTCGCGCCGGGCGGCCCAGCCGGACAGCATCCCCCGGTCCACGATCTCGCCCAGCAGCTGCCCCAGGGGGTAGTCCGGGTCCTCGTGCCGGCATTCGAGCAGGATCCTGCCGGCGGCAGAACCACGGCCCCTCGCCCATTCGACCCAGGCCGCCAGGCACCGCAGGGCCGACGCCACCGGTCCGGCGGCCTCCGGCAGCAGCACTGTGCAGGCGTTCTTGAGGTGGGCGATGCGCTCCCAGTCTGGCGCGCGGCGGCTGGCGGCGAGGATGACGGAGGAATAGAGCACTCCGTTGACCTCGCGGGGTTCGGCCTCGAAGGCCAACGACGCCTCCACGGGCAGGGTGCCGATCCAGGCGGCGCCGGACAGGGCGCGTTCCAGGGTGAAGCTCGCGGCGGCGAGGAGGCAGTCCCGCCACTCGACCAGGAGCAGCCCGGCCATGAGGACGGCCCTCTCGGTCGGCTGCACCGGGAGCCCCTCGCCCGCCAGGACCCGCTCCCAGGCCTTGAGCCAGTACACCAGTTCTTCGAGGTCCTCGGCCTCATCATCGGCGCTGACCCCGAGGCCGATCTCCCGGATGTTCCGCAGCGCCCAGGCGAGCTCCACGGAGAAGTCCTCCGAGGCGGGCGGCAGCCCACTGCCCACCGGTTCCTCCTCCACCACGGACCCCTCCACGATCAGGGAGGTGTTGACGACGCTGGTCTCGGCCCAGGAGGCCGGTGAACCATGGCCGGAGCACGATCCCGGTGCGGGACAGTCCACGTGCCAGTGGCGTCCCCTGGCCACCAACCAGAGCTCCATCAGGGGCAGGCCGACCTCACTGAGTTTGCGTTCCAGCGCGGCTGCCAGCAGGCGATCCGACTCGCTGGTCGGTTCCTCCTCGACCTGCCGGTCGTCATCATCCCGGTCGTCATCATCACGGAAGAGCACGGCCACGCAGCCGTCCGCCCGCTGGTCCCGGGCCAGGTGTCCGGCGAACTGGCGGGCATAGGCGGAGTGGTCCGCCCAGGACCTCACCGTGCCGGGGTCCCAGTCGCAACGCAGGACGGCACCCAGGTTCCGTCCGGTCATGCTGATGGCCGCCAGGCTGTTGCGTGGCGGAAAGCCCATGGTGTGCTGGATATAGCTGATCAGATCGGCCACTCCGGCGGCCTTGACCGGGGCGGGGATCGAGGCCGGCAAGCCGGGACGGACACGGTCGTCGGGGAGGTCTGTGTGCATGGCCTCCACGCTTCCGCCTCGCTGCCGGACACGGAACCGCCCACACCCCCGGCTGTGGGGCTGTGGGCGGTCTCGGCCGGGTGTGGAGTAGCGGACTAGTCCTGGGCGCGGCTGTCCGGCCCCTCCACCGGGCCGCCTTCAGGGTCCTCTGGGGCTGCAGGTTCCTCGGGGTCCTCGGGGTCCGCCCCAGCGTCCCCGTCCTCGGGCCGCACGCCCCCGCCGGCGTCCAGGGCATGGCGCGGCTGGCTCTGCAGGTATTCCTCGACGGCCGCGCCCAGCTCCTCGGCATCGGGGACCTGCTCGTCCGGACCCACCAGCAGGGAGCGGCCGGCCCCCGGCGAGTTCTGGTCGAAGTTCTTCTCCAGGCCCTCCACCATGGCGGTGACCTCACGGGAGGAGCCGGTCTGGCGGTCGAGCTCCCGGTCCACCTCGCGGCCCCGTTCGCGCAACTCCTCGGTGGGGAGCATGAGGCCCAGGGCGGCCCCGACGTACTCCAGCGCGGCGACGGCGGCCTGGGGGTAGGCGGCATCGTTGAGGTAGTGCGGGACGTGGAGGGTGTACCCGGTGGTTCCGCGGTTGTTCTCGTCCAGCCGCAACTCGAGCAGCTGGCCGACGCCGGACACCATGCGTGCCTGGGGGCTCCAGGTGGACAGGCCCGCCACCAACTCGTCGCGGTTCCCATGGGCCGTCACGCCGAGGGGCCGGGTGTGCGGCACGGGCATGGGCACGGCATCGATCAAGGCGACGAGCTTGACGTCCAGCTTCTCCACCAGGAACAGCACCGAGGAGACGAAACGCTCCCACTGGTAGTCCGGCTCGGGGCCGGACAGCAGCAGGAAGGGCCGGCCCAGGGAGTCGGAGACCAGGTGCAGCTGCAACCGGGGGGACTGGTAGTCGCGGAAGCGCTCGCCGTCGAACGTGATCTGCGGCCGGCGTGAGCGGTAGTCGATCAGCTGGTCCGCGTCATAGCTGGCCAGCAGCTTGTGGTCCAACGAGTCGAAGACGGTGTCCCGCACCTGTTCGGAGAGGTGACCGGCATCCATGTGCCCGCCGAAGACGGCCAGCATGCCCAGGCCGCGCAGCGCGGTGGCACCGTCGAAGCCACCGGCCAACAGGTCGCGGCCGGCCGGCTCGAGCGAAAACAGCGTGGTGGGATCCTGCATGGTGCGTCCTTCCGGTGCCTCGGGTCAGGGGGCGGTGCATCGAGGCCGGGCCAGCGGCTCCGGCCCTATTGGTGGTACCAACGTACTGTGGCCTGCTCGTATTCCGTGGCTAGGATCGTGGCAGACCCGGATCAACCACCCACGCCCATTGCCACCGAGGGGAACCACCCACGTGATCAACGATTTCAGCCCTGTCCTGACCGCCATCGGACCCAAGCTGTCCCAGAACAGCAAGAATGCCGCCTCGGCCCTGGTCGTCGGCGTCTGCTCCACCGATGACGGGCCGGTACTGTTGCCGAACCCGCTTCCCGACGCCGGCGCACGCGCCCTGGCGGATTCGCTCGAGGCACTCGGCGTCACGGGCGCCGCCGACGAGGTCGTGCGGATCCCGGGGCTGGACCCCCTGCCGTTCCCCCTGCTGGTGCTGACCGGCGTCGGCCGGATCACCGGCGAGCCAGGTGCGGGGGTGTCCACCGAGGCCGTGCGCCGAGCCTCCGGGGCAGCCGTCCGTCGGCTCTCGGGCACCCCGTCCGTTGCCCTGGGCCTGCCGGCCGAGACCCCCGAGTTGCTGGGTGCGG
The DNA here is from genome assembly GCF_042433045.1 of Citricoccus parietis. Classification (NCBI taxonomy): domain Bacteria; kingdom Bacillati; phylum Actinomycetota; class Actinomycetes; order Micrococcales; family Micrococcaceae; genus Citricoccus; species Citricoccus parietis. The sequence continues at coordinate 115,811 of NZ_JBHLWH010000032.1, read as the reverse complement.
TCGCCGAGGGAGCCGCCCTCGCCGCCTACTCGTTCACCGCCTTCCGCTCGGCCGAGGCCCAGGCGAAGGGGAAGAACCCGGTGGAGCGCGCCGCCGTCGTGACCTCCCTGAAGCCCAAGGTGACCGGGCCGGTGCTGCAGCACGCCGCCGTCGTGGCCCGCGCGGTCCGCGCGACCCGGGACCTGGTCAACACGCCCCCGTCCCACCTGTTCCCGGCGTCCTTCGCCGAGGAGGTGACCGAGGCCGTGCGGACGCTGCCGATCAAGGTCACGGTGTGGGATGAGAAGAAGCTGGAGAAGGACGGATTCGGCGGCATCCTCAACGTCGGCAAGGGCTCCACGCGGCCCCCGCGGCTGGTCAAGCTCGAGTACACGCCGGCAGCGGCCGGCCGGAACGCCCCGCACATCGCCTTTGTCGGCAAGGGCATCACCTTCGATTCCGGCGGCCTGTCCCTGAAGCCGCCGACGTCCATGACCACGATGAAGTCGGACATGGCCGGTGCGGCGACCGTGGCGTCCGTGGTCGCCGCAGCGGCCGAACTCGAACTGCCCGTCAAGGTCACCGGTTGGCTGTGCATGGCCGAGAACATGCCCTCGGCCACCGCCCAGCGCCCCTCCGATGTCATCACGATGTACGGCGGCAAGACCGTCGAGGTCATGAACACCGACGCCGAGGGCCGCCTGGTGATGGCCGACGGGTTGGTGGCCGCGACCGATGAGACGCCGGACGCCGTGATCGACATCGCGACCCTCACCGGCGCGCAGATGATCGCCCTCGGCAACCGGACCACCGGGGTGATGGGCACGGAGGACCTGCGCACCGAACTGGTGGCCGCGGCCGATGCCAGCGGTGAGGCCGCCTGGGCCATGCCGATTCCGGAGGACCAGCGGGCCTCGCTGGACTCCACGGTGGCGGACCTGTCCAACGTGGGCGACCGTTTCGGCGGGATGATGACGGCTGCCGCCTTCCTGCGGGAGTTCGTCGACGCCGGCCGCGCCCCCGGGGCGGCCAAGGCCGAGCCCACTCCCTGGGCCCACCTGGACATCGCCGGCCCGTCCTTCAACGACTCCGGCGCCTACGGCTACACACCCAAGGACGCCACCGGCGTCATGGTCCGGACCCTGGTGGCCTACCTCGAACGACGTGCCGGGCTGCCGCGCGGGAAGTAGAAGGCAGTGGTCCCGTGCGGCTAAGGTAAAACCCAGGCATCACAGCGACGATCCCGACGGGATCATCACCCAACCCCGAAGGGTGCCGGAGACCCTGGCACCTGATTGTGAGGAGCACCATCGTGGCCGAAGAGGCAACCGCCCAGGAATTCGACGTACTCATCCTCGGCGGTGGCTCCGCCGGCTATGCCGCCGCGCTGCGGTCCGTCCAATACGGGATGACCGTGGGACTGATCGAGAAGGCCAAGCTGGGTGGCACGTGCCTGCACTGGGGCTGCATCCCCACGAAGGCCTACCTGCATGCCGCCGAGCTGGCCGACGACGCCCGCAACTCCGCCAAGTACGGCGTCCACACGACCCTCGAGTCCGTGGACATGGCCGGGGTGAAGTCCTACAAGGACGGGATCGTCGCCGGCAAGTACAAGGGCCTCACCGGGCTGCTGAAGATGCGCAAGGTCCAGGTCATCGAGGGTGAGGGCAAGCTCGTCTCCCAGAACCAGATCGAGGTCGGCGGGACCCGCTACACCGGGAAGAACATCATCCTGGCGTCCGGCTCCGAGGCCAAGACCTTCGGCCTGCCGATCGGCGGCAAGATCATGACCTCCACCGAGGCCCTTGAGCTCGACTACACCCCGAAGTCCGCCATCATCCTCGGAGGCGGCGTCATCGGGTCCGAGTTCGCCTCCGCATGGAACTCGTTCGGTGTGGAAGTCACCATCATCGAGGGCCTGGACCACCTCGTCCCGAACGAGGATCCGGAGATCATCAAGATCCTGGAGCGCGAGTTCAAGAAGAAGGGCATCAAGTCCAACCTGGGCACCTTCTTCGAGAAGGTCGAGGAGACCGGCGACGGCGTCAAGGTCACCCTGGCCGACGGCAAGGAGTTCACCGCCGAGGTCTGCCTCGTCGCCGTGGGCCGCGGCCCGGTCACCCAGGGCCTGGGCTACGAGGAGCAGGGCATCCCCCTGGACCGGGGCTTCGTCATCACCAATGAGCGCCTGCACACCGGGGTGGGCAACATCTACGCCATCGGTGACATCGTCCCCGGCGTCCAGTTGGCACACCGCGGCTACCAGCAGGGCCATTTCGTGGCCGAGGAGATCGCCGGCAACAACCCGATCATCGTCGAGGACGTGAACATCCCCAAGGTGACCTTCACCGAACCGGAGATCATGTCCGTGGGCTACTCCGAGTCCAAGGCCAAGGAGAAGTTCGGGGAGTCCAACGTGGAGACCACCACCTACAACCTGGCCGGCAACGGCAAGTCGTCCATCCTCGGCACCGGGGGCATCATCAAGATGGTCCGCCAGAAGAACGGGCCGATCGTCGGCGTCCACGGCATCGGCAAGCGCATCAGCGAGCAGATCGGTGAATCCCAGCTGATCGTCAACTGGGAGGCCTACCCGGAGGACGTGGCCGCCTTCGTCCACGCGCACCCGACCCAGAACGAATCCCTCGGCGAAGCCGCGATGGCCCTGAACGGCCACCCGCTGCACGGCTGACCGCACCCCAGAACAGCAACCGGCCGGCCCCGCCAGGGGTCGGCCACCAACCATCGTCACGCCGGCGGGCAGCCGGCACGCACTTGAGGAGAAACGGGACGACATGTCTGAAACCGTGAACCTGCCGGCCCTTGGTGAATCCGTCACCGAAGGCACCGTCACCCGCTGGCTGAAGGAGGTCGGCGACGAGGTCGCCGTCGACGAGCCCTTGGTGGAGGTCTCCACCGACAAGGTGGACACCGAGATCCCGTCCCCCGTAGCCGGCATTCTCGAGGAGATCCTGGTCCAGGAGGACGAGACCGTGGAGGTCGACGCCCCGCTGGCACGCATCGGCTCCGGCTCCGGCGGCGGCTCGTCCGACGACGCCCCGGCCGCCGCTGAGGCCGACGCGGAGGAACCCGCAGAGTCCGGCGCGGAGGAATCCTCCGAGGAACCCGCCGAGGCCCCGGCCAACGACGAGGCCGGCGACAGCAGCACCGATGGACAGGAGCTCTCCTCCGAGCAGGTCGCCGCCGAGGACGCTGAGGAACAGGGCTCCGGCGAATCGACCGAGGTCACCCTGCCAGCTCTCGGCGAATCCGTCACCGAGGGCACCGTCACCCGCTGGCTGAAGGAGATCGGCGACGACGTCGCGGTCGACGAGCCCCTGCTGGAGGTGTCCACCGACAAGGTGGACACCGAGATCCCCTCCCCCGTGGCCGGCAAGCTGCAGGAGATCAAGGTCCAGGAGGACGAGACCGTCGAGGTCGGTGCCGTCCTGGCCCTCGTCGGTTCCGGTTCCGGCGGCGGTTCGGCCGCCGAGGACAAGCCGGCGGAACCCGCAGAGGAGAAGACCGAGAAGTCGGAAGCGAAGGTCGAGACGAAGTCCGAGGACACGTCTGAGGAGAAGTCCGAGGACACGGGTTCGGACAAGGGTGCGGACAAGGCAGAGCAGTCCGAGTCCGCTCCGAACTCGGAGCAGAAGCAGGAGAAGCCGGCACCGTCCGCTCCCGCCTCCACACCGGCCCCCTCCGCCCAGGCAACGGCCCCGGGTGAGGGCTATGTCACGCCGCTCGTGCGCCGACTGGCCCAGCAGAACGATGTGGACCTGTCCACCGTGGTGGGCACCGGCGTCGGTGGCCGCATCCGCAAGCAGGATGTCCTGGTGGCCGCAGAGGCAGCCAAGGCCAAGCAGGCCGGCTCCGCACCGGCCCCGGCCGCGCAGGCAGCCCCGTCCGCAGCAGCCTCGGCTCCGGCCCCCGCTGCCGCGAGCACCGTGGATCCGGCCAAGCGCGGCACCTCTGAAAAGGCCCCGCGCATCCGCCAGACCATCGCCAAGCGCATGCGTGAGTCCCTGGACGTCTCGGCCCAGCTGACGCAGGTCCACGAGATCGACATGACCCGCATCGTCGCCCTGCGCGGCAAGGCCAAGGTCGGTTTCCAGCAGAAGAACGGCGTGAAGCTCACCTATTTGCCCTTCATCACCCAGGCCACGGCCGAGGCGCTGAAGCAGCACCCCAAGCTGAATGCCGAATTCAACGTGGAGACCTCGGAGATCACCTACCACGACTCCGAGGACATCGCGATCGCCGTGGACACGGACAAGGGTCTGTTCGTCCCCGTGATCAAGGACACCGGCTCGCTGAACCTGTCCGGGATCGCCGGCAAGATCGCCGATCTGGCCGATCGGACCCGGAACAACAAGATCTCCCCGGACGAGCTCAGCGGCGGGACCTTCTCCATCACCAACTTCGGTTCGGTGGGGGCCCTGTTCGACACCCCGATCATCAACCAGCCCAACGTGGCGATCCTGGGCGTGGGCACCATCGTCAAGCGGCCCATGGTCATCACCGATCCGGAGGGCAATGACACCATCTCCATCCGGCACATGATGTACCTGAGCCTGACGTACGACCACCGCCTCGTGGACGGTGCCGATGCCGGACGTTTCCTGCAGACCGTCAAGGCCCGCCTCGAGGCGGGCGAGTTCGCCCACGAGCTGGGGCTGTAGCCCGTGGAGGTCGTGACCGCCCTGTTCGTCGCCATCCACATCATCTCCGCCGCCGCGATCGTCGGCGGGTGGTTGGCCCACTTCAAGAACCCGACCGTCACCAAGTCGCAGTGGTGGGGCTCCTGGGGCATGATCGTCTCCGGTCTGTTGCTGACCGTCCTGGCCGAGATGGGCGACGGACCGGTGAACCACGCCAAGATCGGCGTCAAGCTGGTCGTCGGCCTGGGGGTCTTCATCACGGCTCTGCTGGGCCGGCGCAAGGAGAACAAGGGCGAGCCGGTCCCGACCGGGCTGGCCCACGCCACGGGCGGCCTCGGGTTGATCAACATCCTGATCGCCGTGTTGTGGCAGGACTACTCCTGACCCACGCCACGCACCGCTGACGGCGGCCGACCGGTTCTCCGGTCGGCCGCCGTCTCTGTCCCCGGATGACCTGCCCCTCCGGTCCAGGCGTCCGGCAGGTCAGGGAAGGATCTCTCTCACCCTCCAGCCCGCCGTGGTCCGCTGCAGGTGGACGGTGAATCGTTCCACGGTGGGCGTGGGGGATTCTGCCACGGTGTCCCCGCTGGCCGTCACCGTGCGATAGGGACTGATGGTCAGTTCGACCGGGACAGTGGCCGTCGAGGCATCGGCCTGTTCGATCGCGCCGGTGACGGCGGTCTCCAGGCGCAAGCCCTCGAAACGCAGGCCCTGCGCCTCCAACTGCTCCTGCAGGCGGACATCCTCGGCGAAGGCGGGCGAGTCCGGCAGGCTGTACACCGCCACGTGCCGGCGGTCCAGGGACTTGAGCGCCGCGGTGCGAGCCTCCCCCAGGGAGTCCGCCGCATCGGCGACCTGGTCCATGCCGAGTCCAGTCGTCGCGGCCGGCTCCGGGGAACTGGAGGCGGCATCCTCGCCGGCCTCCGGAGCCGTGGCGGTCTGGGCGCCGGAAGGCACGGGAGCCTTCGCCGCCGCCCGGGCCGACGGATCCTGCACCGGGTCCGGCTCGGGGACAGCCAGGTACAGGCCGGCCGTCACTGCCACGACGAGGGTGGTGGCCACTCCCCCACCCAGCATCCAGCCACGCCGGACCGACCATCCGCGCTGTCCACGTCTTCTGCGCTGTCCGCGCTGTCCGCGCTGTCCGCGCCGTCTACGAACCCTGCGTCCGGCGTCGTCTCCCTCGGTCTCCCGACGGCGGGTGGGTAGCTCCATCGCCACGTCCGGGCCGGCCGAGGGATACAGGTCCACGGGGACCGGGGTGGCCCATCGGTAGCAGGCCATCACGAACCGCTCAGCGGTGGGACGACGAGCGGGGTCCTCCTCCAGGCCGGCCTCCAGGAGTTCGACCACGTCCAGGGGGATGTCCGGCACGATCAGGGGCAGTGGAGCCCGGGATGAGGTGGCGGCCGGCGCACGTCCGGTGAGCGCAAACCACCCCACGGCGGCCAGCGAGTACACGTCTGCTGCGGGGTTCAGACCGGGGCCGTCTCCGCCCGGAGGCCCGGGGACGCCATCCTGGTGGAGTTCCGGGGCGGAGAACCCCGGCGTCCCCAAGCGGCGGCCGGGACCACCCAGGAGCCGCGAGGAGCCCAGGTCGGAGACGGCCGGACGGCCCATGACCGTGAAGAGAATGTTGCCCGGTGACACGTCACCGTGGACCACACCGTGCTCATGGAGGGCCTGCAGTGCCTGGGCGACCGGCACCAGCACGGTGACGACCTGGCCCAGGGGCAGCGGCCCGGCCGCCCGGACCAGGGCGCCCAGCGAGCCGCCGGGATGATACTCACTGAGCAGGCCCGGACCGCGGTCGGTGGACACCACCCCCAGAGGGCGCACCACGTGATCATGGTCCAGCTCTCCGACAGCCTTCACCTCGATGTCCAGCAGTTCGGCAGCCGCCTCGACCCGGTGGTCCGGGATCTTCAACGCCGCTTCAGACCCCTCCTCGTCGGCCACCAGCCAGACGGTGGAGCTGCCTCCACGCCCCAGTTCACGCCGGATCTCCCAACCGGGCACCTGAGGCCACGGTGTCGACGATTCCATCGGGTCTCCTTCCGGTCAGCACACGTCATCCTGCGTCATCCATCCTGCCGGTCCCCCGTCACCTCTGCTGGGGTTATCCACGGCTTGCGGGGGCAGGGCTACAGTGGAGGCATGCCCGTGACGACGATGCCTCCGTTCCGCGTCCTGGGACTCTCCCCGGACACCGTCGACTACCTCTCGGCGTGGAACCTCCAGCAGCAGCTGCACGCAGAGGTGGTCGCAGGATCCTCGAGTGGCTCCGTCCTGTTCCTGGAGCACACCGCCGTCTACACCGCCGGCAAGCGCACCGAGCCCCAGGACCTCCCGGACGACGGCTCACCGGTGGTGAACGTGGACCGCGGCGGCAAGCTGACCTGGCACGGCCCGGGGCAGCTGGTCTGCTATCCGGTGGTGCGACTGGCAGATCCGGCCGCGGTCAAGGACTATGTCTGGTTCCTCGAGGAGGCCATCATCCGCACCCTGGCCGACCACGGCCTGACGGGTGAGCGGGTCGACGGCCGTTCCGGCGTGTGGATCCTCGGCGGTATCGACGGTGACGGCCGGCTCCGGCCGGACCGCAAGGTCGCCGCCGTCGGCCTACGGGTCAACCACGGCGTCTCCATGCACGGGTTCGCACTGAACTGCAGCAACTCCCTGGAGCCCTACGAGCACATCATCGCGTGCGGCATCTCCGATGCCGGCTCCACCACCATCTCGGCCGAGACCGGCCGGACCATCACCCCGGCGGACGTGCTGGCCACGGTCCAGGAGCACTTCGCCGCGCTGGCACCGGGACACATCGCCCCCGTGCCCCAGGTCCTGCCGGCCGGAACCGCGGACGGCGACGCAACGACGAAAACCCTTGTGGAAGGAACACCTCAGTGAGCGCATCCCCCGACGGCCGCCGACTCCTGCGCGTGGAAGCACGCAACGCCGAGGTCCCCGTGGAACGCAAGCCGGATTGGATCAAGGCCAAGGTCGAGATCGGTCCCGAGTACATCGACCTCAAGAACAAGGTGAAGTCCTCCGGGCTGCACACCGTGTGTGAGGAGGCCGGGTGCCCCAACATCTTCGAATGCTGGGAGGACCGTGAGGCGACGTTCCTGATCGGCGGCGACACCTGCACCCGCCGTTGCGGCTTCTGCGACATCGCCACCGGCAAGCCCGAGGCCCTGGACCTGGATGAGCCGCGCCGCGTGGCCGAGAACATCCGCGAGATGAACCTGCGCTACACCACCGTCACCGGGGTGGCACGGGACGACCAGAAGGACGGTGCCGCCTGGCTTTACGCGGAGACCATCCGCAAGGTCCACGAGCTGAACCCGAACACCGGCATCGAGATCCTGCCCCCGGACTTCGGGGCCGACCCGGACCTCGTCCAGGTGGTCTTCGACGCCCGTCCGGAGGTCTTCGCCCACAACCTCGAGACCGTGCCGCGGATCTTCAAGGCCATCCGCCCGGCCTTCACCTATGAGAAGTCCCTGCGCGTGCTGTCCATGGCCAAGGCCGACGGCTTGCTGACCAAGTCCAACCTCATCCTGGGCATGGGCGAGGAGGACCAGGAGATCGACCAGGCCCTCGTGGACCTGCACGAGGCCGGCTGTGACATCATCACGGTCACCCAGTACGTCCGCCCCTCGAAGCTGCACCATCCGATCGACCGGTGGGTCAAGCCCGAGGAGTTCGTGCACTGGTCCGAACGCGCCGAGGAGATCGGTTTCGCCGGCGTCATGGCCGGCCCCCTGGTCCGCTCGTCCTACCGCGCCGGCCGCCTGTACGCCACGGCCATGCGCAAGCTGGGCCGTGAGATGCCGTCGAACCTGTCACACATCGAGGAGTCCGGTTCGACGCGCCAAGAGGCAGCGTCGCTGCTCGCGGGCCGGTAGACTGGGGCCACTATGGCCAAGAGCACTGATTCCGCAGCATCCTCCTCCCAGTCGACCCGCGAAAGCCTGAGGGCGGTCAAGACCGCCCAGAAGGAACGTCGCCAACAGGAGAAGATCCGGGCCAAGGGGAACAAGGCCGAGACGAAGGCACGCAAGAAGGCCACGAAGAAGCCGGGCGTCTTCAAGCAGCTCGGCGAGGTCTTCTCCATGACCCGGGCGCACGACCCCAAGGTCGTGCTGTGGATGGCACTGGCCTTCGTCGGCGCCCTGGTCGTCGGCCTGGCCGTCGGCCTGCTGCTGAACAACTGGATCACCTGGCTGCTCATCGCCATCCCGTTCGGCCTGCTGGCCGCCGTGATCATCATGAACCGGATGGCTGAGCGTGCCGCCTTCGCCCGGATCGACGGGCGCCCCGGAGCAGCCGGTGCAGCCCTGTCGACCCTGCGCCGCGGCTGGATCGTCCCGGAGCAGCCGGTGGCCGTCAGCCCGAAGACCCAGGACGCGGTCTTCCGTGCCGTGGGCCGCCCCGGCGTCGTCCTCATCACCGAGGGGCCGACCACCCGCGTCCGTCCACTGGTGGAGAAGGAACGCAAGAACATGCAGCGCTTCCTGCCGAACGTCCCGATCCAGGTGCTCGCGACCGGACACGGCGCGGACCAGGTGGAGCTGCACGACCTCGCGAAGACCCTCAAGCGGATGAAGAAGACGCTGACCAAGCAGGAGGTCCAGGCCGTCGACAAGCGGCTGAACTCCCTGGGCTCCACCAAGATGCCGATCCCGAAGGGGATCGATCCCTACCGCGCCCGCCCGGACCGCAAGGCCATGCGCGGCCGGTAGCCGGCACTCGCCGCTGAGAGGTCTGCGGCGGCAGAGGACTACATCCGGATCTCCACGGTGCCGGCCAGCCGATCGTGGAGTCCGCGGCCGTCCGGGTCGGACAGGGCCGGCGGCACCACCAGGCACAGCAGCACGGTGCGCAGGACCACTCGCAACGGCTTGACCATGGCGCCGCCGAGGCGGACCACCTGGATCCGGGCCACACGCTTGCCGATCGTGGTGCCGAACAGACTCAGCAACAGCACGTGCATCAGGGCGAAGATCCCGAGCGTCACCAGCGGATTCCCCTCAAACCACACGCCGGAGATGATCATGGCGATGAACCAGTCGATGAGGAGGGCGAGGATGCGCCGGCCCCATCCGGCCATCGACGTGGGACCGTCCTGGGCCAGGCCCAGCCGCTCACCGGGCCAGCGGCCCTGAACGTTCGGGCGTGCTGTGCCGCCCACCCAGCCGGCCATGTCCCGCCGGGTCACCAGGGGTTCGTCAGGATGCCGTCCGGAGTCGCGTCGCCGGGAACCGGCCACAGGATCGTCGCCGGAGGAAGGGGGTGTCTGGGGGGTTCGTGCCACGGCTCCACTCTACCGATCCGTGAGCTCATCGGCGTTCCGGCGGACCCACCAGGAGCCTCACCAGGGTCCCTGCCGTCCGGGCGATCCGCAGTGGCGTGGGTGGACTCCGCGTTACACGCCGGAAACACATCCGACACGATCGGGTCACGGCATCCCGATAAGGTGGAGGCACTAGCCGAACCCCGAGGAGCACACCAGATGTTCAGCACCGCCCAGGAAGTCCTGCAGTTCATCCAAGACGAGGACATCGTCTTCGTGGACGTCCGTTTCACCGATCTGCCAGGCGTCCAGCAGCACTTCAACCTCCCCTCGAAGGCGGTGGACGAGGACTTCTTCGTGAACGGCCAGCTGTTTGACGGTTCCTCGATCCGCGGCTTCCAGGGCATCGCCGAATCGGACATGCAGTTGATCCCGGACGTGGCCACTGCGTACCTCGATCCCTTCCGCGTGGAGAAGACGCTCGTGATGAACTTCTCGATCGTCAACCCGCGGACCGGCGAGCCGTACCACCGTGACCCTCGCGGCGTCGCCCAGAAGGCTGAGGAGTACCTGGCCTCCACCGGCATCGCGGACACCGCCAACTTCGCCTCCGAGGCCGAGTTCTTCATCTTCGAGGACGTCCGCTACCAGTCCACGCCGAACCACAGCTTCTACTCCGTCGATTCGGACGAGGCCTGGTGGAACTCCGGCCGTCAGGAGGAGGGCGGCAACCTCGGCCACAAGACCGGCGTCAAGGGCGGCTACTTCCCCGTCTCCCCCGTGGACAAGCAGGCGGACCTGCGGGACGCGATCTGCGTGGCCCTGGACGAGGTCGGCCTCGAGGTCGAACGCTCCCACCACGAGGTCGGCGCCGCCGGCCAGGCGGAGATCAACTACAAGTTCAACACGCTGACGCACGCCGCCGATGACCTGATGAAGTTCAAGTACGTGGTGAAGAACACCGCGGACGCCTTCGGCAAGACCGCCACCTTCATGCCGAAGCCGGTCTTCGGTGACAACGGCTCCGGCATGCACTGCCACCAGTCGCTGTGGAACGCCGGCGAACCGCTGTTCTACGACGAGAAGGGCTACGCCAACCTCTCGGACACCGCCCGCTGGTACATCGGCGGACTGCTCAAGCACGCCTCGGCGATCCTGGCCTTCACCAACCCCACGGTGAACTCCTACCGCCGCCTGGTGAAGGGCTTCGAGGCTCCGATCAACATGGTGTACTCGCAGGGCAACCGCTCCGCCGCCATCCGCATCCCGATCACCGGCTCCAACCCCAAGGCCAAGCGCCTGGAGTTCCGAGCGCCGGACCCGTCCGGCAACCCCTACCTGGCCTTCGCCGCGCAGCTGATGGCCGGCCTGGACGGCATCCGCAACCGGATCGAACCGGCCGAGCCGATCGACAAGGACCTCTACGAGCTGCCCCCCGAGGAGGCCGCCACCATCCAGAAGGCCCCCGCGTCCCTGGAAGAGGCCCTGCGCGCGCTCGAGGAGGACCACGAGTTCCTGCTGGCCGGTGACGTCTTCACCGAGGACCTCATCCAGGCCTGGGTCGAGTACAAGCGCGAGAACGAGATCCTCCCGCTGTCCATTCGCCCGAACCCGTACGAGTTCGAGCTCTACTACGGCGTGTGACCGGTCCCGGCCCCCAGGCCGGAGACCACGTGCCTGACTGACGGCATTCGACGACGGCGGCGCCTTCGGTGACCTTGTATGGTCACCGAAGGCGCCGCCGTCGTTGGTGCCGGTCTGGGCAGGCCTGTGCCGGCTGGTGGGAATAGATCCGCACCCCGCACGGCTGTGCCTGGAGGAAGAACCCCCGCGAAAGGTGCCCTGTGAGCTATCCGCTGTCCATCCTTGACCTGTCCACCGTCCTGCCCGGACAGCCCGTCGCAGAGGCCGTGGCCGCCAGTGTCGAGTTGGCGCAGAAGGCCGAGGAGCAGGGCTTCCACCGGATCTGGTTCGCCGAGCACCACAATTTCCCCTCCATCGCCTCCTCCGCCACCTCGGTGCTCCTGGCCCATGTGGCCGCCCACACCGAGAGGATCCGGCTGGGCTCAGGCGGCATCATGCTGCCGAACCATTCCCCCCTGGTGATCGCCGAGCAGTTCGGCACCCTGGCGGAGATCCATCCCGGCCGGATCGACCTGGGGCTCGGGCGCGCCCCGGGCACGGACCAGCGCACCATGATGGCCTTGCGCCGCGATCCCTCGGCGGCTGACACCTTCCCCCGGGACATCAAGGAGCTGCAGGGCTATCTCCGGGGAGAGTCCCTCATCCCCGGCGTGGATGCCTTTCCGGGGCACGGGACGAATGTCCCGCTCTACATCCTGGGGTCCTCGCAGTACGGTGCACAGCTCGCGGCGGCACTGGGGCTGGGCTACTCCTTCGCCTCACACTTCGCCCCGCAGATGCTGGAACACGCGGCCACGATCTACCGGGAGCGGTTCGAGCCGTCCGAGAGCGTCCCCGCACCGCACTTCATCGCGGCGCTCAACGTCATCGCAGCGGATACCGAGGCCGAGGCGCACGCCCAGCTCGAGATCGCCCACCGTCACCGCATCCGCCAGATGCTCGGCCGCGGCCGTGACCTGAGCGAGGATGATGTCACCATGCTCCTGCACTCCGCCGGCGGCGAGCAGGTGCTCTCCATGATGAAGTACACCGCGGTGGGCACCATCGAGACCGTCAAGGCCTACCTGGATGAGTTCCGTGAGCGCGTCCAGGCCGATGAACTGATCATCACCAATGCCGCCCCGGACCTGGCGGCCCGGCACCGCACCCTCGAGCTCCTCGGTGAGCACATCATCCGGCGGTGATCCCCGCGGCCGCCGGGTGACGATTCCGTTGCGATCCCGCTCCCTCGTGGCCTGAGGGCTTTTCCCGTCCGGCCCCCACGGTCATGGTGGTCGCATGAGACGCACACCGTTGCTTGTTTCGAGCCTGATATCCCTGACCGTCCTCGGGATGGCTGGATGCGCCGACCCCTCGCCCACCGGCTCATCCGAACCGGTGCACCGGTCCCCCTCCGCCGGGAGCCCCCGTCCGGATCAGGGTCCGGGCACGGGCACGGAGCAGAGTTCTGAGGGGACGACGCAGCCGATCGGGGAGACGGTGGATCCCGCCGACTTCGCCCGGGGCGGTACGTCCGGGGTCTACGTGTTCGAGTCCCCCACCGGAAACCTGGCCTGCGGCATCGATGCGGAGGGGAGCACCGGGTTCCTGGCCGGGTGCCACGCCCGTGACGTAGTGGAGAGTCTTCCGGCCTGTGACGACCCCGACTCGAACGGCCCGTGGGTGGCCATCACCCGCGAGGAGGTGGCGGAGGCGGGTTGCCAGCGCGAGGGGGTCTTCTTCGATGCCGCGGCCCACGCGCTCGAGTACGGCCAGGCCCTGGAGGTCGGTGACGTCCGCTGCGATTCCGCGGAGGACGGGATCACCTGCAGGTTGCCGGACGGGACCGGCTTCACCGCCTCCCGAGCGGCCTTCTCACCCACGCCCTGACGTCACCCTGCTGCCGAGAGGCGAACAGGTCGGGGGACGCTCAGATCCCGTAGAAGTGCTTCTCGAAGACCTGCCGGGCGTGACGGGTGGACCGCAGGTAGTCCTCCTCCAGCTGGGCCGCCTGGCCGAGCTCGTAGCCGCACCACCGGGCCACGGCCTCCAGGTCCTGGCGCTTGGCGGGCAACATGTCCGAGGGCTTGCCGGACCAGACGATGTTCCCAGCCCGGATCCGGGTCGCCAGGTGCCACGCGCGGTCCAGCACCTCGGCGTCCTCGGCCGGGAGGAGTCGCTCCTGGACGAGGGCCTTCAAGGCCGCCATGCTGGACGTCGTCCGGAGCGCGGGATACTCGGCGGAATGCTGCAGCTGCAAGGTCTGGATCAGCCACTCGACGTCCGTGAGGCCGCCACGGCCCAACTTCAGGTGCCGGGCCGGGTCCGCCCCGCGCGGCAGCCGTTCGGCCTCCACGCGGGCCTTGATCCGGCGGATCTCGCGGATGGCCGCCGGTCCGGGGTCCCCGGCGTAGCGCACGGAGTCCGCCCAGATGGTGAACTCCTCGGCCAGCTCGGCGCTGCCGGCCACCGGCCGGGCCTTCAGCAGTGCCTGCACCTCCCAGATCTCTGCCCAACGGCGGTAGTACTCGCGGAAGGAGTCCAGGGACCGCGCCAACGGTCCCTTCTTGCCCTCCGGCCGCAGGTCCGCATCCATCACCAGCGGTCGCTCGCCCAGCACCGGCGGCTTGCACGGCCGGGTCAGGAGGGACATCACGAGCTTGGACAGCTCCACGGCCTGCCGTTGGGCGGCTTCCGGGTCGGCACCGTCATGGGGCCGGTGGACGAACAGGACATCCAGGTCGGAGCCGTAGGCGATCTCCCGGCCCCCCTGGCGTCCCATGGCCACCACCAGCAGGTCCGTGAGTTCGACGTTCCGGACCGCGGCCGGGCCATTCGCCGTGTTGGTCCTGTTCGCGGTGGTGGTGCCGCTGCTGTCCGACCCGGTCGACCCGTTCGAGACGGCCCCGGTGTCCGCCGGACCGCCCGGGCGCCCCGTTCGCTGGTCGGGGTGGCCGAAGAGGGAGTTCTCCGCAACGTGCAGCGCACCCAGCACGGCCGCGCGGTCGGCGTCGGAGAGGGCACGGCCCACGGTGTCCTGGTCCAGCAGCCCGGAGGCGTCGGCGATCGCGGTCCGCAGGATCTCCCTCTGTCGGATGAGCCGGATCTGGCGGATCGCCTCCTCCGGATCAGGATGCCGGGACATCTTGGCCTGGATCTCCTGCCACTGCGTCTCGAACGGCATGGGGACCAGCTCGCGGTCCCGTCCCAGCCAGGCGGCGGCCTCTGGCAGATGCTCCAGCATGTCCGAGATGTAGGAGGAGAGCGAGAGGATCTGGCACAGCCGCTCGGCGGCCGCCGAGGAGTCCCGCAGCATGCCCAGGAACCACGGGGAGGAGCCCAGCGATTCCGAGAGCCGGCGGAATCCCAGCAGGCCGCCGTCGGGATTGGGGCCGTTGGCCAACCAGCCGAGCATCACCGGCAGCAGTTGGCGCTGCAGCGCCGCGCGGCGGGACACCCCGGTGGTGAGGGCCTCGATGTGATTCACCGCGCCGGCCGGATCCTGGTAGCCCAGGGCGGCGAGGCGCTGGCGCACCGCCTCCGGGGTCAGTTTGGCCTCATCGGCGGACAGCGCCGCCGTGGTGGACAGCAGCGGCCGGTAGAAGATCTTCTCGTGCAGGGAGCGCACCGCCTTGCGGGTCCGCTTCCACAGTGAGGTCAGGGCCGCGGCATCCGAGGGGCCGGGTTCACCGGGGCCCTTGGCCGCCCGGGCCAGGACCCACAGGGCGTGCGGCTTGTCCGGCATGAGGTGCGTCCGGCGCAGGTGGACCAGCTGGATCCGGTGCTCCAGCAGCCTCAGGTACCGGTAGGCGCCGGCGAAGGACTCGGCGTCCGAGCGCCCGATGTAGGAGCTGTTCTCCAGGGCGTCGATGGCGTCCAGGGTGTTCCGGACGCGGACGGACTCCTCGGTCTTGCCGTGGACGAGCTGGAGCAGCTGGACGGTGAACTCCACGTCCCGCAGGCCGCCGGCGCCCAGCTTGATCTCCCGGTCCCGGTTCTGGTGGGCGATGTTGTCCAGGACCCGGCGCCGCATCTGCTGGACGGAGGAGACGAAGCCGTCCCGCTCCGAGCTGGTCCAGACCAGCGGCCAGATCGCGTCGATGTACTCCCGGCCCAGTTCCCGATCGCCGGCGATGGGCCGGGCCTTGAGCAGGGCCTGGAACTCCCACGTGTGAGCCCAGCGGCGGTAGTACTCCCCATGGGACTCCACCGTTCGGGACAGCACCCCGTCCTTGCCCTCGGGGCGCAGGTTCGCGTCGATCTCCCACAGGCCCTGTTCGGGGGCCGCCGCGGTGGTGTACTTCGAGATCCCGGCGGCCAGGGCCGTGGCGATGACCGCCGCGTGGTGATCGTCCTCCAGGGACGAGGCGTGGACGAAGATGACGTCCACGTCCGAGATGTAGTTCAGTTCCCGCGCGCCGCATTTGCCCATCCCGATGACGGCGAGGTCCACCCGGTCGGCGTCCTGGCCGTACTGCTCGACGGCGTCCGCCCGGGCGGCGGCGAGGCCGGCCTCGATCGCGGCGCCGGCCAGATCGGCCAGCCAGGCCGAGACCGCCGGCTCGGCCGCCCGCGGGTCCCGCACGGTCAGGTCCTGGATGGCCAGGGCCGTGAGCTGCCGGCGATAGGCGATCCTCAGGGCCGCGGCCGCCTCCTTGCCGCGGAGCGTGGCCACCGGACGGGCCGCGGTGGCATCCGCACCGACCGCCTCCAGGAGCAGAGTCCGCAACGGGGCCGTGTCAGCCGCGAGGCCGTCCGGTCCCAGGACGGGAGCGGTGCGGGCGGCAGCGGCCGGGTCCACGAGCAGGTCGATGTGGTCCGGCCGGCGGATGAGGAACTCCCCCAGCGCCTCGGAGGCGCCCAGCAGTCGTGCCACCGCCCGGGAGCGCGCCGGGTCCTCCAGCACCCCTGCCAGGGCCGGGGCCCGCTCCAGCAGTCGGACGAACAGGATCAGGGCCTGGTCCGGGTCCGGGGCGTTCGCGAGGATGCGCACGATCTCCTGCTGGTCCAGGGATCCCAGTTCCGGGGAGGCCAACAGCTCCTGGGCGCGGGCCCAGTCGGAGAAGCCGGCACTGACCAGGGACTTCCGTCCGGGCCCGCTATTCTCCGATGCCGGGGTGATCATGCCGGATCAGAGGATGCCGAGGTTGCGCTGCAGTTCGAACGGCGTGACCTCGACCCGGTACTCGTCCCACTCCTGACGCTTGTTCCGCAGGAAGTTCTCGAAGACCGTCTCCCCCAGCACCTCGGCCACGAACTCGGAGTCCTCCATGATCCGCAGGGCGTCATGCAGGGTACCGGGCAGCGGGTGGTGGCCCAGGGCCCGGCGTTCCGTGGAGGTGAGCGCGCTGATGTCCTCGGCGGCGGCCTCCGGCAACTCGTACTCCTCCTCGATTCCCTTCAGGCCGGCGGCCAGGAGGACCGCGTAGGTCAGGTACGGGTTCGCGGAGGCATCGATCCCGCGGTACTCGACGCGGGCCGAGCCGGCCTTGTCCGGCTTGTAGAGGGGGACGCGGACCAGGGCGGAACGGTTGTTGTGGCCCCAGGACACGTAGGACGGGGCCTCCCCGCCGCCCCAGAGGCGCTTGTACGAGTTCACGAACTGGTTGGTGATGGCCGTGATCTCCATGCTGTGGTGCAGCAGCCCGGCGATGAACCGGCGTCCCGTGGTGGAGAGGTGGAACTCGGCACTGGGCTCAAAGAAGGCGTTCGAATCGCCCTCGAACAGGGAGAAGTGGGTGTGCATCCCGGAGCCGGCATGCTGGCCGAACGGCTTCGGCATGAAGGTCGCGTAGTTGCCCTGGAGCTGGGCGACCTCCTTGATCACGGTGCGGAACGTCATGATGTTGTCGGCCGTCTGCAGGGCATCCGCGTAGCGCAGGTCGATCTCGTTCTGGCCGGGGCCGGACTCGTGGTGGCTGAACTCCACCGAGATGCCGATCGCCTCGAGCATGTTGACCGCGTGGCGGCGGAAGTCCGTGGCGACGCCGCCGGGCTCGTGGTCGAAGTACCCGGCCTGGTCCACCGGGATGGGCTGGCCGTCCGGTCCGGGGTCCTTGGACTGGAGGAGGTAGAACTCGATCTCGGGGTGCGTGTAGAACGTGAAGCCCATGTCCGCGGCGCGGGACAGCTGACGGCGCAGCACCTGGCGGGGATCGGCGGCGGAGGGCTCCCCGTCCGGAGTGAGCACGTCACAGAACATCCGTGAGGTGGGCTCGTCCTCGCCGCGCCACGGCAGGATCTGGAAGGTCGAGGGGTCCGGCTGCAGCAGCATGTCCGACTCGAAGATCCGGGTGTACCCGTCGATCGAGGACCCGTCGAAGCCCAGGCCCTCGGCGAAGGCCCCCTCGACCTCGGCCGGTGCCAACGCGACCGACTTCAGCGTGCCGGTCACGTCGGTGAACCACAGTCGCACGAAACGCACGTCCCGGTCCTCTATGGTCCTGAGGACAAACTCCTGTTGGCGATCCATGTCTCTGGCGGCCTCCTGTCGGATCGTGCGAATGCTCCCACTGTAGTGTGCCGGGCCCGGTCAGCGCCGGATGACGGGCCGCTAGACTGCGGCCATGGCTGAGAAAGAAACCGCGCCCTACGCCGCACCGACTCCTGCCCGCTACCGCACCGTGCACCTCCAGAAGGCCAAGGATGAGGGCCGGCGCTTCGCGATGCTCACGGCGTACGACTTCCAGATGGCCCAGGTCTTCGACGACGCGGGCATCGAGACGATCCTGGTGGGTGACTCGGCGGCCAACACCATGATGGGCCATGCCACCACCCTGCCGATCACGCTCGACGAGATGATCGTCTACGCCGGATCCGTGGTCCGCGGCACCCGGCACGCCATGGTGCTGTGCGATCTGCCCTTCGGCTCCTATGAGCTGTCCCCCCAGCAGGGAACCGAGAGCGCCATCCGGCTCGTCAAGGAGGCCGGCGTCCACGCCGTGAAGATGGAAGGGGGCGTCCGCTACGCCGAGCACGTGCGCATGATGACGGACGCCGGAGTCCCCGTCATGGCCCACATCGGCTTCACCCCCCAGTCCGAGAACGTCCTGGGTGGGTACCGGGTCCAGGGCCGCACCGAGGGCGCCGCGGAGGCGATGGTGCGCGAGGCGACGGTGCTGCAGGATGCCGGTGCCTTCGCCGTGCTGATGGAGATGGTCCCCTCGGACATCGCCCGCCAGGTGGACGAGGCGCTGCGCGTGCCCACCGTCGGCATCGGTGCCGGGCCCACCACCACCGGCCAGGTCCTGGTGTGGCAGGACATGCTCGGCCTGCGGACCGGCAGGATGCCGCGCTTCGTGAAGCAGTACGCGGACCTGCACTCGGTGGTCTCAGCGGCGGTCACCGACTACCGCCGGGACGTGCTCGAGGGCACGTTCCCGGCAGCCGAGCACGGCTTCGAGTCCTGATCGGGCCGGCCTACCCTTCCTCCTCCTCCGCGTCATCCCAGCGCTCGTTGTTCGCCTGCACCTGCGCGATGGCGCCCTCGGCCTCAGTGCGGGACTGGTAGGGCCCCAGCAGCTTCGACCAGTCTGACTGCGGGCCTTCCTCGACCTGCTTCGTGACGACGTTGTACCAGTATTCGCTCATGGGCCCACCCTATCGGCGCTCCAGCCGGCCCACCCGGTGCCCTCGGCGGCGATAGGATCGAGTCATGTCCCACAGCCCTCAGACGAACACCCGTCCCGCCTCGACCGCCCCGGCGCCCTCGACCAGCCACAACGGTCCCGCCCCGGAGGGCCCGATGCGGGGCGAACCGGGTTCCAAGGCGCCGGTGGGCACCCTGACGCCGGGCGTCGTCGCGCCCGCCCTTCCCGTTCCGGCGCACATCGAGCGGCCGGAGTACGTGGGACGGACCACGGCGGACGAGGGCAACGGCTCCGACGTCTACGATGCCGAGGGGATCGAGAAGATCCGCGCGGCCGGCCGGATCGCCGCCCAGGCCATGGAGGAGGCCGCCCGGCACATCGCCCCCGGCGTCACCACGGCGGAACTGGACCGGATCGCGCACGAGTTCATCTGCGATCACGGCGCCTACCCGTCCTGCCTCGGCTACAAGGGCTTCCCGAAGGCCATCTGCACCTCGTTGAACGAGGTGATCTGCCACGGCATCCCGGATGACACCGTGCTGGAGGACGGGGACATCATCAACCTCGACATCACGGCGTACCTGGACGGGCACCACGGGGACCACAACATGACCTACCTGGTCGGCACCGTGGACGCGGAGTCCCAGCTGCTGGTGGAGCGCACCCACGAGGCCATGATGCGCGGTATCAAGGCCGTGAAGCCCGGTCGCGAGGTCAACGTCATCGGCCGGGCCATCGAGTCCTATGCCAAACGCTTCGGCTATGGGGTGGTCCGGGACTTCATCGGCCACGGCGTGGGCCGTGACTTCCACTCCGGGCTCGTCATCCCCCACTTCGATGCCGCCCCTGCGCACAACACCGTGATGGTCCCCGGCATGGTCTTCACCATCGAGCCGATGATCACCCTCGGCACCATCCGCTGGGACATGTGGGACGACGACTGGACCGTGGTCACCCGGGACCGTCAGCGCACCGCACAGTTCGAGCACACCCTCGTGGTCACGGACGACGGCGCCGAGATCCTGACCCTGCCCTGAGCAGCGCGTCGTCCACTCCACCCACCGATCCCACGTCCTGCGGAGCGCACCATGGCGAAGAAGACCACCGACCCGGCCAGCGGCCTGTTCACCACCCTCGGCGTCGACGTCGGCGGCACCGGGATGAAGGGCGGGATCGTCCAGCTGGGCGAGGGACCGAAGACCGGCCGGCTGGTGGGTGAGAGGTTCCGCGTCCCCACCCCGCAGCCGGCCCGCCCCGAGGCCGTGGCCGGCGTATTGACCCAGATCGTGGACGAACTGGATGCCCGCCCGGGCGCCCCGTCCCGCGCCCTGCCCGTGGGCATCGACTTCCCGGCCGTCATCCACCAGGGGGTCTGCCTCACCGCGACCAACATGGACGCCTCCTGGATCGGCACCGAGGTGGACGAGCTGTTCTCCGAGGCGCTGAAGCGGCCGGTCTCCACCGTGAACGACGCCGATGCCGCCGGCCTGGCCGAGGTCCGCTACGGCGCCGGCGCCGGCGTGCAGGGAACGGTCCTGGTCATCACCCTGGGCACGGGGATCGGGGCGGGGCTGTTCCGGGACGGCGAACTGGTCCCCAACCTCGAGCTGGGCACGATCGAACTCGACGGGGCCGTGGCCGAGACCCGTGCCTCCGCCGCGGCGCGGGAACGCGAGGGACTGGACTGGCCGGCCTACGCCGAACGGCTCCAGAGGTACTTCTCCTACGTGGAGCGCATCTTCTACCCGGACCTGATCATCGTGGGCGGGGGCATCTCCAAACGCCCGGACGACTACCTGCCGCTGCTTGACCTGCGGGCCCCGATCGTCCCGGCGGCCTTGAAGAACAACGCGGGCATCGTGGGGGCCGCGCTCTGGGCCACGGACGCGCTGGCCGGAACCGCCACCCGGCAGGCCCTGCTCGGCACCGCCCGGAAGGCCGCCGACCGGGCGATGGCGAAGGAGTCGGTCGATGGTTCGGACTCCGGGAAGGACACGGGCAGGGCCGTCCGGAAGGCGGCGAAGAAGGCCGTCAAGAAGGCGACGTAGCCACGGACCGCAGGTGGTGGCCGATGGCGGCTCCGGCTTCCCCTCCGGAGCCGCCATCGGCAGTCTCATCGCCCCGTGGGGCCTTCCGCGTCAGCGGGTGAACAACCGCGGCTGCAGGGCCGGGGTGGCGGTGTCCGACGCCGTGCCGGCGGACCGCAGGTCCTCGATGGCGCCGGCGAAGTCGTCCAGCGAGTCGAAGGCCTGGTACACGGAGGCGAACCGGAGGTAGGCCACCTGGTCCAGGCGGCGCAACGGCTCGAGGATCGCGAGCCCCACCTCGTGGGCGTCCACCTCGGCGTTGCCCGTGGCCCGGATGGTCTCCTCGACCTCCTGGGCCAGCATGGCCAGGTCGTCGCTGGTGACCGGACGCCCCTGGCAGGCCTTGCGGACACCGTTGATGATCTTGGAGCGGTCGAAGGGTTCGGCCACCCCGGACCGCTTGACCACCGTCAGGGCCGTGGTCTCCATGGTGGTGAAACGCTTCCCACAGGACTGGCATTGACGGCGCCGACGGATGGCAGAGCCGTCGTCCAACGAGCGGGAGTCCACCACACGGGAGTCCTCATGACGGCAGAAGGGACAGTGCATGACTTCCCCTTCCTCCGCCGGTGGACCACTCCATCATAGTCGGACGACCCAGTGAATAACAACCGTGCCATTACCAGATGTAGTGGTGTTCTTCGATGAGCGACACCACGGATGGGAGAGGCTGCCCGTTCCCTATTCGAGGCAGGCCGGTCCCAGCAGCACCTTGAGGTCTCCGAAGAGGGCCGGATTCGGGCTGACCCGGAAGTCGGCGCCGAGCTGCATGACCTCCATGGTGCGTGCCCCCGTCAGCTTGAGCCGGACCTCGGTGGTCCCCGGGTGGGTCTTGAGCACGTCCCCCAGGGCGGAGACCACGGTCTCGTTCGCCTTGAAACCGGGCATGGTCAGCGAGACCGGGCCGGAGTGGCCGTCCGAGAGGTCCGGGATGGTCAACTCCTGGGCGCTCAGGGAGATCGACCCGTCATCACGCCGCTGCACGCGGCCCTTGACGGCCACCACGAGGTCCTGGGCCAGCATCGTGGCGATCGGCGCATAGGCCTTGCCGAAGAACATGACGTCCATCGAGGCGCCCAGGTCCTCGATCTCCGTACGCGCGTAGGCGTTGCCCGAGCTCTTGGCGATGCGCCGCTCGAGGCTCGTGATGAGCCCGGCGATGGTGACCATCGCGCCGTCGGACGGGCCGTCGTCGGAGAGGATGTGGGTGATGGAGATGTCCGCATGCTGGGCGAGCACGCCGTCCAGCCCCTGCAGGGGATGGTCGGAGACGTAGAGGCCGAGCATCTCGCGCTCGAAGGTGAGCTTGTCGTTCTTGTCCCATTCCGGCATGTTCGGGACCTCGATCCCGAACCCGGCATCGCCGACGTCGCCCCCCTCATCCTCCAGCAGGGAGAAGAAGTCGAACTGGTTGTTGGCCTCCTGGCGCTTCTGCGCCACGGCGCCGTCCGTGGCCTCCTCGTGCACGGCCAGCAGGGCCCTGCGGGGGTAGCCGAGCGAGTCGTAGCCGCCGGCCTTGATGAGGGATTCGATGGTGCGCTTGTTGCACACGACGGCCGGGACCTTCTTGAAGAAGTCCTGGAACGAGGTGAATTTCCCCTTCTCCTCGCGGGCGGCGACGATCCCGGCCACGGCGTTGGCACCCACGTTGCGCACGGCGCCCATGCCGAAGCGGATGTCCTTGCCCACCGAGGTGAAGTAGAGGCTGGACTCGTTGACGTCCGGTGGGAGCACCGAGATGCCCATGTGGCGGCACTCGTTGAGGTACATCGCCATCTTGTCCTTGTCATCACCCACGGAGGTGAGCAGGGCGGCCATGTACTCGGCCGGGTAGTGCGCCTTCAGGTAGGCGGTCCAGTAGGACACCAGCCCGTAGGCGGCCGAGTGCGCCTTGTTGAAGGCGTAGTCCGAGAACGGAAGCAGAATGTCCCACAGGGCCTTGATGGCGGCCTCGGAGTAGCCGTGGTCGATCATGCCCTGGTGGAACCCGACGTACTGCTTGTCCAGCTCCGACTTCTTCTTCTTGCCCATGGCGCGGCGCAGGATGTCCGCCTGCCCGAGCGAGAAGCCGGCCACCTTCTGGGCGATCGCCATGACCTGCTCCTGATACACGATCAGGCCGTAGGTCGTGCCCAGGATCTCCGCGAGGGGTTCCTCGAGCTCCGGGTGGATCGGGGTGATCTCCTGCTGGCCGTTCTTGCGCAGGGCGTAGTTGGTGTGCGAGTTCGCACCCATGGGCCCCGGGCGGTACAGCGCGATGGTGGCCGAGATGTCCTCGAAGTTGTCCGGCTTCATCATCTTCAGCAGCGAGCGCATGGGGCCGCCGTCGAGCTGGAACACGCCCAGGGTGTCGCCCCGAGCCAGCAGCTCGTAGGACGCCTGGTCGTCGAACGTGAGGGACTCCAGGTCCAGGGTGAAGTCCTGGTTCATCTGGATGTTCTCGATCGCGTCCGAGATGATCGTCAGGTTCCTCAGGCCGAGGAAGTCCATCTTGATCAGCCCCAGGCCCTCCGCCGTGGGGTAGTCGAACTGGGTGATCACCTGGCCGTCCTGCAGGCGGCGCATGATCGGGATGACGTCGATGATCGGCTCGGAGGACATGATCACACCCGCGGCGTGCACGCCCCACTGCCGCTTCAGCCCCTCGACGCCCTTGGCGGTCTCGAAGACCTTGGCCGCGTCCGGATCCGTGGCGACGAGCTCACGGAACTCACCGGCCTCACCGTACCGCTGCGACTTCTTGTCCTCGATGTCCTTCAGCGGGATGTCCTTGGCCATGACAGCCGGCGGCAGGGCCTTGGTCAGGGACTCACCCATGGAGAAGGGGAAGCCCATCACGCGGGCAGAGTCCTTGAGGGCCTGCTTCGTCTTGATGGTGCCGTAGGTGACGATCATGGAGACGCGCTCGTCGCCGTACTTCTCGGTGACGTAGTCGATCACCTCGGAGCGGCGGCGATCATCGAAGTCGACGTCGAAGTCGGGCATGGACACGCGGTCCGGGTTGAGGAAGCGCTCGAAGATCAACCCGTGCTCCAGCGGGTCGAGCTCGGTGATCTTCAGCGCGTAGGCGACCATGGAGCCGGCGCCGGAGCCACGTCCCGGCCCCACCCGGATGCCGTTGTTCTTGGCCCAGTTGATGAAGTCGGCCACCACGAGGAAGTAGCCCGGGAAGCCCATCGAGAGGATGACGTCCAGCTCGTAGTCGGCCTGCTTGCGCACGTGGGACGGGACGCCGTCGGGGTAGCGGAACTTCAACCCGGTGGCGACCTCCTTCGTCAGCCACGTGGTCTCGTCCTCCCCCGGCGGGCAGGGGAACTTCGGCATGTAGTTCGCCTCAGTGTCGAAGGAGACCTCGCACTGCTCGGCGATCAGCAGTGTGTTGTCGCAGGCCTCCGGGAACTCGGAGAACAGGTCCCGCATCTGCCGCGGGGACTTCACGTAGTACTCGGTGCCGGACAGGGCGAAGCGGGACCCGCCCTGGTCGTAGGTGGGCTCGAGCAGGTTGGACCCGGACTGGATGGCCAGCAGTGCCTCGTGGGGCTTGGAGTCGTGCTCGTGCGTGTAGTGCAGGTCGTTGGACGCCACGAGCGGGATCTGCAGGTCCTTGGACAGCTTGAGCAGGTCCTTGATGACCCGCTTCTCGATGTCCAGGCCGTGCATCATCAGCTCGCAGTAGAAATTCTCCCGGCCGAAGATGTCCTGGAACTCGGCGGCGGCCTCCCGGGCCTCGTTGTACTGGCCCAGCCGCAGCCGCGTCTGGATCTCGCCCGAGGGGCAGCCGGTGGTGCCGATCAGACCCTCGGAGTAAGTGGAGAGCAGCTCCCGGTCGATGCGCGGCCATTTCGCGTAGACCGAGTCCAGGGAGGCGATCGAGCCGGCCCGGAACAGGTTGTGCATGCCCTTGTTGTTCTTCGACAGCAGGGTCATGTGCGTGATGGCGCCACCACCGGAGACGTCGTCCCCCCGCTGATGCTGCTCACCCCACCGGACCTTCGTCTTGTCCGAGCGGTGCAGCTGTCCGGGCGTCAGGTAGGCCTCCAGCCCGATGATCGGCTTGACGCCGGCATCGGTGGCCTTCTTCCAGAAGTCAAAGGCCCCGAAGAGGTAGCCGTGGTCGGTGATGGCGATCGAGTCCATGCCCAGCCGCTTCGTCTCGTCGAAGAGCTCGCTGAGCTTGGCCGCGCCGTCCAGCATCGAGTACTCGGTGTGGACGTGGAGGTGGGTGAACCCGCCGTCCTTCTTCGTTGCAGCTGCTTCCTGTGCCATATCCGTGGTGGCCGTCATGCTCCGCACTTCCCTACTGCCCTGCTTGCTACCTGCTGCCGTTCGTGCCGACAGCGTCGATCATGGTGGTCATGCTGATCGCGTCGATCATCCAGATTAGTTACTCCCCGCGCAACACGCCCAAGGCATAGACGAGGTCCTGCGGGTAGGGGCTCTCGTAGTCCACCCATTCCCCGGTCACCGGATGGGAGAACCCGAGCCGGTGGGCGTGCAGCCATTGCCGCGTCAGCCCCAACTCCGCTGCCAGCCGGGGATCGGCGCCGTAGGTCAGATCCCCTGCACAGGGGTGGCGCAGAGCCGAGAAGTGCACGCGGATCTGGTGGGTCCGCCCGGTCTCGAGCTTGACCTCCACCAGGGTCGCCCGGCCGAAGGCCTCGAGGGTCTGGTACCGGGTGATGGAGTCCCGGCCGCCCTCGAGCACGGCGAACTTCCAGTCGTGACCGGGGTGGCGGCCGATCGGGGCGTCGATGGTCCCGTTCAGGGGATCCGGCAGGCCCTGCACCACCGCGTGGTAGGTCTTCTCCGGGGTGCGGTCGCGGAACGCGTCCTTGAGCACGGTGTAGGCGCGCTCCGATTTGGCGACCACCATGATCCCTGAGGTGCCCACGTCCAGCCGGTGCACGATCCCCTGGCGCTCCGGGGCACCGGACGTCGAGATGCGGTAGCCGGCCCCGGCCAGTCCCCCGACGACAGTGGGGCCCACCCAGCCCGGAGACGGGTGGGCGGCCACGCCGACGGGCTTGTCCACCACCACGTAGTCCGGGTCGTCCGCCAGGATTCTCAGGTCCTCCACGATCTCCACCTTCACATCGAGCGGGTTCGGTTCCTCCTGGATGTCCACCAGGAGTTCGGTCCCGGCCGCGACCCTGGCGGATTTCTGCACGGTCCGTGCCGGCCCGGGCGTCCCGGCGGCACGTTCGGCCACGAGGCCGGCCGCGCACCAGGCCGCAGCCTTCGTACGCGAGATCCCGAGGGCCACGGCTAAGACCGCGTCCACCCTCCGGCCCACCTCGTGCTCCTGGGGGACGACGACGGCCTCGCCGGGTTCAGGAGTCTGCGTCACGGCCCTGCCCGGTGGCGTTACCGGCCTCGGCTGTCCCCGCGCCCTCGCCCTTCTCGGGCATTTCGCGGGTGCCGTCGAGCTGCAGTCCCCTGAACATCAGCAGGACGATGCCGATCATGGAGCAGACGATCAACGAGTCCGCGATGTTGAAGATGGCGAAGTTCGGCAAGGCGATGAAGTCGACCACGTGTCCCACACCGAAGCCCGGCGGCCTGAACAGGCGGTCCGTCAGGTTGCCCAGGACTCCACCCAGCAGTCCGCCCAGGGCCACGGCCCACAGGGTCGAGCGGACCCGGAACAACAGCACCACCACGACGACGGCCACCGCAGACTGGATGATGGTGAAAATCCAGGTGTGCTCCTCGCCGATGGAGAACGCGGCACCCGGATTGCGGATGAAGTGCCACCGGAGCAGGGGAGCCAGGACGTCCGTGACCTGCCCCTCGGTCATGGTGCTCTCGACCCAGCGCTTGGTGAGCTGGTCGAAGACGTAGCCCACGGCGAACACCAGGACGGCGATCCACGCACGATGACGCTTCGGGGCCGTTGCGGTGGTGTCCTCTGGACCGGCGGGGCGGCTGGGCTCAATGTCGGTCACGCGGTGGCGTCCTTCGGTGCGGTCCGGTGCTGTCCTGTGCCGGACAGGGATGGTGGTCGGGAACAGAAGCGGGCCGGCCATGGTGGTCCACCATGGCCGGCCCGGATCTGTGTCAGTGGGGTCGACTCGCGTCGGGCCCGGCAGGCCGGGTCGCGGGGTCAGTTCGAGGCGGTGGCCTCGTCCTGGATCGGTCCCTGGTTCTGCAGGTCGCGGAGCTGGCCCTCGATGTAGGCCTTCAGGCGAGCGCGGTAGTCGCGCTCGAAGCCCTTGAGCTGCTCCACCTTGCGCTCCAGCACCGACTTCTTCTCCTCGAGGTCGGCCAGCGTCTTCCGGGACTTCTCCTGGGCGTCATTGACCAGCCCGTTGGCCTCGGTCTGGGCCTCCTGGATGATCTCCTCGCGCTTGGTCTGGCCCTCGGCCACGTAGTCGTCATGCAGCTTCTGGGCCATGGCCAGCACGCCTGCGGCGGACGTGGCCGTGGACTCAGACGCGCCGGAGACCGGCGTGGCGGCCGCCTGGGCGGCGGTGGCGCCGGCAGCCGGGGCAGACTCGGTGACGGTGGGCTCGGAGACGGCAGCCGGGACCGCCGCACCAGCGGCAGGCGCCGCGGTGGACGGAGCAGTGTCGGGGGTGTCCTCGGTCTGGGCGGACTCGGTGGTGTCCGTGGACTCCACGGCCTCTTGGGCAGCCCCGGCCTTGACCTGGGTGTCTTGGTCCTCGGCGGCCTCAGCCGACACCGGAGCCGGAACAGCGGACTCGCCGCTTCCGCCGGACTGCAGGTCCGACACCTTGCGGCGCAGCTCGTCGTTCTCCTGGTTCAGACGACGCAGTTCGACCACGATCTCGTCCAGGAAGTCGTCAACCTCGTCCTGGTCGTAGCCTTCCCGAAATTTCGTCGGCTGGAACCGCTTGTTGACAACATCTTCCGGCGTCAGAGCCATGTGGTCACCCCAATACGTATTTGGTCTGCCCTCGAGGGGCAACGGTCTTCTTGTGGCCACCCGCATACAGGTCTGCATGCCGAGGCCACACTGTTCTTCAGGCTACCATCAGCCCAACGTGCCCACGGCAAGGGCAGCGACGATGGACTTCAGCAGGACGACGACGACGAAGAGGATCAGGAACGCCACGTCGATGCCGATTCCGCCGAGATTCACCGGCGGGATCTTGGACCGGAGCCAGCGCAGGGGCGGGTCGGTCACGGTGTACACGGTGGATGCGACCATCAGCAGGATGCCCTTCGGCCGCCAGGAGCGCGCGAAGGACTGCACCACGTCGAAGACGATCCGGATCAGCAGCAGGAACTGAACCAGTGCCAGGACAAGGTAGAGAAGGGAGAAGATCAGGGTCACGGCAGCCTATTCCACACCGTCATGCTCCCGGCAGGGAAGCCCTGCCGGTGCGGTGTCAGCTCTGGTTGAAGAAGTGGGCCTGGTCTTCGGTCTCCGAGGAGTCCTCGCCCAGGACCTGGACGGTGGCCGGCGTCAGCAGGAACACCTTGTTGGTGACGCGCTCGATGGAACCGTGCAGGCCGAACACCAGGCCGGCGGAGAAGTCCACCAGGCGCTTCGCATCGGCCTCGCTCATGTCCGTCACGTTCATGATGACCGGGATACCCCCGCGGAAGGACTCGCCGATGAGCTTGGCGTCGTTGTAGGAACGCGGGTGCACGGTGGTGATCTGTCGCACGGCAGGGGCCTCTTCCCGGGACTGGGTGGCCCGCTTGATGGGGGTGACGGGTGCCCGGTACTCACGCTCGACCGGCTGGGGGTGGGCCGCACGCATCGGCTGGGGGCGGTCCTCCCGGACCTCGTCCTCCCAGTCGTCGGCCGGCTCAGCGGTCTCGACGGGGGCGTGGCGCTCGGCCCGCTCCTGCCGGCGGGGCTGTTCGGCCGCCCGCTGGTCTTCCTCGTACTGCTCCTCGCCATCGGCGAGCCCGAGGTAGATCATGGTCTTCTTCAGTGCACCAGCCATCGAACATCCTCACCGTGTGGAATCCGCCCGGCCTGCTCCGGGCCCTGCGTCGTCCGCTGTCGAAGCAGACACCTTCGAGGTTAACCCACGTCGGGGCGCGGCCCGAGGACATCAGTGCCGATCCTCAGGTGTGTCGCTCCGGACGCCACGGCCTGTTCCAGGTCCTGGCTCATGCCGGCCGAGATCCAGGTGGCCCCCGGATGGGCTGCCGACACCACTCCGGAGATCCGCCGGAGGAGATGGAAGGCCGGCACAGGGTCCAGCCCCACGGGTGCCACCGCCATGACACCACGGAGCCTGAGCCCCTCGGCCTGGGAGATCGCGGCCGCCAGCGCGGACACCTCGTCGGGATGGGCGCCACCCCGCGACCCGATTCCCGCGGGGCGGTCCTCGGCGGACCGGCCGTCCAGGTCCACCTGGATCAGGCAGTCCATCGGCGGGCGCATCGGCTCCCCCGCCTCGCGACGTCGCCCCTGCTCCCGGTCCATCGCCGAGGAGAGCGCCTCCACGAGGGAGACCCGGTCCACCGAGTGCACTGCCGAGGCGTAGCGCACCACGTACTTGGCCTTGTTCGACTGCAACTGGCCGATGAAGTGCCACTCGAGTCCGGCCTCGGCCAGGTCGGCGACCTCGGCGGCCTTGCCTCTGGCCTCCTGGTCGCGGTTCTCGCCCACGTGGCGCACGCCGCAGGAGTGCAGTCTGCGCACGTCGGCTGCCGGATGGAACTTGGTGACGACCACCAGGTCCGGGGTGTCCTGCCGGCCGGCCGCGGCGACCGCCGCGGCGATCCGGCGGTGCACCGCAGTCAGGCGTCGCCCCAGTTCCGCCGTGCGCTCGTCCTGCGGGCGGTCCGTGTCCGTCATTCCGGTGTACTCATCCTTCGCTGCCTTCGCTGCCTTCACTGCCCTCACCAGGGCTTGTGCCCTGCCCTTCCTCGCGCCGCCACACCAGCCCGATGAACCGCCCTCGGCCGGGATCACGTCGATGTGAGAAGAGCCGCGGATCCTCCCGGGTGCAGACCGGGCTGCGGTGCACCGCGACGCCGAGCGATTCCAGCACGGCCTGGGCTCCGGCCGGCAGGTCCAGTGCCGGAGTCCCCCATGTGGTCGTGGAGTGGGTGGCGGGGATCTGAGCGGAACCGTCCAGACGCATCTGCTCGGGGACCTCGTAGCACCGGCCGCAGATGGCCGGGCCGATCCAGGCCTGGATGTCTCCCGGCTCGTGGCCGGAGCCCTCGCGCCGCATCATCTCCACCGTGTTCTGCAGGATTCCGTCGAGCAGGCCCCGCCGGCCGGCATGCGCCACCGCTGTCGGACCCGTCAGGGGGTTCGCGCCGCCGGCCCCTGGCCCGGACGCCCCGGCACGGCCGTCCCTGCCGACGGCTGCGGGCGATTCCACGGAGCGGCGGGATGCGAACACCACGGGCAGGCAGTCCGCCACCATGATGGCCAACGGATCCCGGCCGGTCGGGCTGATGAGGGCGTCGGCTTCCTCTGCAGCGGGCGATTCACCCCAGCCGCGGCCGGCAGCCGGCACCACCCGCGCCGAGTGCACCTGCGTGAGGTATTCGGTGCGTCCGGACGGAACGCCCAAGGCGGCCTCGACCCCGCGGCGGGACGCCCGGACCCGCTCGCGTGAGTCCCCTGCGCCGCCGTCGCCCCCCGTGATGCTGCCGTCACCCTTGTTGCTCTTGCTCCCCGCTGCAGGCGTACCGCTGACATGGAAGGCGAGATTGCCGGCGTCGACGCTGGTGAAGGCCACCTCGAGGCCGGGGCCGGGATGGGCCCGGAACAGGAACGGACCGGCCGGGGCCGTCATGGCCCCGGCCGGTCGCCGGTTGTCGCTCACGATGCCTCCGGCACGGTCGTCGCCCGGTGACTACTTCAGGAAGTCGGGGACATCGAGGTCGTCACGGCCGGCACCGGACAGGTCCGGCTCGACGACGGTCGGCAGGTCCTGCTGGGCGGGCTCGGCCTTGTAGCCGGAGGTCTCGGGCTGCGGCGCGGCCTCCTGGGCGGCCGGGACGGGCTGGTTCGGAACGGGCTGGTGCGGCACCTGCGCCGCACCGTTCTGGGCCGGCAGCCCGGACTGCTGGCCCTGCGGCTTGGTGCCGGTGTTGAAGCCGCCGGACGGCGCGGAGGTGGCATCGACCTGGTCGAAGCCGGCGGCGATAACCGTGATGCGGGCCTCGTCGCCCAGCGCGTCGTCGATGACAGCGCCGAAGATGATGTTCGCCTCCGGGTGGGCGACCTCCTGGACCAGGCGGGCTGCTTCGTTGATCTCGAACAGGCCCAGGTCGGAACCGCCCTGGATGGACAGCAGCACGCCGTGTGCGCCGTCGATCGAGGCCTCCAGCAGCGGGGAGGCGATGGCCAGCTCGGCCGCCTTGACGGCGCGATCCTCACCCTGGGCCGAACCGATGCCCATGAGGGCGGAGCCGGCGCCCTGCATGACGGACTTCACGTCCGCGAAGTCGAGGTTGATCAGGCCCGGAGTGGTGATCAGGTCCGTGATGCCCTGGACACCGGACAGCAGGACCTGGTCCGCGGACTTGAAGGCGTCCAGCACGGAGACGTTGCGGTCCGAGATGGACAGCAGCCGGTCGTTCGGGATGACGATGAGGGTGTCGACCTCGTCCCGCAGGGCGTCGATGCCGCTCTCGGCCGAGCCGGCGCGGCGGCGGCCCTCGAAGGTGAAGGGGCGGGTGACGACACCGATGGTCAGGGCGCCGAGCGAGCGGGCGATGCGGGCGACCACGGGAGCACCGCCGGTGCCGGTGCCGCCGCCCTCGCCTGCGGTCACGAACACCATGTCCGCGCCGCGCAGGACCTCTTCGATCTCCTCGGCGTGGTCCTCGGCGGCCTGGCGGCCGACCTCGGGGTTGGCGCCGGCGCCGAGGCCGCGGGTGAGCTCGCGGCCCACGTCCAGCTTCACGTCGGCATCACTCATGAGCAGCGCCTGGGCGTCCGTGTTGATGGCGATGAACTCCACGCCGCGGAGTCCGACGTCGATCATGCGGTTGACGGCGTTCACGCCGGCGCCGCCGATGCCGACGACCTTGATGACGGCCAGGTAGTTCTGCGGTGCTGCCACGGTATTTGTCCCTTGCTCGGTGTCTGTCTGTCTTGGTACCCGGTGGTGACGGTGACGCCCAGCGCGCGTCCCGGCCACTCAGGTTGGCTTAACGTTCAGGTTGAAGGTTATTGTTATGTCAACCTGTCTTCTGGTTGAAACGTTATGGTGCTGGCGGCGTTCGTGCAAAGACCCGCGTCCGGTGTGTCGCCGTGGCGTCCCCAGCTGACGCTGAATCCGGACGTCACCGGGTCACGGGCCGGTCCGGCGTGGAGACGTCGAACTCCCGGATCGGCGCCTCCTCGTCCTCGGGAACGTTCAAGAGGGCCTCGAGGACCTGGGCCTTCCGGGCCCCCTTGTCCGCGTTGCCCCAGAGGACCGTCCTGCCGTCCGTCAGCTGGAGGGTGACCGAGTCCACGGTCTCCGCGGAGGCTGACTCCATGCGGGTGCGGATCGGCTCGGGCAGCGTACCCAGGACCGAGGTGATCGCGTCGAAGACCTCGGGATCGCTGACATCCTCCGCGCTGGACACGCTGGGCAGCTGGAAGGTGGAGGCCCGCTCCCCGGACAGGGTGGCCAGGGCCTCCCCGCTCGCTGAGTACAGGACGTGGCTGTCCCCCTTCGGAACCATGGCCACCGGTTGATGCTCCACGATCTCGACCGACAACGAGTTGGGGGGCTCGGCATGGACCCGGACCGTGTCCACGGCCGGCTCCCCGCCCACCAGGTCCTCAACGGTCCGCTGGCCGACCTGCGGCAGCGGCTCCCCGATGACCGGCTCCAGCAGCTCCTCGGCACGGCTCTGCTCCAGGAGGTCCGTCCCGGTGACCTTGATCTGCTGGATGGCCAGCACCGGGGAGAAATACAGCACCGCGCCGAGGATGCCCAACAGCACCAGGGCACCGGCCCCGCCGATCAACCACACCCTGCGGTGCCGCCTACGGGCCTGTCCCTGCGTCTCTGGGAACTCGACCACATTGTCCGCGGGCCGGGCGGTGTCCTCAGAAGCAGAAGAAACTGAAAAAGCCGAAGCACCAGCCTGGTCCGACGTAGCCGACGTGGCCGGTCTGCTGGTGGGGGTCCTCTCGTCTGTCACGCGCGTCCCGCCTGTCCTGTCAGGGCCGCCAGTACCGCACCGCCCTGGGCCGTGACGTCCCCGGCCCCCATCGTGAGGATGACGTCACCGGGCTGTGCCGCGGACACCAGGGAGGCGACGGCGGCCGGCGCGTCCGCGGGCACGGTCGTCGACCCCGGCAGTTCCGTGCGGACCCGATCGGCGATGAGCGAGGAGTCGACGCCGTCGATCGGCTCCTCCCGCGCCGGGTAGACCGGCAGCACCCGGACCCCGTCCGCCGCCGAGAGCGCCGCGGCGAAGCCCTCCGCGAAGTCGCGGGTGCGCGAGAACAGGTGGGGCTGGAAGAGCACGTGGACGCGGTTCCCGCCGGCCACGGTCCGTCCGGCGGCGATGGCGGCGGCCACCTCGGTCGGATGGTGGGCGTAGTCGTCGAAGACCCGGACTCCGGCGGCCTCGCCGCGGTACTCGAAGCGGCGTGCCGTGCCCCGGAAGGCCTCGAGCCCGCGCGCCGCGGCACCGACGTCGAGGCCGGCGTGCCGGGCGGACAGGAGTACCGCTGCCGCATTGAGCGCGTTGTGCCGCCCGGGCACGGCCAGGGTCAGGGCCGTCGTCGTTCCATCCGCCCACCGGTACGTGAGCCGCTGTCCGGTGCCACCGGACAGCTCAGCCAGCGCACTGTCCACCAGCACCAGGTCATCGGCCCGGGCGGGGTCCGATCCATAGGTGGCCACCCTGGGCGAAGGACGGCCGTCGACTGCTTCGGTGCGGGCCCATTCCGCGGCATCTCGCGCGCCGGCGTCGTCCGCGCAGGCCACCAGGACGCCCTCGGGGGGCAGGAGCCGGATGAAATCCCGGAACACCTCGGTGACGGCCTCCACCGAGCCGTAGAAGTCGAGGTGGTCGGCCTCCACGTTGGTCAGGATGGCGATCTCCGGGCGGTAGTTCAGCAGGGTGCCGTCCGATTCATCGGCCTCGGCGATGAACCACTCGCCCCCGCCGGCCATGGCATTGGTGCCCAGCCCGGCCACGGCGGCCCCGACCGCGAAGGTGGGGTCGGCGCCGGCGTCGGAGAAGGCCATGGCGGCCATGGAGGACGTGGTGGTCTTGCCGTGGGTGCCGGCCACGGCAAGGACACGGTGGCCGGACATGGCCGCGGCCAAACCCTCGGAGCGGTGGAGCACCGGGATCCCTCGATCCACGGCGGCGTCGTACTCGGGATTGCCCGGGCCTGCGATGGAGGAGGCGATGACGGTGCCCACCGCTCCCCCGCCGTCCTGGGCGAGGAGGTCGAGGTGCGTGGCGTCGTAGCCCACGAAGACGGTGGCTCCGGCCGTCTCCAGTTCCCGCATGACCGGCAGGTCCTTGGCGTCCGTTCCCGAGATCTCGACGCCGAGCTGCTGCATGATCCGGGCAATGCCGGAGACGCCCACCCCGCCGAGGCCGAGGAAGTGGACCCGCCCCAGCTCGGCCAGGGCAGGGGGCATCGATGCGGCTGACGGGGGTTTCACGAGGCGTCTCCCGGGTGGTTGCTGGAGGAAGAGGCGGCGGCCCGGCCGGCGGCCTGAAGGACGAGCCTCGCCATGGTGCTGTCGGCGTCCCGGATGCCCCTGGCCTGGGCCGCGGCGGACATGGCAGCCAACCGCGCGGCACTCTGGGCGAGCGGGATGAGTTCACGCCGGACCCAGTCGGGGGTGAACGCCTCATCCCGGACCATCAGGGCTCCGCCGGCATCCACGAGCCCGCGGGCGTTGAGGGCCTGCTCCCCGTTGCCGATGGGCAGGGGGACGAGGACGGAGGGCAGACCCACGGCGGCGAGTTCGTGCACGGTGCCCGAGCCGGCCCGCGCGACGATGAGGTCCGCGGCCGCGTAGGCCTGTTCCATCCCGTCGAGGTACTCACGCTGGTGGTAGCCCGCAGCGGAGACCGGGGTGCCGTCCTCGCTCAGGACCTGCTTGTCCCGCCCGGTCAGGTGGAGCACCTGGAGGCCGGCGGCGGAGAGGCCGGGCAGCGCGGCGGCGATCGTCCGGTTGACGTGGAGGGCGCCGGATGATCCCCCGGTCACCACCACCGTGGCGAGCTCGGGGTCCAGGCCGAGTGCCCGCCTCGCCTGGGCCCGTGACGCGTCCCGGTCCAGCGTGGAGATCTCCCGGCGCATCGGCATGCCGACGCACTGGGCCCGGGGCAGGACGGTCTCCGGGAAGGCCGTGGCCACGACGGCGGCCTTGCGGGCGCCGACCTTGTTCGCCAGGCCGGCCCGGACATTGGCCTCGTGGATGACCAGCGGCACGCCCCGGCGGACGGCGGCCAGGTAGACGGGGGTGGAGACGTATCCGCCCACCCCGACCACCACGTCCGCACGGCGGCGGTCCAGGATCTCTCCGGCCTGGGTGACGGCCCGACGCAGTCGCAGGGGCAGTCGCACGAGGTCCATGGTGGGCCGGCGGGGCAGCGGCACCCGGTCGATGGTGTCCAACTGGTAGCCGGCACCCGGGACCAGCCGGGTCTCCAGGCCCGAGGCGGTTCCGACCATGGTGCAGTGCACGCCCGGATTCCCGTCGTCGCCGGCCGTCGTCACGTCCGCACCTGCGGTGTGCATCTCCTCGAGGGCGCGCGCGATCGCCAGCATGGGACTGACGTGTCCGGCGGTCCCGCCGCCTGCCAGGACGACGCGGAGCGGTTCGGTCATGATCGGGCCTTCTTCCAGGCGCGGGCGGCGCCGACAGGTGTTGTGGGCGGTACGGAGCTTCCGGAGGCGGCGGTTGTTGCGGTGTTGGCGGCGTGTCCTGCAGCTGCTTCCTCCTCCTGGCGCTGCTCGCGGGCGAAGGCGAGCACCACGCCGATGCCGGCCAGGACGAAGGTGAGCGCCGAGCCGCCATAGGAGATGAAGGGCAGCGGGACACCGATCACCGGCAGCAGCCCGGTGACCATGGCGATGTTGATGAAGGCCTGGCCGACGATCCAGATGAGGATGCCGCCGGTGCAGATCCGGACGAAGAGCGAGGTCGAGCGGCGCGCCACCCGGAACAGGCCGATGGCCAGACCGGCGAACAGCCCGATCACGAGCAGGGTCCCGGCCAATCCGAGCTCCTCCCCGAGGATGGTGAAGATGAAGTCGTTCTCCGCCTCCGGGATGTAACTCCACTTCTGGCGGGACTGGCCCAGTCCGACCCCCCACCAGCCGCCCGACGCCAGCGCGAACATGCCGTGGTCCGGCTGGTAACAGGGCTCCGTGGGGAACTCGCAGTTGCCCAGCCAGGCCTGGATGCGGACCGTGCGGTTCGCGGACGTCAGGGCCATGACGACGGCCGCGACCGCGCCGAGGCCTCCGGCGATGAGGAAGTAGCGCAGCTTGGTGCCGGCCAGGAACAGGACAGCGGCCATGATCATCATGATCACCATGGCGGTGCCGAGGTCCCGGCCGTACATGATCAGGCCCAGCAGGATGGCGCCCACCGGGAAGATGACCGGGACGATCGAGTGCTTCAGCTGGCCGACCAGCTTGGCCTTGCGCTCAAGGACCGCGGCGGCCCACAGGGCCAGCGCCAGTTTGGCGGCCTCGGAGGGCTGGGCGGTGAACGAGCCGATCTTCAGCCAGTTCTGGTTACCGTTGACCTCGTGGCCGAGGGGTGTCAGCACGAGGGCCAGCAGGAAGATCGCCAGCAGGATGGCGGGCCAGGCCAGGGACCGCAGGCGGTCGGTGCCCAGCCGGGAGAGGACGAACAGCACCGCGAAGCCGACGACGGCGAATATCGCCTGCCGGATGAACAGGTCATAGGACCCGGTGAATTCCCCGATGTTCTCCACCGAGGAGGACGAGAGCACCATCACCAGGCCGATGACGGTCAAGGCCGCGGCGCAACCCAGGATCAGGAAGTACGACGTGCGGCTGGAGCCCTGGCCTTCGAGGAATCCCCAGGCCCGACGCCACACGGGCGGGTGGGGTGTGGTCACCATGCAAGGGCTCCTTAGCTGCCCAGCCCCTTGGCTTCCATGAGGCGGGCGACGGCGTCGATAAAGGCGTTTCCTCGGTCTGCGTAGGATTCGAACTGGTCCATGGACGCCGCTGCCGGCGCCATCAAGACGACGTCCCCGGGCCGGGCCACCGCATTGGCTTCACGGACCGCTGCGGCCATGGCCTGATGGCCGTCCGAGGGGTCTGTTCCAGTGTCCCGCACGGCGGTGGAGAGAACCGGGATGTCCGGCGCGTGTCGCCGCAACGCCCCGGCGAGTTCGGCGGGATCGGCGCCGATGAGCACGACGGCGCGAAGTCGGCCGACATGGCGGCTGACGAGCTCGTCATAACTCACACCCTTGGGCAGGCCGCCGGCGATCCACACCACGTCCGTGAACGCCGCCAGTGATGCGTCGGCCGCATGCGGGTTGGTGGCCTTGGAGTCGTTGATCCACAGCACGTCATCGGCCTGGGCCACCAGCTGGATCCGGTGGTCGCCGGGCCGGTAGGCGCGCAGCCCGTCCCGGACCGCCTCGGGTGGCACCCCGATGGCGCGGACCAGTCCGGCCGCCGCCAGGGCATTGGCGACCTGGTGCTGTGGTGCGATCGGTCCGAGGTCCTGCAGCTGGCCGAGCTCCAGGGCCTGGGTGGCCCGGTCCGCCAGGAAGGCGCGGTCCACGAGGAGACCGTCCACCACACCGAGCATGGACCGCCCCGGGGTGTCGGTGGTGAAGGAGATGGCCCGGCAGCCCTCCTGGACGTCCGCCTCCTCGACCATGCGCATGGTCAACGGCTGCTCCTCGTTGAAGAGGCAGGCGAGGCGGGTGTGCTCGTAGATCTTGGCCTTGTCCGCACAGTAGGCCTCGAAGGAGCCGTGCCAGTCGACATGGTCCTCGGCGAGGTTGAGCACCGCTGAGGCGGCGGGCTCGATGTGATGGGTCCAGTGCAGCTGGAAGCTGGAGAGTTCCACGGCGATGGTGTCCCAGCCCTCGGGATCTCGGATCGCGTCGAGGATGGGCGTGCCGACGTTGCCGCACGCGATGGCCCGCTGTCCGGCAGCCAGCAGCATGGACTCGACCATGCCGACCGTGGTGGTCTTGCCGTTGGTTCCGGTGACGACCAGCCAGTCCGCGGTCTTGCGTCCGGCCCGTTCGCGGACCCGCCAGGCCAACTCGACGTCGCCCCAGATGGGGATGCCCGCCGCGGCGGCGGCCGCCAGGAGGGGCTGGTCGGGCCGCCACCCCGGGGAGGTGACCACGAGTTCGGGGGCCAGTCCGCCGACGTCGGGCACCACGGCCGTGTGCCGGTCCCCCAACAGCACGTCCTGCACGCCGACGATCTTCAGGGTGTCCGCCTTGGCCCGGTGTTCCGGGCTGTCCCGGCCGTCCACGACCACCACGTGGGCGCCGAGCTCGGCCAGGGTGTCCGCCGCGGCGAAGCCGGACAGGCCCAGGCCGGTGACGACGACGCGTAGGCCGGCCCACTCGGCGTCCCAGCTCGTGAGGGTGGCCAGGTGGTCGGAGGGGTCCGTTCGGGGCTCCCCGGTCACTGGGTTCACGGGGCTCACTGGGACAGCACCCATTCGCCGTAGAACAGGGCGATTCCGACGGCCACGCAGAGCAGACCGATGATCCAGAACCGGATGACCACCGTCACCTCGGCCCAGCCCTTGAGCTCGAAGTGGTGCTGCAGCGGTGCCATCAGGAACACCCGCTTGCCGCCGGAAAGCTTGAAGTAGCCGACCTGGATGATCACCGACAGGGTGATGAGGACCATGAGCCCGGCCAGGACGACCACCAGGAGTTCGGTCCGGGACATGATGGCGAAGCCGGCGAGGGCCCCGCCGAGGGCGAGCGAGCCGGTGTCCCCCATGAAGATCTTGGCCGGCGCGGTGTTCCACCACAGGAACCCGATCAGGGCGCCGGTGAGGATGGAGGCCAGCACCGCCAGGTCCATGGAATCGCGCACCTCGTAGCAGCCGGCTCCCGCGCTGGTGACCCCGCACGACTGGTTCGCCTGGAACAGGGTGATCAGCATGTAGGCGGCGGTGATCATGGCGGTGGCGCCGGTGGCCAGTCCGTCCAGTCCGTCCGTCAGGTTCACGGCGTTGGTGGTGGCCGTGGTGATGAGGTTGGACCAGACCACGAAGAGGATCACGCCGAGGACCGGCCCGGCGAAGGCCAGGTCGATCGGCAGGTCCCGGACGAAGGAGATGGCGGTCGAGGCAGGGGTCAGCCCACGCTCGTTCGGGAAGTTCAGGGCCAGCACGGCGAAGGTGATGCCGACGACGGCCTGCAGGATGATCTTCGCCCAGGGGGTCAGGCCGAGCGAGCGCTGGTTGGAGATCTTGGTGAAGTCGTCGAGGAAGCCCACGAAGCCCATCCCGACCATGAGCAGCAGCAGGATCAGGGCCGAGGCGGTGACCCCGGCATTCTCCAGCTGCAGGCCGGACATGATCCAGTGGGTCAGGAAGTACGCGAGCACGGTGGCGACCACGAAGACCGTTCCGCCCATGGTCGGGGTGCCCCGCTTCGTCGCATGCGAGGTGGGGCCGTCATCGCGGATGAACTGGCCGTACCCCTGGCGGACCAGGAACTTGATGAACAACGGCGTGCCGATGAGCGTCAGCACGAGCCCCAGGAGGGCACCGATCAACAGGCCTATCACTGGCTCTGCTCCTTCCGGTCCCCGGTGGTCGGGACATCCATGGGGCCGGGACTGACCGGACCCTGTGCGAGCCGATCGCCCAGATCGCCCAGGCCGGCGCCGTTAGAGGACTTGAACAAGACGATGTCGCCCGGAGCGAGCTTGCCCTGGAGCAGGGTCTCGGCGGCGTCGAGATCCTCGGCGAAGTCGACCTCGTCACCCCACGATCCCTCGTTCACCGCGGAGGTGTAGAGCGGTCGGGCGCCGCGGCCGACGACCAGGAGCTGGCTGATGTTGAGCCGGACCACAGCGGTGCCGATCGCGGTGTGCTCGCGGATGCGGGCGTCGCCGAGCTCCAGCATCTCCCCCAGCACCGCCCAGGTGCGCCGCCCCGTGGACCGGCCCATCATGGCGAGGGTCTGCAGGGCTGCCCGCATGGACTCGGGGTTCGCGTTGTA
Source organism: Citricoccus parietis (assembly GCF_042433045.1). Taxonomy (NCBI): domain Bacteria; kingdom Bacillati; phylum Actinomycetota; class Actinomycetes; order Micrococcales; family Micrococcaceae; genus Citricoccus; species Citricoccus parietis. Next base: position 75,451 of record NZ_JBHLWH010000032.1, on the reverse strand, counting down.
GGCGTCGTTGATGATGGTGATGCCGTCCGGGCGGTCGGTGCGCTCCATCCGCCGGCGGCTCGTGGGGCCGGCGCCGTTGAGCGCCGCGGCGATGGCCTCCACAGAGAGGCCGGCTGCCGCCGCAGCGGCCGCGGCCGCGGTGATGTTGGAGGCGTGGTGCCGCCCGATGAGGCCGGAGGCCACGGGGTGGGGCTCGGCACGGGTGCCCGCGCCGAGACGCAGGTCGAACTGGGGCCGCTCATCGGCGTTCGTCGTGAGGGAGTCGGCCAGGGCGGAGAACGCGGCACCACCTGTCTCGAGGTCCGCGTCCACCAGCGGGAAGGAGCCGTCCTCCACGGAGAACCAGACCACGCGACCCTGGGTACGGGCGGCCATCGCGGCCACGCGCGCATCGTCACGGTTGAGCACGGCGAAACCATCCGACGGCAGGGACTCGACCAGTTCGCCCTTGGTCCGGGCGATGTTCTCGACCCCGCCGAACTTGCCGGCGTGGGCGGAACCGACCATCAGGACGACCCCGATATCGGGCTTGACCATGGAGGAGAGGTATTCGATGTTCCCCACCTCGTCAGCACCCATCTCAATCACGAGGTAACGCGTGTCCAGGGCGGCTCGGAACACGGTGAGCGGCACGCCGACCTCACCGTTGTAGGAGTTCTGCGGCGCCACCGTGGGTCCCGCGGTCGCCAGGATGGTGGCCAGCAGGTCCTTGGTGGTGGTCTTCCCGGCTGAGCCGGTGATGCCGATGACCGTGGTCGGCGAATGCTCACGGATCCGCTGCACGATGTGCGTGGTCAGGCGGCCCATGGCCAGCACCACGTCGTCCACGATGACGGCGGGATCCGGCCGGCCCTCGGCATCCGCGGTCTGACGCTCCGCCAGGATGAGCGTGGCTCCGGCGGCGCGGGCAGCGGGGATGAAGTCATGCCCGTCGGCATGTTCACCGGGTTTGGCGATGAACAGGGTCCCGGCGGCGGCCTCCCGGGAATCGGTGGTGGCGGAGTCGACCGTGGCACCGGGCGGCACGGAGGCAGTGAGGGTGCCTCCCGTGGCCTCGGCGACGGCTGTTGCGGTGAGTTCGATCATGACCCGTCAACTTTACGTCCGAGCCCATGAGAATCCGATGAGGGACCGAAGCCGTGCCGTGCCAGGGCGGCCCGCAGTTCCACCCGGTCGTCCAGGGTCACGTCCACACCGTCCATGTCCTGGACGGTTTCATGGCCGCGGCCGGCCAGCAGCACCGTGTCGGCTGGTGTGGCCAAGGACACGGCCAGGTCGATGGCGTCCTGGCGCGGCGCGGCCTCGTGGACCTCGACCCGACGGCCGGTGCCGGCAGCCTGTCGGGCCGCTTCCCGCACGCCGGTGAGCACCTCGGACCGGATGCCCGCAGGCTCCTCGCTGTGGGCGTCGTCATCGGTGACGATCACGACGTCGGCCCGCTCGGCCGCGATGCGACCCATCACCGGGCGCTTGGCCCGGTCCCGGTCCCCGGTGGCGCCGAAGACGAGGATCGTCCGTCCGGTGGTGTTGCCGGCCGCCTGGCGGGCGTCCCGGACGGACTCCAGGGCTCGCACCATCCCGTCAGGGTTGTGGGCGAAGTCGACGATGCCGTCCGGTGACTGGCCGACGACTTCCATGCGCCCGGGCACGGCCGTGGCGAAGGGCCCCTGGCCCACCGGCATGTCCAGCACGCGGGCCACGGCATCCCACTCGGTGCCGGGCAGGGATTCGAAGACCATGACGGCCGCCAGCGCCGCGTTGGCCACGTTGAAGCGGCCGGGCAGCCCGGTGGAGGCGGTGACGCTGCGGCCGCTGGGGGCATGGAGCAGGGTGAACCGGTACCCGAGGCCGATGGCCTCGAGGGACGTGACGGTCCAGTCCGCGCCCGTCAGCGGCGCGCCCCCGTGGTCGGCCGCAGGCCCCAGGGACAGGGTCGCGACGGGGCAGCCGGCGGCAGCGGCCATCCGGGTCCCCCAGGTGGCGCCGTCACGGTCCGGGGCATCGGGACCGCCGTCCAGGGTGATGACGGCGCGGCCGGTCCGTCGGGCGTCGAAGAGGGCCGCCTTCGCGGCGAAGTACTCCTCCATGGAGCCGTGCAGGTCCAGGTGGTCCTGGGTGAGATTGGTGAATCCGGCGACCGCGAAATGCAGGCCCGCGACCCGTCGGTAGCTGATGGCGTGGGAGGAGACCTCCATGGCGGCCGAACTGACCTGTTCCTGGCGCATCATCGCCATCAGCGCGTGCAACTGCGTGGATTCGGGCGTGGTCAGGCTGCTCGGGACCGTACGTCGTCCGGCTCGGATCTCGATGGTGCCGATCACGCCGGTGGTCTCCCCCCACGCCTCCAGCAGCGAGGTGAGGAAGTAGCTCGTGGTCGTCTTGCCGTTCGTGCCGGTGATCCCGTACATCCGCGGGCCCACCCCCGCATTCCGGTAGATGGCCGCGGCAGCCGGCCCGACGGCGTCGCGCACGTTCTGCACCACCAGCACCGGGGTGCCGGTGGGCAGGTGACCGGCCAGCTGTGCCCCCTCCCGGTCCGTGAGGAGTCCGGCGGCCCCGGCCGCCACGACGGCGGCGGCGAACTCGGCCCCGTGGCGGTTGGCACCGGGGACGCCCACGTAGAGGTCGCCGGTCCGCACCGCACGGGAGTCCATCGCGATCCCGGTGGGGCCGGGCTGTCCGGGCAGTCCGACTTCCACTCCGGAGAGTTCCACGGGCAGGCCGGAGCGGTTGAGCGCCTCGATGAGGTCGTTCCAGTCCAGCGGGTCCGTGTGGTCCGGACGGAAGGCAGCATCCTGCTCGGCAGGCGTCAGGGGTGAGGTCATGGTCGGGCAGTCCCCTCCTACCAGGGACGCTTCTGCGGGTCTTCGGGGAAGACGTCGTAGTTCTGCGGCTCCTGGTCGCTCGGCGGCACGTTGTACTTGGTCAGCAGGTAGGACAGTACCTCGGCGGCGGTGTCCTCCACCTGCCAGGTCTTCCAGTCGCCCTGCGGGCGGTGCACGGAGATCGCCACGACGAACTGCGGATCGTCGAGGGGGGCCACGCCGGCGAAGGAGGTGGTGTAGCCGTCGTAGCCGCCCACGCCAGCGGCCTCGCCGGTGCCGGTCTTGCCGCCCACGCGGTATCCGGGGATCTGGGCCGGCGCGGCGGTGCCCAGTTCGACGACGCCCTCCATCAGACGGAGCATCTCCTCGGAGGTCTCCTCGGAGTAGATCCGGGTGCCCTCGTCCTCGGGGATGACATTCTCCGAGCCGTCGGCGTCGATGTAGGCATCGATCAGCTGGGGCTTCTTCTCCACCCCGCCGTTGGCCACCGTCTGCAGGATCTGCGCGAGGTGCAGCGTGGTCTGGGTGTAGCCCTGGCCGAACATGGTGGTGAACCGCTGGCGGCCGTCCCACTGGGAGGGTTCCACCAGGATGCCCTGGTTGCTGCCCGGCAGGCCGATGTCGATGTGGTCTCCGACGCCGAGCTGCTTCAGGTAGTCGTAGCGGACCTGGTCATCGACGGTCTGCGCGACCTGCACGGTGCCCGTGTTGTAGGACCGCGTGAAGATGCCCGCCGTGGTCATGTCATAGGTGTCGTGGGGCATGGAGTCGTTGATGACCTGGCCGTCGAACTCCTGCTTGTTCGGGACCGTCCAGGTGTCCGTCGGTGAGATGCCACCCTCCTCGAGCGCGGTGGCGAAGGTGGAGATCTTGCCGGTGGAGCCCGGTTCGTAGGACTGGGTCAGGGACGTCGGCCGCCAGAACAGGCTGTCCGTGGCCGTGGGATCCGAGGGGTCCACGGTGGTGGAGTCGGCCATCGCCACGATCTCGCCGGTCTTGGCGTTCATCACGGTGATGTTGCCCCAGTCGGCGTTGTAGGACTCGGTCTTCCGGGCAATCGCCTCCTGGGCGAACCACTGTACGTCCTGGTCGATGGTCAGTCGCAGGTCCTGGCCGTCCACGGCGGGGGTCTCGGAGAACTCCGCGTTGGGGATGCGCACGCCGTCCGCGGCGATCTCGTAGGTGCGTTGGCCCTCGGTGCCCGAGAGGTGCTCGTCCTGGCTCAGCTCGAGGCCTTCCAACGGGGTGCCGTCTCCCCCGAGGAAGCCGAGGATGGATCCCGCCACCGAGCCGTTCGGGTAGGAACGCTCGGACACCGGTTCGGCCAGCAGGCCGGGGATGCCGATCTCCATGGCCTGTTCCTTGACCTGCGGCGTGATGCCCTTCATGACGACCTTGTAGGGACGGTCACCGACCATGCGCTCGCGCAACTCGGCGGCGTCCACGTCGAGGATGCCCGAGAGCTCCTGCAGGGAGTCCTCCAGGGCCACGTCCTCCATGGAGTTGGTGTCGTTGTTCCACTTGCGGTAGTCCTTGACGAGCCGCTGGTCCGCCACGAGGTCGTAGCGGTCCACCGAGGCGGCGAGCACACGGCCCTGGGAGTCGAGAATGGAGCCGCGCTCCGGTGTGATCGAGACGGAGCGCAGCCGCTCCTTCATCGCCTCTGAGGCATGGCCCGATGCGTCCACACCCTGGATGACCACCAACCGCAGTGCCAGCACCACGAGCAGGGCCAGGGCGATGAGGATGCCGAGCCGCAACCGACGCCCGCTGGCGTCAACGGTGGCGCCGGTTCCGTTTCCGGGGGTCCTGGCCATCTACGGTGTCCTTCCTGCCCGGTGTCGGGTGCGGTGCTCGGTGGGGTACTGCGGGTGGTCGGTCAGGGGCGTGTCTGGTCAGTTTCCACTGGCGGAGAACTCCGGGGCCGGGATCGTGCCGCCGTTGAGGCTGTCCGATTCCCCGGCCACACCCTCCTGCGCCGGGCCTTCGGCCGTGGTCGCCGAGCTGTTCCCCGTGGCGTCCTCACCGGACGGGGCGGGCAGATCAGCGAAGGCGCCGGCACCGATGGGGGCCTCGACGGCCTCCGACGGTTCCGCGTCCGCCGCGGAGGAGGCCGAGTCGGCAGCTGCTGCGGCCTGCTTCTCGGAGGGGCTGTCGGGGGCCGCCACATGGCCACTGGGCTTGTCCTCGGCGTCCGCTGCGGTGGCAGTACCGGTGACCGCGCCGCTGGACAGGTCGATCGAGGCGACGTCTCCGGGATTGACCATGCCCAGCTTCGTGGCCTCAGCCGCGAGGTTCTGCGGGGCTTCCAGGTGTTCGACCTGCTGGCGGAGCAGCTCGTTGGACTGGCTCAGGTCCAACTGCTCGTTCTTGAGCGAGACCAGCTCGTACTGGCGGTTGGACACCGTGATGTTGGTGACGAGGACAGCCATCAGGGCAGCGACCAGGACGGCGATGCAGAGCCCGGCGAATCCGCGGCCGGACTTGCGGATGGGAGCGGGGACGAGGGCCAACGGCGTGCGTCGGCGCGGCGAGGCGATCTGGCCGGCGTCACCATCGGGCTGCCCTGCGGGCCGGATGACGGGTTGCCAAGGAGCAGCCTGTCCGATCTGCGGAGCGGTGCTCTCGCGGGTCTGGACAGGCTGCTGCATGGCGAGTCGCTGCTGCGTTGCGGTCATGCTTTGCTCCTTGATGCTCTGATCTTCTCAACTGCTCGCACTTTTGCTGAGGAGGCGCGAGGGTTTTGTTCGATTTCTTTCTCGGTGGGCTTGTCCACGCCCCGGGTGACGACTTTGACCACGGGGGCGTGTTCCTCGAGTTCGATCGGGAAGCCGGGGGGCGCCGTCGAGGTGGCCTCGGCCATGACGGCCCGCTTGGTGATCCGGTCCTCGAGAGAGTGGTAGCTCATGACGACCAGTCGGCCACCGACAGCCAGGTGCTGCAGCGCCGCCGGGAGCGCGTCCTCGAGGACGTCGAGCTCCTCGTTCACCTCGATCCGCAGGGCCTGGAAGGTCCGCTTGGCCGGATGACCACCGGTCTTTCCCGCCGCCACGGGAACTGCCCCGCGAATGACCTCGACGAGGGGACCGGTGGAGGTGAAGGGCGACTCGGTCCGGGCCTTGACGATGGCCGAGGCGATCCGTCCGGCGAACTTCTCCTCACCCCAGGTCCGGATGATCCGCCGCAGCCGTTCCTCGTCATAGTCATTGACCACGTCAGCGGCAGTGATGCCGCCCGTGGTGTCCATGCGCATGTCCAGCGGCGCGTCGTACGAATAGGCGAAGCCCCGCCCTCGTTCGTCCAGCTGGTAGGAGGAGACTCCCAGGTCGTAGAGCATCGCGTCGGCCTCGTGGAAGCCCCCCGCGGCCAGGGCGTCGCCGACCTCGTCATAGGTGCCGTGCCAGGTGTGGAGCCGCTCCCCGGCCCAGGCCAGCCGTTCAGTGGCGAGGCGCAGGGCCTCGGTGTCACGGTCGATGCCCACGACGACGGCGTCCGGGTGACGCTGCAGGATCGCCTCGGCGTGACCCCCCATGCCCAGGGTGCCATCGAGGTAGACGGGCGTGCGTCCGGCCCGGCGGGCGGCGTCGAGGCCCGGCGACATCAGGTCCAGGACACGGTCCCGCATGACGGGTACGTGCCGGTCCTGTGCTGGAGTCGGTTCGGTTGCCACGCGTTGCCTCCCCTTCCCTCGCTGATGGGCGTTCCGGTCCCTTAAGTGACAGGCGGACCCTTGGATCAGATCCCCATCCGCTCACCGGTTCCGTGCCTGGCCCGGGGGAAGTCGGGTCAGGTCCGGCCGAGGGCGGCTGGAGGTCTCATTCAAGAATCCGCGCTGTGTGGTTTTGTTCCCGGATCTCCTAGAAGATCCCGGGCAGTACTTCCTCGTCGGTCTCGGAGAACGCGTTCTCCTGCTCCTCCAGGTAGGAGGACCAGGATCCGGCATCCCAGATCTCGGCCCTGCTGCCGGCACCGATCACGGCGAGCTCCCGGTCCAGTCCCGCATAGCTGCGCAACGGAGCCGGGATGGTGATGCGTCCCTGCTTGTCCGGAGTCTCGTCCGATGCACCGGACAAGAACACACGGATGTAGTCCCGGGCCTGGCGTGAGGACAGTGGTGCCGACCTCATCTGCTCGTGAACCTTCTCGAACTCACGGGCACTGAAGACGTAGATGCAGCGCTCCTGCCCTCGAGTGAGGACCAAGCCCTCGGCCAGCTCCTCGCGGAACTTGGCCGGGAGGATCAGTCTCGCCTTCTCATCCAGGCGCGGTGTATAGGTCCCGAGGAACACGACCCACCACCTTTGCCGTCTGAGAGGTGCGCGTGACCCTCCTTCTTCACCACCATCCTCTGATGTCCTCCACTTTACCCCACAAACCCCCACAGTCAAGCCAAAACGGGGTGGGGACACGGTGTGGCGTAACTTCGTTTGCGGCTGTCATTTCCTCTCCGCTCGGACGCCCTCCCTTGTCATCGGGGGGATCCACGGCCAGGCGACGGCACCTCCCTTCCCTCAGTGCCAGTCGGGGAGGGAGGTGGAGGGGGTGGAGGGAGCCTGGCGCACACGGGGCCTGCCTGCCGCCCGCCACGGCGCCCACTCCCCCCGGCATGGCGTGGAGTCCCGCTCGGAGCGCGCCGGGGAGGGAAGTGGGGAGGGAAGTGGGGAGGGACGGGGAAGTTCCGTCAGCACATCCCGTACACGACGAAACCCCGCCGCTGAGCGACGGGGTTGCGATTCCCGGCACGCCATGGCGCTCCGGGGTGTTCAGTGCTGTTCAGTAGTGTTCAGCGCACGATCATGGTTCCTGCTTGCGACGTTCCTCCCACCGCTGCTCCAGGTTTGCCATGAAGGGCGAGTTCTTCTTGGCGGCGGCGGATCCGTGGCCCCGGCCGCCTGTGGCCCGCCGTGACCGGCTCGTGGCCACGTAGACCCCGGCCGCCATGACGATGAACCCGATGATGCCCAACCAGATGAACTGTTGGGAGACACCCCATAGAAGGGCGCCGAGTCCCACCGCCGCGGTCACCGCGCCGGCCACCAGTCGGGTGGTCGAAAAACGAGAGGTACCCGATTCACTCATGCTCGTGGCAAAGTGCGGGTCCTCTGCATTCAGCTGTTGTTCCAGCTGCTCAAGGAGCTTCTGCTCCCGCTCAGACAACGGCATCGCTGCCTCCTCTTCCGGCCCGGGCCTTCCCGTCCATCTAGCATAGGGCTCGCCCGGGTCCCCACGCCATATCGGTGACGCCCCTTGACCGTCCTGATACGAACAGTTCCGCGATCAGCGAATATCCTTGCGCTGGGCCGCCCCCGATTCCGGAGTGTTCCGCTCCACCAGGGTGGCGGGCTTCAACGCAGCCTGGGGGAATTTGCGGCGGATGTCATCGGCCACCCGATCCGCCTCGGACCAGTCTGCCGGGGCGCTCTCGTCCTCCCACAACAAGGCCTCCTGCACCACCTCGTCGGCACCGGACAACCGCTCCGCGCGGATCCCCAGCAACCGTACTGGGATGCGCTGGCCGTCCATGAGCCCGGCCAGGAGTGCTCCAGCAGCCTCGGCGAGGGGCCCGGCGGAGTCCACTGGCGCCGGCAGAGTCATGGTGCGGGTCTTCACGGACAGGTCCGGCGCCTTGACCTTGACGCTGACCGCCCCCGCACGTATGCCGGCGCGGCGTAGCCGGATGGCGCCCTCATGAGCCAGCGCCACCAAGTGCCGGTGGAGGTCGGCCGGGTCGCGGACATCCTGCTCGAACGTCTTCTCCACACCCAGGCTCTTGGTCTCCCGCTCGGGCGTGACGGGACGGGGATCGATCCCCCGGGCCAGCTTCAGCAGGGCCGGCCCCTGGACTCCGAGCCACCGTTCCATCCGCTGCGGGGCCTGGGCTGCCAGGTCAGCGACCGTGGTGAGGCCGGCCGCCACCAGTCGCTGACGCAGGACCGGCCCCACACCCCAGAGGGCGGAGACCGGCAGGGGATCCAGGTAGGCGCGGGTCTGCTCCGGTGGGACCACCACGAGGCCATCCGGCTTGGCCCGCGTGGAGGCGATCTTGGCCACGGATTTGGTGGCTGCCGCACCCACGGTGCAGGGCAACCCCGTCCGTTCACGGACCTGCTCCCGGATCAGGGCGCCGATACGCGCGGGCGAACCGAGCCGGCGTCGTGCCCCGGAGACATCCAGGAAGGCCTCGTCGATGCTGAGCTGTTCCAGGGTCGGCGTGAACGACTCCAGGATCCGCATCACGTCAGTGGAGGCCGCGGCATAGCGTTCGTGCCGGGGTTCCACCACGGCGACGCCCGGGCACAGCGCCTGGGCGTGCGGCAGCGGCATGGCCGAGCGGACTCCGAAGGCGCGCGCCTCGTAGGAGGCGGACAGGACCACCGATCGGCCGCCGCGGTGTGCGACGAGCGAGGGGATTCCCGCTAGTTCCGGGTGGTCGAGCAACTCCACCGACAGGAAGAAGGCATCCATGTCCACATGCAGGATCACGGCGTCCCAGGAACCATCCGATCCGCCGTTCTCGGCGGACGTGAGGGTCCTGCGCTCTGTCATGGGACCAGCTTAGGGCCCGCGGCCACGGGTAGTCTGAGCACGTCGCCGAACCACCCCAGGAGCCCGAGGAGCACCGTGCCCGTCCCCCCTTCTGTCCCCCAGACCACTGATGTCGACCGCGAGTCGGCCTTCGTCCAGGCCGTAGGGGTCCGCATGGTCGAGCTGCTGGACGGGTACCGTGGCCGCGCTGCGGCGATCTCCGACTCCGCCACCCCCTTGGTGGAGTCGATCGCCGGCCTCGTCCGCGGCGGGAAGAGGATGCGGGCCGTGTTGTCCTGGTGGGGATGGCAGGGTGCCGGCGGTCACCCCGATGATCCGCTCATCCTGGATGCGGCCGTGGCACTCGAGTTGTTCCAGGCCGCGGCCCTGATCCATGACGACATCCTTGACCGGTCCGACACCCGCCGGGGAGCCCCCAGCATCCACCGTGCCTTCGAAGCCCGGCACCAGCAGGCGGGCTGGCGGCAGGACCCGGGCCATTTCGGGGTGTCCGCCGCCGTCCTGACGGGCGACCTGTGCCTGTCCCTGAGCGAGGAGGTGTTCGCGTCCGCCGCCGATGCCTCCACGAACCCGGCGGGCGCGCGAGGCCTGTTCAACGAGATGCGGTTCGAGGTCATGGCCGGCCAGTACCTGGACATCCTCGACGAGGTCGAGGTGCCGGGCCAGGACCCGGCCGAGGCCCTCCAGCGGGCTCGCACGGTCCTGCGGTTCAAGTCCGCCCGGTATTCCGTGGTCCACCCGCTGGGCCTGGGTGGGATCCTGTCCGGCGCGGACGGGGACCTGCTGGAGCACTATGGCCGGTTCTCCGCGCCCCTGGGTGAGGCGTTCCAGCTGCAGGACGATCTGCTCGGGGTCTTCGGGGACCCCGCAGTGACCGGAAAGCCGGCCGGGGACGATCTGCGCGAGGGGAAGCGCACCGAGCTGGTGGCACACGCGCTGGACCTCCTCACCCCCAGCCAGGTGGCAGAAGTGGAGGCAGCGTTGGGCGATCCGGATCTGACCCCTGAGGCCGTGTCGCGGATCCAGACGCTGCTGGAATCAGGAGGCGCCCGCGCCCGGGTGGAGAGTGAGGTCCTCGAACTCGGTGATGCTTCTCTGGCCGCTCTGGTCGAAGCGCCCATGGACCAGGGCGCCAAGGTGGGGCTGGAGCGATTGGCCCGGCAGATCCTGGATCGGAAGCACTAGCCTCCGGCCGGTGGGTTGACGCCTACCAGGCCAGGGCCTGCGCCCTCCGGCGTATCTCCGTCTTGCGCCCCTCCCGCAACGCGTCGATCGGGCGGCCCGGGAGGGACTCGTCCGGTGTGTAGAGCCAGCGAATGGCCTCGTCATCCGAGAACCTGGCGTCCCTGAGGACCGAGATGGTTCCCTTCAGCGGCTCCAGGGGCCCGTCCTCCACCAGGAAGAGCGCCGGAATGGCGCGGGCGTGACGTTCACCGACCTTGGCGGTCAGCAATCGTCCGTCACTGACCATGTTGTGGACCCGAGTGACCGGGATGTCCCATTTCTCGGCCAGGTCTGGAAAGTACTCCCAGTCCTGCACCAGGTCTTCGAGCGTCGGCTCCTGCGATGCGGCGTTGTTGCCTGCGGCGGTATTCACCCGTCCAGCCTAACGACTGACGCGGCAGCCTGGGACACCCCGTTCTCAGGGGCGGCTGGCGGGACTGTCCACGCGCAACGCGGCCTCGTTGCCGAATCGTTACCGTCTAGATTCCCTTCCGTAACTACCTTCAGGTACGTTTACATCTGTCACATTTTCATTACAGGCATCATCAGATGTGGTTTGTCATTCTGTTCACACCCGTGACAGGAGCAGCCTCGGTGGTGCAGCACCTTCAGAGGAAACCCACATGACTGATCGCCCTTCCGGCACGCCACGCCTGTTGAAGTCCGCCCTGGCCACGTCGACCCTGCCGCTCATGGTGCTGGGATCAGCCGCCCTGGCCACGCCGGCAGTGGCCGACGCCCCCCGTCAGGCGCTCACCCCCCGGTCCGCCTCGCCCGTGAACATCGAGACGGCACAGGTGCGCCTCTCCTCCGCGTCACTGGCCTCCAGCGTTCCCGCCTCCTTCTCCGGCGCCGGTTCCGTCAAGGCCGCCAAGGCTGCCTCCAGCTACACGGTCAAGGCCGGGGACACCCTGTCCCACATCGCCGTACGTCACGATCTCTCGCTGTCGGCACTGCTGAAGGCCAACGGCCTCTCGGCGTCCACGATCATCCACCCGGGCCAGAAGATCACGCTCCCGGGCTCCGCGCCGTCGTCCTCCACGTCCGGCCAGACCGCATCCAGCGGCACCACCGCCCAGACCTACACCGTCAAGGCCGGGGACACCCTGTCCCACGTCGCCGTGCGACATGACCTCGCCCTCTCCTCCCTGTTGAAGGCGAACAGTCTCTCCGCCTCGTCGATCATCTACCCAGGCCAGAAGCTCTCGCTCTCCGGCGGTGCCACGGCGGCTCCGGCCTCGTCCGGCGGTTCCACCACCGGCGCCTCGACCACCGCCAAGACCTACACGGTCGTCTCGGGAGACACCCTCTACGGCATCTCCTCCCGGCACGGCGTCAGCCTGTCCACGCTCCTCAAGGCCAATGGCATCGCCGCCTCCGCCACCATCTACCCGGGCCAGCAGCTCAAGCTCTCCGGCACCGGCAGCACGCCGGCCGGTTCCCCTACTGGGAACGCTGCGGCCTCGACCTACACGGTGAAGTCGGGCGACACCCTCTCCGGCATCGCCGCTCGGAACGGCATGGGCCTCTCCGTCCTGCTGAAGGCCAATGGCCTGTCCTCGACGGCCACCATCCACCCGGGCCAGAAGCTCAAGCTCTCCGGCAACGCCACGGTTGCCCCTGCCTCCTCCGGATCTTCGGCAGGCAGCTCCGTGCAGTCGTACACCGTCAAGTCCGGTGACACCCTCTACGGCATCGCATCACGGAACGGCATCAGCCTCTCCACCCTGCTGCAGGCGAACGGCTTCAGTGAGACGACCACCATCCACCCGGGCCAGAAGCTCAAGCTCTCCGGGTCCGGGTCATCCGCCGCACCGGCCGAGGACGACCTGGTCCCGAACACCTTCCTGCACTACACCTACCCTGACCACATCGTCCGCGACGCCAACGAGAACAAGCGGGCCCTGCTCAATGCCGGGGTGCCGTCCCGTTCCCAGATGCAGGCGATCATCGCGGACACCGCCCGTCAGATGGGCGTCGATCCGTCCCTGGCCTTGGCCCACGCCTTCACCGAGTCCAGCTTCAACCACGCCTCGGTCTCCCCGGCCAATGCCATCGGCGCCATGCAGGTCATCCCGAGCTCGGGCGACTGGGCCTCAGACCTGGTGGGACGCAAGCTCAACCTGCTGGACCCGCATGACAACGCGACGGCCGGCGTCGCGATCATCCGCCAGCTGCAGCGCACGGCCGGGTCCTTCGACATCGGCATAGCGGCCTACTACCAGGGACTGGGCGGTGTGCAGCGCAACGGCATGAAACCGGACACCAAGGATTATGTGGCCAAGGTCAAGAACTACATGAAGCGCTTCTGACCGTCCGGTCCCCGGACCGGACGCTGCTCCGGTCTACCCTGTAATGGTGAAGGAATACCGCGCCGACCCCATGAACGGGACCGTCATCGAGGGACGGTACGAGGTCCGAACCCGGCTGGCCCGGGGCGGCATGTCCACGGTGTACCTGGCGGTGGACCAGCGGCTGGACCGCGAGGTCGCGCTCAAGGTCCTCTACCCCCACCTCGCCGAGAACCCCGACCTGGTCGAACGGTTCGAGCAGGAGGCCAAGACCGCGGCCCGGCTCTCCCATCCGCACGTGGTCAACGTGCTGGACCAGGGCGTGGACGAGCACCCGGACGGAAACCTCGCCTATCTCGTCATGGAGTATGTGCCGGGCTACACGTTGCGCACGGTCCTGGACCGGCGCAACTCCATGACCCCTCGTGTGGCGTTGGCCTATCTGGAGGCCATCGTCGACGGGCTGGCGGCGGCCCACCGTGCCGGGCTGGTCCACCGGGACATGAAGCCGGAGAACGTGCTGGTGTCCCGGGACGGTCGCATCAAGGTCGCCGACTTCGGCCTGGCTCGCGCCACCACCAATTTCACCGGGACGGGCGCTGCCCTGGTCGGTACCGTCGCCTACATCTCCCCGGAACTGGTCAGCGGCTCCCCCGCGGATGAACGCAGCGACGTCTACGCCGTCGGCATCATGGCGTACGAGATGCTGACGGGCCGCCAGCCCTTCACCGGGTCCTCCCCCATCCAGGTGGCCTACCAGCACATCAACAACGAGGTTCCCGCCCCTTCCGAGGTGGTCCCGGGACTGGCCGCCGACCTGGACCGGCTGGTGCAGTGGTCGACGGCGCCGAACGCACGCGACCGCCCGGCGGACGCTGCCGTCCTCCTGGCCGAGATCCGCAGCCTCCGCTCGTCCCTCCCGGACGAGGACCTGGATGTCGAGGCGCCGGCGGCCGCCGAGGCGCCGGCGGCCGCCGGGGCGGCAGCGGCCGCCGCCGGTCCGGCCGGCACCGAGGTGCTGGGCTCTCAGGGGCACCACCCCGAAGCCGAGCACCACGGCCCCCAGGCTGCCGACGACGACGGCGACGGGGCCTGGGACGACGGCGAGTCCTGGGACCATGACGCCACTGACGTCATCGGGTCCGTGCACCACATCGATGCCACCGACGTCCTGGATCCCGGGGCGACGACGTTCTTGCCGCCGGCCTTGCCCCCCGCCGGCCATGACCGCACCTCGGTGCTGCCCACGCTCCCGCCGGACGAGCACGGTGCGCCACCTGCCGAGCCCACCGACCGGTCCGACTCGTCGGGCTCATCCGGAGCACCCGTCCTCGACGCAGCGACGACGGACCGGACCGGAAGGACCGGGCGGGCTGGGCGGACCGTCAGGGCACCGGGCCGTTCTTCGTCTGCGCGCCAGGAGCGGCGCCAGGCAGCCCGCCAGGCGAAGACCCCCACGGAGGTCCTCGGTCACCGCAGCGGCAAGCGCATGTGGATCTGGGCCGCCGTCGTACTCATCATCACGGCCATCCTGGTACTGGCGGGCTGGTTCTTCGGTGCCGGCCCCGGCGGCGTGGTCACTGTCCCGGAGGTGGAGGGCCGCAGCAAGGTCTCGGCGGTGGATGCGCTCCAGCAGACGGGGGTGGGCTATGCCCTGGCCAGCGTGCACCATGACGTGGTGGCCGAGGACAGCGTGATCGCCACCGATCCCCAGGGCGGAACCGAGGTGAGGCGGTTCAACACGGTGCTGGTCACGGTGTCCTTGGGACCTGAACTGTTCGAGGTGCCCCATCTGACCGGCCTGGAGCAGGACGAGGCCGAAGCCACCCTCCAGGACGCCGAACTGGTCTTGGGCACCGTGACCCACGAGTACTCTGACACCGTGGAGCAGGGCTCCGTCCTCAGCCAGTCCCCCGCCGCCGCGGACGAGCTGCGCCGCAACCACGCGGTCTCCGTCGTGGTCTCGGAGGGGCCTCAGCCGGTCGCCGTCCCGGACCTCTCCGGGATGACGGTGGAGGAGGCCACGTCCGAGCTGGAGGCGGCCGGCCTGCAACTGGAGGTCAGCGGCAGCGAACATTCCGCCACCGTCGAGGCGGGCCGCATCATCACCCAGGATCCGGCGGAGGGCGACGTCCTGCCCGGGTCGACAGTCACGGCGGTCCAGTCACTGGGGCCGAGGATGATTGCGGTCCCTGATGTCACCGGCCAAACCCAGGGTGAGGCGCGCCGTCAGCTCGAGGAGGCCGGCTTCGAGGTCGAGGAGACCGAGATCCTCGGTGACTTCTTCGGCAGCCGAGAGGGCCGGGTCCGGAACCAGTCGCCGGAGTCCGGAGCCGCGGCGGCCGAGGGATCCACGGTGCGGATCCTCATCCTCTAGTCGTCCTGTGCTGCAGTCTTCCTGTGATCCGTCGGCAGGTCGTCCGGACCGATGCGGACGTCCAGCCGGTCGGGCCGGACGTCCGCCGCGTGCTCTAGACCGAGCGGTCGGGGTGGGACAGCGCCTCGGTGACCAGGAACGCCATCTCGAGGGACTGCTGATGGTTCAGCCGCGGATCCACCAGCGTCTCGTAGCGGTCGGCGAACGCCGACTCATCGATCGGGTCAGAACCGCCCAGGCACTCCGCCACGTCGTCACCGGTCATCTCCACGTGCAGACCACCCGGGTAGGTCCCGGCAGCCCGGTGGACCTCGAAGAAGCCACGCACCTCGTCCATGACGTCGTCGAACCGGCGCGTCTTGTACCCGTTGGCGGCGGTGACCGTGTTTCCGTGCATCGGGTCGGTGACCCACAACGGCTGGGCTCCGGAATCCCGGACCGCTTCCACCAGGGCCGGCAGGTTCTCCCGGATCCTGCCGGCACCCATCCGGGTGATGAAGGTCAGCCGGCCCGGCTCGCGTTCGGGATCGAGCTTGTCGATAAGCGCCAGGGCGTCCTCGGGTTTCGTGGTGGGCCCGAGCTTCACGCCGATCGGGTTCCGGACCTTGGAGAGGAACTCGACGTGGGCGCCGTCCAGGTCACGGGTCCGCTCGCCGATCCACAGGAAGTGCCCGGAGGTCGAATACGGCAGGCCGGAGCGGGAGTCGATACGGGTCAGGGCCCGTTCATAGTCCAGCAGCAGGGCCTCGTGGGCCGTGAAGAAGTCAGTGCGACGCAGGGCACCGAAGTCCACACCCGCGGCGTCCATGAACCGCACCGCACGATCGATTTCGCCCGCGAGCTCCTCGTAGCGGGAGTAGGCGGGATTCTTCATGAAACCCTGGTTCCAGGCATGCACGGACCGCAGATCGGCGAATCCACCCTGGGTGAAGGCGCGGACCAGGTTCAGCGTGGCGGCGGAGGTGTTGTAGGCCTGGACCATGCGCTGCGGATTGTGACGCCGGGACTCCGGGGTGAAGTCGAAGCCGTTGACGATCTCGCCGCGGAAGGACGGCAGGGTGACGCCGTCCCGGGTCTCGGTGTCCGAGGACCGGGGCTTGGCGAACTGGCCGGCCATCCGGCCCATCTTCACCACCGGCAGCGAGGCACCGTACGTCAGGACCACGGCCATCTGGAGGATGGTCTTGACCCGGGCACTGATCTTGTTGGCCGTGGCGCCGGCGAAGGTCTCGGCGCAGTCACCACCCTGGAGCAGGAAGGCCCCGCCCTGGGCGGCTGCGGCCAACTGGGTGCGGAGCACATCCACCTCACCGGCGAACACCAGCGGCGGGGCGGAGGACAGCTCCGCCATGGCGGACTCGAACTCGGCCGGATCCTCCCAGGTGGGTTGCTGGGACACCGGCTTCGACCGCCAGTCATCCAGGCCGGGATAGTCGGCCGCGCCATTGGATTGGGCTGAGCCGAAGGCCGGGAAGTCTGTGGTGGGATCCGAAATCATGGTTACAGGGTACGGAACCCGGGCCGTGGATGCGTGCTTGTGACCTACTGCGCGTCCGGTGCGTCCGAGGCAGGCTGGCTCTTCACGGTGGAGGCGTAGACGTCCACGTATTCCTGGCCGGAGAGCCGCCGGATGGCCTCCACGATCTGGTCGGTGACCTGCCGCTCCACGAAGCGGTCACCCGCACGGTCGTAGTACTCCGAGAAGTCCAGGGGCTGGCCGAAGATCATGCCCACGCGGCGGATGCTGGGGATGGTGCGGCCGATGGGCTGGACCTTGTCCGTGCCGATCATCGCAATCGGCACCACGGGCACCCGGGCGTTCAGGGCCAGCTTGGCCACGCCCAGCTTGCCCCGGTACAGCCGTCCGTCCGGACTGCGGGTGCCCTCCGGATAGATCCCGAGGAGCTTGCCGTCCTGCAACACCTCGAGGCCGGACCGGAGCGAGTCGAGCGAGGCCTTGCCGCCGGCCCGGTCCATGGGCAGCTGGTTGGTGGCCTCGAAGAACTTCCGGGTGATCCACCCCTTGGGTCCCTTGCCCGAGAAGTACTCCTTCTTGGCCAGGAAGTGCACCTGCCGATCCAGCTGGGCCGGCATGAAGATGGAGTCGGACACCGAGAGATGGTTGCTGGCCAGGATGGCCGCCCCCTCCTCGGGCACATTGTTCAGGCCCTTGACCCAGGGGCGGAACAGGAGGTTCGTCACGGGTGCCACCACGAAGGTCTTGGCGAACCAATAGAACACGGAAGGTGAACCTCTCCTCAGACGGTGCGGAACGGCACCAGTCTAGGAGTACGGAGCCGCCATGGCGGCTAGGCTGGCATGATGGATCCCCTGCAGAGGCCGATGACCCTGGGCAGCGCCCCGGACGGCGTTCTGGCCCGCGGTCACGGCTCCACCGCCGTTGCGCTGTTCCACGGCTTCACCTCGGGCCCGTTCTCGGTGGCCCCGTGGGCCGAGGCCCTCGCACAGGCCGGGGCCGACGTCGAGGTGCCCTTGCTGCCCGGCCATGGCACCCGGTGGGAGGACCTGGAACGGGTCACCGCCGCAGACTGGCGTGCCACCGCCCGCCAGACCGTCGATGGCCTGCTCGCCACCCACGAGCACGTGTTCGTGGCTGGACTGTCCATGGGTGGCGCCCTCGCCCTCGACGCCGCAGCCCACCGGCCGGTCGCGGGGGCCGTGGTCGTGAATCCGGCCCTGCGGTTCGCCTCCGCGGCCGCACCCCTGGCCGGCCTGCTCCGTCTCGCCGTCCGCACCGTCGCTCCCATTGCCAATGACACGGCGCGCCCCGATGCGGACGAACGAGCCTATCCCCGCACCCCGCTGGCCGGCGTGCGCCAGATCGGCACGGTGCAGGCGGCGGCCCGTCGCGCCCTGCCGGACATCGACTCACCGGTGCTGGCGTTCCGCTCCACCACCGACCACGTGGTGCCGCAGTCGTCGATGACCGCCCTGGGGCGCGGACTCACGCCGGGACTGCTGACCGTCCGGCCCCTGCACAACAGCTATCACGTGGCCACCCTGGACTGGGACGCCGGCCTCATCCACGACGAGTCGATCACCTTCATGTCCGCAACGGTGGACTCCCGTTCCCGGGAAGGACTGTCATGACTGAGCGCCGGGACGGATCTCACGGTCATGAGCACGGCGGCGAAGGAGATCGCGAGTCCGAGGACCAGGCTGAGATCGATCGCCAGTGGCAACAGATCGTCGAGGGCCTCGGCCCGATCGAGACGTCTGGGCCCGCCCTCGAACCGCCCACGGAGGAGCGGTCCGACCTCTCCTCATACTTCGCCGAGACACCGGCGTGGGGGCCGCGGGACTACACCGTCGACGATGAGGACGAGGGTGACTTCGTCCCGCCCGACCCCCCTGCCCTGGCCACCGGACGGCCGGCCATGGTCCTGAGCGTGGTCGGACTGATCGGCGGCCCGGCGGCACTGCTGCTGGCCGCCCTCTTCTGGCCCGGCATCCCCGGCATCGTCGTCACGGTCCTCATCGCCGCCTTCGTGGCCGGGGCGGTCGGCCTGTTCCTGTCCCTGCCCCGGGACCAGGATCGCCGTGACCCCTGGAACGACGACGGCGCCCAGGTCTGAGGTCCCGGCAGGGTTCCGCGGTGGCGGTCTACCATGCCGGCGAAGTGACTGGCCCGGATGACAGCGACCGCACGGGCCAGCCCGCGCGTTCCAGCGCAACGCCCGCTGCCCCCACCCATCCGGACCGATTGCCCAAGGTCGCGACCGAGACCGATGGCAGTGGACGGCGTCGTCCGCCGGGAAGGTGCCGGGCCAGTTCCTCTCGCGCCGGTCCCAGCAGCAACTCCCCGGCGGCTGCCACACCGCCGCCGATGACGAACCGCCCCGGATCCAGGACGGCTGCCAGCGTGGCCAGGCCGCGGCCGAGCCACCGGCCGGTGACGGCCACGGCCTCGCGGCAGGCCGGGTCTCCGTCCAGGGCATCGTCGATGGTGGCACGCGCCGAGGTCCGTCCGGCACGGGCCGCCAGGGCGTCCGCGGAGACCAGCAGTTCCCAGCAGCCGGTATTTCCACAGGGGCACGGCGGGCCGACCGGGTCCATGGTCATATGCCCGAACTCACCGGCCATGCCGTGCTCGCCGATGTCCACGGCGCCATCCCGGACGAGCGCACCGCCGATCCCGGTTCCGATCGCCACCAGGACCATGCGGTCCGGGCCCGCGGCAGACGGCGCCAGGCGGGCCTCGGCCCAGGCCGCCGCGTCGGCGTCATTGATCACCGAGGGCACGGGGACCGTCCCCGATGCGTGACCGCTCGACTCTCCGGGCGCCAGGGGAAGCCCGGTGAGGCCGGACAGCGCCCGGGAGAGGTCCTGCGGCAGGGCGCGGTCCCGCCAGCCGCCCAGGTGCGGGCTGAACACCGAGCGACCGCTGTGCGGATCTATCCAGGCCGCGGCGGACACGCCCCACACGACGGGCAGGCCGGGCCAGCGGGAGCGGAGTCCGCCGTACTGGTCCCGGGCGATCGCGGCACACAGGGCGGACAAGGCGTCTCCGTCCGATTCGACCTGGTGTTCGATCCGGGTCTCGGCGGCCTCCATCGCGGAGCCTCCGCCACCTGGCAGGACCGTCCCGGTCACGTCCGTCCCGGTCAGGGTCCCGCCGGCGGTCAGCACCACCGTTCCTGCCTTCACGGCGCCCCCGCCCACGTCCAGGCCGATGGCAGCGGCGACCGGTGTACTGACGGCTCGAGCCACGTCACCCACGTCCAGCCCTCCTCGGTCCTCAGCCTGATCTCCCGGTCTCGCTGCTCACGGTCTCCCGGTGCTCCCGGCCCAGCCAGTCCTCCCGGTCCACCGACACGGTACGGCGTCGCACCGCAGGTTACCGACGGGTAGTACAATCACGATTGTGGTACAGGCCACACCGGTTTCGGCCTTGTCCTGTAAGGTCAAAAGCCCCGGGCATCCCCGCCCGGACCGGTCGGCACCGAAGAGCGCCACATCGCCACACAGCGGCACCGCCAACACCAGGAGCGCACGTTGAAGGAATACATTACCCCTCCCACGGTTCAGGTCCCCCAGGAGACGAACATCACCGATCTCCTCGAACAGCAGGTCCTCGCTGACCCCCAGCGTCCGCTGTTCGCCCGTCAGGCCTCACCCGGCCAGTGGACCGATGTCAGTTCCTCCACCTTCCATGAGGATGTCCGCACCTTAGCCCGTGGCCTGGCCGCCGCCGGGCTCGAGGCCGGGGACCGGATCGGGATCATGTCCCCCACGCGCTACGAGTGGACCCTCGTGGACTTCGCCATCTGGTACGCAGGGGCGGTGACGGTCCCCATCTACGAGACGTCCTCCCCCAGCCAGGTGGCCTGGATCGTCTCGGATGCCAACGTGCGTGCCGTCATCTGCGAGACGGCCCGCCACCGCACGGTGGTGGAGACGGCCATCCGTCAGGAACAGCTCGATCCTCTGGTGGACAGCTGGCTGATCGAGGCTGACGGACTGGACGAGTTGCGCTCCCTGGCAGCCCGGGGACCGGACGAGGACGTCATGGAGTCTCGCCGCACCGCCGCCAACCTGCCCGATCTGGCCACCATCATCTACACCTCGGGCACCACCGGGAAGCCCAAGGGCTGTGAACTCACCCACGGCAACTTCGCCGAGCTCAGCCTGCAGGCACTCGGGACCGACCTGGCCGGGATCGTCAACCCCCGCTCCAGCACCGTCATGTTCATCCCCCTGGCGCACGTCTTCGCCCGGTTCATCTCCGTGCTGGCGCTGGCCGCCGGTGCCAAGGTGGGGCACACCTCGGACATCAAGCATCTGGTGCCGGACCTGCAGTCCTTCAAGCCGACCTTCCTGCTGGCCGTCCCCCGCGTCTTCGAGAAGGTCTACAACTCGGCCCAACTGAAGGCGGAGACGGGCGGCAAGGGAAAGATCTTCGCGGCCGGGGCACAGACCGCCATCGACTATTCGAGAGCCCTGTCCGACGGCAAGGTCCCCCTCATGCTCCGCGCCAAGCACGCGCTCTTCGGCAAGCTGCTGTACGGCAAGATCCGTGATGCCATGGGCGGGCAGGTCGCGCATGCCGTGTCCGGTGGCGGCCCCCTCGGCGCCCGTCTGGGCCACTTCTTCCGCGGCATCGGCGTCAACATCATGGAGGGTTACGGCCTGACCGAGACCACCGCGCCGGTCACCGTGAACGTGCCCAGTGCGGTGAAGATCGGCACGGTCGGCAAGCCCCTGCCGGGCAACGGTGTCCGCATCGCCGACGACGGCGAGATCCTCGCGCAGGGCGTCTGCCTGATGCGCGCTTACCACAACCGGCCGGACGTCACGGAGAAGGAGGTCGTGGACGGCTGGTTCCACACCGGGGACATCGGCTCGCTGGATGATGACGGCTACCTGACGATCACCGGCCGCAAGAAGGAGATCATCGTCACAGCCTCCGGAAAGAACGTGGTACCGGCTGTCCTGGAGGACCAGGTCCGTGCGGACGCCCTCGTCTCGCAGTGCGTGGTGGTCGGCGACAATCGCCCGTTCGTGGCGGCGCTGGTGACCCTGGACGCGGAGATCCTGCCGGGTTGGCTCCAACAGCACGGCATCGCGGCAGACACTCCGGTGGACGAACTGGCCACGCATCCGGTGGTGGTGGAGCATGTGCAGTCCGTGGTGGACAAGTCCAACCAGTCGGTCTCCCAGGCGGAGTCCATCCGGGCCTTCCGGATCGCCCCGGTGGACTTCTCCATCGAGTCCGGCCAGCTGACCCCGTCGCTGAAGATCAAGCGCAACGTGGTGCTGAAGGACTTCGACAGCCTGGTCGAGGAGATCTACGCGGCACCCAAACCCGCGTAGGGCCTACACGAGTCCGCTGTCCGGGACCTCCAGGCCCAGCAATGCGTTCTCCACGACCTCGCTCAGGGCGGGGTGGATCCAGTACTGGCCGCGCGCCAGGGTATGGGCGTCCACACCGAAGCTCATGGCCTGCACCAGCAGCTGGATGAGGTTCGGGGCCTCATGGCCGATGAGGTGCGCCCCGATCAGTTGCCCGCTCTGACGGTCGGCGATGAGCTTGCACAGGCCGGTGGTGTCCTCCATGGCCCAGCCATAGGCCACGTCACCGTACTCCTGCACCTTGACGCTGATGCGCTCACGGCCGTACTCGGCCACCGCCTGGGCCTCGGTCAGCCCGGCCGAGCCGATCTGCGGTCTCGTGAACACGGCGGAGGGAACCGGGCCGAGCGTGTTCGCCCTCAGGTCATCCGGATGTTCCAGGTTGTGGGAGACGATCCGCTGATCGTGGTTGGCCACGTGCTTGAGCTGGTGCTCACTGGAGATGTCCCCCAGCGCCCACAGCCCCGGAACCGGCACTCCGCCAGAGAGCAGCCGCTGGTACTCGTCCACCACCAGCCGGCCGTCGCCGTGCACGTCCAGGCCGGCGGAGGCCGGGTCCAGCCGGTCGGTGTTCGGCGTCCGCCCCTGGGCCACGAGGACCGCCTCGGCGTCGATCACCATCGTGGCGCCCTCCGGCCCCTCGAGATGAACCGCCACCCACCCGGACTCCGCCTCCTCGATCCGGGACAGGGTCCAACCGGTCTCGAGCCGCCATTGCCGGGAGGCCAGCTCGGTGAACCGCTCCGAGATCGTCTCATCATGGGTGCGCAGCAACTGCGAGGACCTGTTGACCTGGACGACCGAGGAGCCGAGACCGGAGAAGACCGCCGCGAACTCGGCGGCAATGAACCCTCCGCCGAGCACCACCAGTGTCTCAGGCAGTTTCGGCAGCCGCATGATCGAATCCGAGGTGTGCACCTGCGGCAGGTCGATGCCCGGGACGTCCGGCCGCACCGGCCGTGATCCCGCGGCCACCACGATGGTCTCCGATTCCAGGATCCGCCCGCTTGCCGTCGCCAGCTGGTGGGTGCCGGTGAACCGGCTCTCCTCGGTGATGACGGTGGTGTGGTCGAGCTCCTGGTCGCGGTACCGGAAGCCTCCCGCAGAGATCGCGTCGATCCGGGAGAAGATGCGGTCCCGGATCCCGGCCCAGTCCGTCGACCCGAGCTCCAGGTCCACGCCCAGCCGTCCGGACTCTGCTGGGACGGCCGCCAGGGAGGCCGGGTAGGCGAACATCTTCGTGGGGATACAGCCGACGTTGAGGCAGGTGCCACCGAAGACGCCGGCGTCGATGATCGCCACCCGCCGGCCGTCCCAGTAGGGGGTGACCAGCGAGTTGCCGGAGCCGGAGCCGATGATGATCAGGTCGAACGATGAGGTGGTGTCGGTGCCCATGGTCCCAGCCTACGGTCCACGGGCACCGTCCCCGGCCTGATCTCGCCCGACGTCGCCGGTGTCAGCCCACGACGAGGAGCAGGTCGCCACCCTCCACCGGGGTGGTCCCGCTCAGCACCACGCGGGACACGGTCCCGCCGGCCTGGGCCGTGATGGCCGCCTCCATCTTCATGGCCTCGATGGTGGCCACGGTGGCGCCGGCCTCCACCGCATCGCCCTCGGCGACGTTGACCGTCACGACCCCGGCGAACGGCGCAGCGACATGACCGGTGGCCGCGGGGTCCGCCTTCTCGGCGGCACGGGCCGTCGATTCCACGGAGCGGTCCCGGACCGTGATCTGGCGCGCCTGCCCGTTGAGGGTCACCATGACGGGCCGCAGGCCCTTGGCATCGGGCTCGCCGATCGCCTGGAGCGTGGCCAGCAGGCGGACGCCTTTGCCCAGGGAGATGACGTGCTCCTGCCCCGTCACCATCCCGTAGAGCCAATCGCGGGTGTGGAGTACCGAGGTGTCTCCGAACTCGTCCCGGTTGGCCTCGAACTCCTGCGTGGGGCCCGGGAACAGGAGCCGGTTGAGCGTCGCCTGGCGTGGGGCGCCGGGCTCGGCCAACGACGCGCGGTCCTCAGCTGAGAGCTCGGCCTCCGGACGGCGCTGGCCCCGGTTCTGCAGGGCCCGGCTGCGGAACGGTTCCGGCCAGCCTCCGGGCGGGTCTCCCAGCTCACCGGACAGGAAGCCGATCACGGAGTCCGGGACATCGAAGTCCTGCGGGTTCTCGGCGAAGGCGACGGGGTCCACGTCCATGCCGACCAGCTGGAGGGCGAGGTCGCCGACCACCTTGGAGCTGGGCGTGACCTTGACGATGTTCCCCAGCATCGCGTTGGCCGCCTCGTACATCTTCTCGATCTGCTCGAACCGGTCCCCCAGTCCCAGGGCGATCGCCTGCTGGCGCAGGTTGGAGAGCTGGCCGCCGGGGATCTCGTGGCGGTACACGCGGCCGGTGGGTGCCGAGAGCCCGGATTCGAAGGGACGGTAGATCTCCCGGATCGTCTCCCAGTACGGCTCGAGTCCCGCGGCGTGGTCCAGTCCCAGTCCGGTGTCCCGCTCCCCGTGCTCCAGGGCGGCGACGAGGGCTGACATCGGGACCTGGCTCGTGGTGCCGGCCATGGATGCCACGGCGGTGTCCACCGCGTCGACCCCGGCCTCGGCCGCGGCGAGCAGGGTCGCCAGCTGGCCACCGGCGGTGTCGTGCGTGTGCAGGTGCACCGGCAGGTCGAACTCGCTGCGCAGGGCACCGACCAGTTCCTTGGCGGCCTGGGGTCGCAGCAGTCCGGCCATGTCCTTGATGGCCAGGACGTGCGCGCCGGCATCCACCATCTGCCGGGCGAGCCCCAGGTAGTAGTCGAGCGTGTACAGCTCCTCGGCCGGATCCAGCAGGTTGCCCGTGTAGCACAGGGCCGCCTCCGCGACGGCGGTCCCGGTGGCCCGGACAGCCTCGATGGCGGGCGCGATCTGGCCGACGTCGTTCAGGGCGTCGAAGATGCGGAAGATGTCCACGCCGGTGTCCGCGGCCTCCTGCACGAAGGCGTTGGTCACCTCGACCGGGTACGGCGTGTAACCCACCGTGTTGCGGCCGCGCAGCAGCATCTGCAACGGGATGTTCGGCAGCTCCTCCCGCAGCAGCCGCAACCGGGCCCACGGGTCCTCGGCCAGGAAACGCAGCGCGACGTCATAGGTGGCCCCGCCCCATGCCTCGACGGAGAGCAGTCCCGGCAGGGTGTGGGCGACGGCTGGCGCGGCAGCCAGCAGGTCCCGCGTACGGACCCTCGTGGCCAGCAGCGACTGGTGGGCGTCGCGGAAGGTGGTGTCCGTGACGGCCAGTTCGGTGCGGGAACGCAGCTCCGCGGCGAAGCCCTCAGGCCCCTTCTCCAGCAGCACCTGGCGCCATCCGGCCGGTGGCTGGATGGACGACGGGCCGTCAAAGGGGCTGCGGTCCGGCTCCTCGGACTTGTCCCCGGGGAAACGAGGCAGCTTGTCCCGGGGATCGATCCCGTCCACCCGCGGACCGTGCGGCTGGTTCACGGTGACGTCGGCCAGGTACTGCAGGGCCTTGGAACCGCGGTTCTGGCTGCGGTTCACCTGGGCCAGCTCCGGGTGGGTGTCGATGAAGTCGGTGGCCACGTCCCCGGCAACGAAGGTCGGGTCGTCCAGCACGTTCATCAGGAAGGGGATGTTGGTGGCGACGCCACGCACGCGGAACTCGGCCAGGGCGCGCCGGGTGCGGCGCACCGCCGTCGGGTAGTCGCGGCCGCGGCAGCTGAGCTTGACGAGCATCGAGTCGAAGTGCGGGCTGATCTCGGCGCCGGTGTAGATGGTGCCGCCGTCCAGCCGGACGCCGGAGCCGCCGGCCGAGCGGTAGGCGGTGATGGTGCCGGTGTCCGGCCGGAAGCCGTTCGACGGATCTTCGGTGGTGATGCGGCACTGCATCGCGGCCCCACGGATCCGCAGGTCCTCCTGGTGGATGCCGAGATCCTGCAGGCTGTGCCCCGCCGCGATCCGCAGCTGGGAGGCCACGAGGTCCACGTCCGTGATCTCCTCGGTGACCGTGTGCTCCACCTGGATGCGGGGGTTCATCTCGATGAACACGTGCTGTCCGGCCCGTTCGCCGGCGGTGTCCACGAGGAACTCAACGGTGCCGGCGTTGACGTAGTCCATGGCCCGGGCGAACTTCACCGCGTCGGCGTACAGCGCCTGCCGGATGGACTCGTCCAGGTTCGGGGCCGGAGCGATCTCGATGACCTTCTGGTGGCGCCGCTGCATGGAGCAGTCTCGTTCGAAGAGGTGGACCGTCTCCCCCGTCGCGTCGGCCAGCACCTGGACCTCGATGTGCCGGGGCCGCAGGACGGCCTGCTCCAGGAACATCGTGGGATCACCGAAGGCGGTCTCTGCCTCGCGCATGGCCGCGTTCAGGGCGTCCGGCAGGTCGGCCGGGGTCTCGACCCGGCGCATGCCACGGCCGCCGCCGCCGGCAACGGCCTTGACGAAGATCGGGAAGCCGATGTCCTCGGCCTGGGAGACGAGCCAGTCCACGTCCGAACTCGGCTCCGAGGACTTCAGCGTCGGGATCCCGGCGGCCTTGGCCGCGCGCAGGGCCTCGACCTTGTTGCCCGTCAGCTCGAGGACGTCGGCCGGTGGACCGACGAAGGCGATGCCCGCCTCCTCGCAGGCGCGGGCCAGCCCGGCGTTCTCGGACAGGAACCCATACCCGGGGTAGATGGCGTCACAGCCGGATTCCGTGGCCACCCGGATGATCTCGTCCACATCCAGGTAGGCGCGGATCGGGTGGCCTTCCTCACCGATGCGGTAGGCCTCGTCCGCCTTCTGCCGGTGGATGGAGTTCCGGTCTTCATAGGGGAACACCGCCACCGTGCGTGCACCCAGCTCGTAGCAGGCGCGGAAGGCGCGCACGGCAATCTCGCCTCGGTTGGCCACCAGCACTTTGGTGAACATGCCATCGGTCGTCCTAGGGGACATGGGACCTCCTCGGTGGTCGGCGGATCCGCCGGCCGACGTTATCGCGCTGGTCGCGCTCGGGTGAATCACCTCGTTGTGGTTCACATCACGCGCCAGTTTTGCACACGACGTAGCCCAGCCCCTATGACGCCCGTCACACGGGCACCGGCACTAGACTAGAGGCTGGTCCCTCAGCCATTCATCGGTCAAGGTCCCACTTTGCCTACCGTGCCCCACCACAGTCAGGATTCCCACGCCGTGCAGATCATCTCCATTTCCAGCCTCAAGGGCGGGGTCGGCAAGACCTCGGTCACCCTCGGACTGGCCTCCGCGGCGCGGGCCCAGGGCATTCCCACCCTGGTGGTGGACATGGACCCCCATGCCGATGCCACCACAGGGCTCGGCGTCAAGCAGGGCCAGGACATCCAGGGCAGAGACGACATCGGCACCCTGCTGGACCGTCCCCGGCGGGTGAACCTGTCCGACCACGTCATCGCCTCCGGCTGGCCCGACCTCACGGCGGGGGCTGCCGAGACCGGCATCCCGGGAGGGACCAAGGTCCTCGACGTGGTGCGCGGCTCGTCCCGAACGTCCCTCTTCGAGCGACCCACCACCCGGTTGCGCGAACTTCGGCGGCTGAGCACCCTGCTGGAGTCCGTGACCAAATACGCCCTGGTGCTGGTCGACTGCCCGCCCGCCCTGAACGGCGTCACTCGCATGGCCTGGGCAGCCTCCACGGACGTACTGCTGGTGGCAGAGCCCAGCCTGTTCTCCGTGGCCGGCACGGAGCGGACCCTGCGGGCCCTTGATCTGTTCCGGAAGGAGTATGCCCAGGGAGTCCATTCCACCGGGGTGGTCGCCAACCGGGTGCGCCCGGCCAGCACGGAGCACCAGTTCCGCCTGGGTGAGATGGAGCGCATGTATGGCGACCGCCTGCTCCCGGTCGCCATTCCCGAACAAGGCAATTGGCAGCAGATCCAGGGCGCCGCCTGGCCGGTGCACGCCTGGCCCGGGGAAACGGCGGCCCAGTCGGCCGAGCTCTTCGAGGAGCTGCTCTCCGCGCTGCACCGGCCGCAGGGCCGCCGCAGTCAACGCCGGCACTGAAGCAGCAGTCGCCGGTCCATGGCCGAAGCCCCCAGGGAGCCGTCTCCGGAACGGCACGGAATGACCAACAGGACCCGTGCACGACGACGGCCCCGTACCTCTCTCAGAGAGGTGCGGGGCCGTCGTCGGTCCCCTCCTGTGCGGGCGCCCTCCACCTGTGGGCGGCGCCCGCTGCGCGCGAAGAGGAGCTGAGCGTCGTGGGGCTCAGGAGGCAGACTTGCGGCGCGTGCGCCGCTGGGACAGTTCGTCACCGGGGAATTCTTCGGGGGTGCCCGCATGGAGCTGCTCGGACGGCAGCTCGGCCAGCGAGCCCTCGACCTCGCGCCACACGCGGCCCACGGCGATGCCGAACACGCCCTGGCCGCCCTGGACCAGGTCGATCACCTCATCGGCAGACATGCACTCGTAGACCGAGGCGCCGTCGCTCATGAGGGTGATCTGTGCCAGGTCGTCCACGCCGCGCTCACGCAGGTGTTCCACGGCCGAGCGGATCTGCTGCAGGGAGACCCCGGTGTCCAGCAGTCGCTTGACGACCTTCAGCACGAGGATGTCACGGAAGGAATAGAGCCGCTGGGTGCCAGATCCGCTGGCGCCCCGAACGGTGGGGACCACCAGGCCGGTGCGTGCCCAGTAGTCGAGCTGACGGTAGGTGATGCCGGCGGCCTTGCACGCGGTCGGACCGCGGTAGCCGGCGCCCTCGTCAAGGACGGGTAGGTCTTCGGTGAACAGCATGCCCTGCGCAGGGGTGCGCGGGGGTGACTTGTGATGCGCATCCGGGGACTGCCCGGCCTCGCCCTTCGGACTCACTGGAACCCTCCTGGTCATGGTTCCACACTGGGGAAGGAAGTGCCCGGCGGTCCGGATCGGCGATCAGTTCCGGGCATCGGCCCGACACCAAACCACCGATCGGTGCGATTGAACCGATAGGCAATGTGGAACCTCTGGACATGACGCTATGCCCGGATGGGTCCACGGTCAAAGACCTCGTGCATTCTTCCCCGTGCGTGTCGCCGCGCCGCCGGTGGTCAGGCACGGGTTGACGGACCTCCGGCCACGCCTGGCGACCGCGCGAATCCGGGGTGGATCCGGCGATCAGGACTGGCTGGAACCGCCGTCGGCGAAGTCCTCCGGGTCCACGTTGTCCAGGAACTCCCGGAACCGGTTGAGTTCCGCATCACGCTCCGCAGCCCCGGTGACCCCGGTGACGGCCTCATCCACCCCGTCTTCGGAGTCCTCGTCTACGTCTTCGGCCTGCTCAGGGTCCACCCCGGCCGCCTCCAGCACCTCGGCCGCGCAGAGCACCGGCGCCTCGGCACGCAGCGCGCAAGCGATGGCGTCCGACGCACGGGCGTCCACCCGCGCGCCGTTGTCCAGGATCAGCTCGGCATGGAAGACGGCATCCTCGACCGATCCGATGCGCACCGATTCAAGAGCGGTGCCCGTGGCTGAGAGGACCTCGATCAACAGGTCGTGCGTCATGGGACGCGGCGGGGTGAGCCCCTGCTGCCACAAAGCGATGGCGCTGGCCTCCGGTGCCCCGATCCAGATGGGAACAAGGGTGCCCGTGCCGGGATCCTGGAGGAGGACCAAGGGCTGGTTCCCGGGCAGCTCGACACGCACGCCCAGCACCGTCATCTCGACATCCGGCAGGTTCATGCGCGCACCCTCACGTGTCCAGGTCGGCCACGGCTGCCGCCACGAGGGCGCTGTGCAGCCCCAGGCAGGCCTCGCTGAGCTCCCGCGCGGCGTCGGCCATCCGGGCGTTGGCAGCGGCGTCCTTACGGGTGGCCAGTGAGGCCGTGGCCCGTTCGATGAGGCCGAGCTCGCGGTCCGCCGCAGCCCGGAAGGGACGAAGGTGGCGCGGCTCCAGTCCATGGGCGGCCAGTACGACGGCGGATCGCGTCGCCTTGAGGGCGTGCTCGGAATAGCGCCCGTTCTCATCCGGCGACACCATGCCGAACTGCTCCAGGGAGTCCAGCAGCTGCGTGGTGGCCCCGGAGATTCCCTGCAACTCGGCCCGGGTGAGCGGGCGGGTGTGCCCGGCCAGCTCCTGGGCCAGCTGGTCGGACACCGAGCGCGGGGTCAGGGTGAGCCCCCCGGGCAGGGATTCAGGGTGCTCACCGCGGTCCACGGCATCGAGGTAGTCCTTGATGACCTTCAGGGGGAGGTACTGGTCCCGCTGCAGGGCGAGGATGAAGCGCAACCGGTCCACGTCGGCATCGGTGTATTTGCGGTAGCCCGCGGAGGTGCGGCGGGGCGTGATGAGCCCCTTCTCCTCGAGGAAGCGGATCTTCGAGGCGCTGACCTGCGGAAAGTCACCCTTCAGCTCTGCCAGCACCTCACCGATGTTCATGACGGCGCGGTTGCCCCCGGTCGCGGCGGCGGATGCGGCGGAAAGGGGGCGGCGGGAAGCTGCTGCGCTCACGGATGTCCTCGGTCGTTGCTCGAAGTGGCGGTCGTCGTCAGGGCGGGCCGGCCCTCTCAGGCCGGTTGACTCAGACGGCGGGGCGCTGGGTGCCGGCGTAGAACGTGAGCCGGAACTTGCCGATCTGCACTTCCATCCCGGAACGCAGGGCCACGGAATCGACCCGGTCGTGGTTCACATAGGTCCCGTTCAAGGAGCCGGAGTCCACGATCACGAAGCCCTCGCCGGAGCGGCGGAACTCGGCATGCTTCCGCGACACGGTGACGTCATCGAGGAAGATGTCGGCGTTGGGGTGCCGGCCGGCCATCGTCGAGTCCTGGTCCAGGAGGAACCGCGCACCCTGGTTGGGTCCGGCATGGGCCACCAGGAGTGCCGAGCCGACGGGCAGGGCGTTGATGGCCGCGCGGTCCTCCGCCTCGAGCGAGCGGTCCGGCGACGAGCCAAGATCGGGCAGGCCGATGCTGGTGGTCAGCGCCTCCGGCTCGGTACCCGTGTTCCGGCCGTCCGGTTGCTGGGTCCCGTCCTGTGACATGGCTCCTCCGAGGATGTGTCCGACCGATCGCGGCGAACCCGATGGTCGTGGTGGCTTCGTGACCTGACTAGCCTACCTGCTGGCGGTAACCCTCCGCATCGAGCAGGGCTTCAACCTGTGCGGGGTCCGAGACGGTCATCTCCAGGAGCCAGCCGTCCCCGTACGGATCGGCGTTCACCTTGGCCGGATCCGCGTCCAGGGTCTCATTGCGGGCCGTGACGGTACCGGAGACCGGCGCGAAGAGGTCGCTGACGGACTTGGTGGACTCCACCTCGCCGACCGTGGAGTCTGCGGTGATCTCCGCGCCGACCTCGGGCAGGTCGACGTAGACCACGTCACCGAGCGCGTCCTGGGCGAAGTCGGTGATGCCGATGCGGACGACGCCGTCGGCGTCCGGCCCGGAGACCCATTCGTGTTCGGCGCTGTAGCGAAGCCCATCGGGGATATTGCTCATAGTTCCTCCAGATCACAGGTGTGAGGTCCGGCCCGTGCAGGCCTCGCGGTACACAGACGACACTACTGGCCTCCGCGGCGGGGTGCCAATGCCGCAGGAGGCGGACTCCCGACGGCGGCCAGCACCTCGACGACCCGGCCCCGCTCCGGCGCGGACACCGGTTCCAGGATCCGCTCCTGGACCCGTTCCACGGCGGGCCAGAGCTCGTCGACGAGCGCCCGGCCCACCGTGGTCAGGGAGACCATGCGGGAGCGGCGGTCGTCCGGGTCGGGGCGCCGCTCCGTCCAGCCCCGGGCCTCGAGCCGCCGCAGTACGTCAGAGCCACTGGACCGGTCGAGAGCGGCCAGTCCGGCCACGGCTCCTTGACCCGTGGGACCGGACGTGACCAGGACCAGCAGGACGGCGAACTGCGGGCCGGTGATGATGCCGCCCAGCTCGTCGGCCCACAACACCGTGTGCCGTTGCTGGGCCAGCCGGATCAGGTGGCCGGGACGGAGGTCCTCCTCCCGGTGGCGCACCTCGTGTCGGCCGGAATCGCCGGACGTTCCCGCCGCGCCGTGATGATTCGAGAGGTCTACCAGGCGGCGCCCGAGCCAGGCACGATCGGCTGCAGCAAGGGGTGCCATCAGCCGCTCCTGCACTGCGCGGACCGCCGGCGTCAATCCCTCCAAGGCCACCGCGGCGGGCACGGGCAGGGTGATGACATGCCGCCGCGCATCGGCGGGATCACGCTCCCGCCGCAGCCACCCCTGCTCCTCCAGGCGGCGGATCACCCCGGCCACCGTGGTCCGGTCCAGCCCCGCGGCCCGACCCACGGAAAGCTGGTCCAGGGGCCGCTCGGCTGCGGCGACGGTGAACAGCACCGAGTACTGCGGCGATGTCAGCAACCCGCCCACGGCGTCCACCCAGAGCGCGTTGTGCACCTGGTGGCATCGGCGCAGCTGATGCCCCACGAGGGCCCTCGAATCCATGCAGATCTCCCTTGATGTTCAGTACACGGATGAAGCGTTCAGCCCAGTCTACTGTGGTTCAAGTCACCAGTGTGCGCTATGCTCGGGACAGAATCGTGCAGTACACGGATGATCTGGCTGATGTTGGAGAAGGAGTCCCATGCAATACCACCTGGACGGCTACCGCTACGGAGATCCCACGATCGAGCCGGCAGCGCCCGGCCGTGACGAGGGGCAGGGTCCCCTGCCGGAGGAGGTCGATGTCCTGATCGTCGGCACCGGCCCGGCCGGCACCGTTCTGGCAGCGCAGCTGGCCGAGTTCCCGGAGATCACCACCCGCGTGGTGGAGCGCCGCCAGGGGCCGCTGCCCGTGGGTCAGGCCGATGGGGTCTCCTGCCGCACCGTGGAGATGTTCGACGCCTTCGGCCTGGCCACCACGCTGTTGGACGAGGCCTACTGGGTCAACGAGACCACGTTCTGGTCCCCGTCCTCCCAGGATCGCGCGGGCATCACCCGCACCGGCCAGATCCAGGACGTCGCGGACGGGCTCAGCGAGTATCCGCACGTGATCGTCAACCAGGCCCGCATGCAGGAGATGCTCCTGGCCAAGGCGTCGAAGTCCGCCTCCCGGCTGGAGGTCGACTACGGGTTCAAGGCCCTCGGCGTGGACATCCCGGAGGATCCCGAGGCACGGGTGACGGTCACCCTGGAGGTGACCGACCAGGACGGCAAGGGCACCGGAACCACCCGCACCGTCCGGGCCCGCTACGTGGTCGGATGCGACGGTGCCCGCTCGGTCATCCGCACCTCGATCGGACGGTCCCTGCACGGCGACGCCCAGAACCACGCCTGGGGCGTCATGGACATCCTCCCGGTCACCGACTTCCCGGACGTCCGCAAGAAGGCCGTCATGCAGTCCGCGTCCGGCTCCCTGCTCCAGATCCCACGCGAGGGCGGGAACCTGGTGCGCTACTACGTGGACCTCGGCGACCTCCCCGAGGGTGACCGCAGCGTCCGCGAGCGCACCACCTTCGAGGACATCCTCGCGGCCGCCCAGAGGGCACTGCACCCGTACACGCTGGACGCCAAGGACGTGGCCTGGTGGAGCGTGTACGAGGTCGGTCAGCGGGTGACGGACGGGTTCGACGACGTGCCGGCAGAAAGCGTCGGAGCCCTGGACCCGCGGGTGTTCATCGCCGGGGACGCCTGTCACACGCACTCCGCCAAGGCGGGGCAGGGCATGAACGTGTCCATGCAAGACACCTACAACCTGGGCTGGAAGCTGGCCGCCGTGCTGCAGGGCCGCTCACCGAAGTCGTTGCTGGCCACCTACTCCGGCGAGCGTCAGAAGATCGCCCGGGAACTCATCGACTTCGACAAGCGCTGGTCCAAGATGATCGGTTCCAAGGTCTCCGACCCGAACGACCCGGAGTCCGGAGGCGTCGCCGCGAACGACGTCGAGGCGCACTTCGTGGCCGGCGGGAAGTTCACCGCGGGACTGTCCACGGTGTATGAGCGCTCCCTCCTGACAGGGGGAACGGAGCATCAGGGTCTGGCCCCCGGGTTCGAGGTCGGCACCCGGTTCCACTCGGCTCCGGTCATCCGTGTGGCGGATGCGAAGCCGGAGCAGCTGGGCCACGTGCACGAGGCGGACGGCCGCTGGCGCCTGTACGCCTTCGGTGACGCACCTGCAGTCGGGTCAGAGGACTCGGCCCTCGGCGCGCTGCTGGAGTTCCTGGACACCTCCGAGCAGTCCCCGGTCCGCCGGTTCACCCCGTCCGGGGCCCCGGACGACGCCGTGTTCGATGTCCGGGCGATCCTCCAGCAGGAGCACCATTCCGTGGACCTGAACGCCCTGCCGCCGTTCCTCCTCCCGGCCAAGGGCAGGTTCGGCCTGCGCGACTACGAGAAGGTCTTCTCCTCCGAGAGGACCAATGGTCACCTGCTCGGCACGGTGCCCGGCATCCAGGTCACCCAGGACATCTACGACCTGCGTGGCATCGACCGTGAGCGGGGCGCCCTCGTGGTCGTCCGCCCGGACCAGTACGTGGCACAGGTCCTCCCGCTGGGAGCCCACACCGAGCTGGCGGACTTCTTTGCCGCGTTCATGATCGATCAGGGCGTCGAAAAGGGCTGAACCTGAGGGGCGGGGCCCGGTGGACAGGGTTCTCAGTCCTCCGGGTCCGTCCCGGCCACGTAGGCCGCCTGGCCCACGTGCTGCAGGGCGTCGGCATAGACGCTGACCAACCGCACCGCACGGGTGACCGGCGGGTCCCACTGACGGTCGATCACCTCGGCGAGGTCCTCTTCCGTCAGCGACCCCAGGTAGTCCAGGGACTGTTCGGTCACGGCCGCCAGGTACTCGCGCAGCACCTCCTTGTCCTGGACGACGACGGCGCGCGCCGTGTCCTCCGACTGGCCGTAGCCATGCTCCTCGGCCGGCACGTCCGGGCCGAACCGTTCCACCCAGCCCTGGGCGGTCCACAGCTGCTCCTGTCCGCCCAGGTGGGCCACCTGGGCATCGATCTCACGGCCGGAGTGCCACAGCAGCCAGGCAATGGAGTTGGGGTGGCCGCCCGGGTGGGCGTTCACGTTGGAGGGGCCGATGCGGTCCCAGACCAGGTCCAGCTCATCGAGGGGGCGGCGGGCGAGTTCCTGCAACACGGCGATCGAGTTCATGGCCCCAGTGTGCACCCTCCACCCGCGTCATCTCCACCGTGCCCGTCGGCGTGCACCACCACATCGGGGGACGGCCCAGCTGGTGTACTTTTGTGGCCTCGTGGGTACCGTGTCCCCATGAGTATCGACATACCCTCCGCTGAAGACTTCGCCGAACTCACGCAGCATCGCCATCCCGCGAGCGTGACCGTGTATGTTGCCCCGTCCGGTTCGAGCGAGAGTCGATCGCCGATCGGCAGGAATCCCGAAGCAGCCCAGTTGTCCTTGCGCGCGGCCGTGGGTGAGGGCGTCGCCCAGCTGGCTGCCGCCGAGGTCCCCGCCGAGGACCTGGACCGGATCACGGCCGCCGTGGACCAGCTCGTGGACGACCGGGACTTCTGGTCCACCCAGGCACGCTCTCTCGCCGTCTTCGTCTCACCGCTGGGGTTGCGGGCGTTCCGGCTCATGAACAACCTCCGCGCCCATTCTGGAGTCGGCGACCGTTTCGACGCGGGGCCGTTGATCCGGGCGACCACCTTCGCCCACAGTGGGTTCGTGCTGGCCTTGACGAAGGGCTCGGTCCGCCTGCTGGTGCTGGAGTCGGACGCCTCCTGCCATGAGGTGGAACTGACCGGGCTGCCGGAGGACCTCGGCCTGGAGTTGCAGACGGCGGACAACGAGGGCCGGATGGACCGTCAGCGGGCGGACGGCGCCCTGCGGCCCAAGATCCAGCGCCGCGACTACTGCTCCACCGTGCAGGAGGCGGTCCTGCGCCAGATCAACGGCTCGAGCCACCCGCTGGTGCTGGCGGCCAGCCCCGATCTCGAACCGGCCTACCGGGAGATCAACACCTACCGGCGGCTGGTGGAGGAGGGCATCACGGCCAACCCGGCCTCCCTGGGTCCGGACGACCTCGCCCGCCGGGGACGCGACGTCCTGGACCGCAACTACGCCGCCCAGCTCGCCGACTGGAGGGAACAGTTCGGCACCCTCCGCGCCCATGGCCGGGCCAGTGCGAAGCTCCGCGAGATCGCCAAGGCGGCCACGGCCGGCCAGGTGGACGTCCTCCTGTTCGACCTCACGGCGGAACGTGAGGGCACGATCGACGAATACGGCAACGTCACCCCCGCCGACGAGCCGAGCGCTCACACCTATGGGCTGGCGGACGAGGTCGCGGCCCGCGTCCTGCGCACCGGCGGCACGGTCAAGGCGGTCCGCGGGGCGGATCTTCCCGACGGCGCCCGGATCGCCGCGACGTTCCGTTCGGCTTCCTGAGGGAACCGGGCCCCGACGGTTCCCCAGCGAGTGGCGACGCTCAGGTACTGTCCATCAAGCCGGCGTCGCGGGCCACGAGTGCGGCCTGGGTGCGTGACTGGACACCGAGCTTGGCCAGCACCCGGGAGACATGGGTCTTCGCCGTGGCCTCGGAGATGCCCAGCTCGCGCGCCAGCTGACTGTTGGAGGCGCCCGCCCCGAGCTGGGTGAGGACATCGCGTTCCCGCACCGTGAGGTGTTCCAGCTGCGCAGCGGCCTGGCCGTCCTCGGCCGGGCTGACCCGGGCACCGGCGGTGGCGAGTTCCCGGAACACGCGCCGGGTCACCTCCGGGGCCACCACCCCCTCCCCGGCGGCCACCCGCCGCACGGCGGACACCAGCTCCGTGGCCTCGGCCGTCTTCAGGAGGAATCCGGCCGCGCCGGCACGGATCGCGGACAGGACCACCTCGTCCTCGTCGAAGGTCGTCAGGACCAGCACGGCGGCGGTGCCCTCGGACACGATCTCCCGGGTGGCGGCCACACCGTCCACCACCGGCATCCGGACATCCATCAGCACCACGTCCGGGCGCAGGGCCCGGGCGTTGACGACTGCCGCCGCGCCATCGGAGGCCTCCCCCACCACCTCGATCCCCTCGGCCCGCTCGAGGAGGGCCTTCAGACCGGAGCGCACGGTGCCGTGGTCATCGGCCAGCACGACCCTGATGCTCATGCCGCGGACTCCGAAGATTCCGAGGACCCTGCCGACTCCACGGGCACCTCGGCGCGGATCCGCCATCGGCCGTCGGCCCGCGTGATCTGCACCGTTCCGCCCACGGCCCGCAGCCGCTCACGCATGGAGGACAGGCCGATGCCAGGACCGGCCCCGCCGGAGGCCGATGGCTCGAGGGGAGGGGCCGGCGTCGGGTTCTCGATGTCCAGGCGGACCACCGTGGGGAGGCCGGACAGTCGCAACCGGACGGCGCCGGTCCCATGTTTGGCGGCATTGGCCAGGCCCTCCTGGGCGAACCGCAGCAGCGCTTGGCCCACGGCGGGTCCGACCTCGACCGGCTGCAGCTCGGCGGACACCTCCACCCCGGCGGCCTCGGTGCGTTGGAGCAATCCGGGGAGGGCGTCCAGCCCGTCCCTCACCTGCAGGTCCAGTGGTTCGCCGGGTTGGTGCAGCAGCCCGATCATGGTGCGCATCTCGTCCAGGGCCGCCAGCGATGCACTCCGGGTGTGCTGCAGGGCGCGGCGGTCCAGCTCGGCATCCGGTGCACCGGACAGGGCTGCCGCCGAGTGCAGGGCGATCCCGGACAGGTGTGCGGACACGGTGTCGTGGAGTTCACGGGCCATGGCGGTGCGTTCGCGGCGGACCGCCTCGGCCCGCTCCCGTTCCGCCTCGCGCCGTGCCGTCTCGGACCGTTCGCGTTCCCAGAGGGTGGCGGCACTGGCGCGGGCCGCCCGGTCGTCGCCATTGCGCACCTCCGCACCCCACCAGAACGGGATGGCGACGCCCGCGGTCAGGGTCAACGCCACGGGCAGGGCATACTGATCACCGCCAGGGAGGGTGGCCAGCACGGCCCACAGCACGATGACGGCCAGACCCGTCAACCCCATGGTCATCTGCCGCTGGCGTCGTTCGGCGCGACGGGCCACGGCGTAGGCAGTGTCGGTCCAGGCCAAGAAGACACCCAGGTGCAACCCCAGCGACGCGTCTGCCAGCGTGGCCACGGCGGCCAGGGCAAAACCGGCCACGGTATACCGGCGCTGGAGGACGATCGCCCCGCAGACCACCAGCAGTGGCACCATGTGCCACCCGGCGGAAACGGCGGCCGCAGGGACCAGGGGTGGGGTGATCTCCCAGGTCTCGCCGGACGCCAGCAGAGCTACTCCGACCGCCAGATACAACAACGGCGAGAGGGCGGCCAGTCGGGATCGGTTCACGGTCCCCATGCTAGACATCGCCGGGTGGGGGACGAGTCATCCGAAAGGGGTACCTCCCCGATCAGTCCTTTGGCGGACGACAGCCCGGGCCGGTCCGGGAAGGCTGGACGGCATGGACTCCTTGAACGTCATCGACCCGCTCTCCGGCGGACCACTGTTCGCCATCCTCGCCGTGCTCGCCCTGGTGGACAGCACCAGTTTCGGCACCCTGGCCATCCCCGTGTGGCTCCTGATGGCTCCCGGCAGGGTCCGGGTCGGCCGGATGCTGCTCTACCTGGGGACGATCACCCTGTTCTACTTCGTCGTCGGGCTCGCCGTGCTGCTGGGTGCCGGATGGATCGTGGAGAACCTGGGACAACTGATGGAATCCCGGCTCGCCATGGCGTTCGGGATGATCCTCGGGTTGGGGCTGTTCCTCTGGAGTTTCCGCCTGGACTCCCCCGCCGCCAAGGAGCGGGCACGGTCCGGCAACGGGCGTCTGGCGGCGTGGCGCCGGCGGGCCACCGGGCAGGAGCCGGGCGGGTTGGGCTCCCTGGTGGGTCTCGCCCTCGGGGCTGGACTGGTGGAGGTGGCCTCCATGCTGCCGTACCTGGCCGCCATCGGGCTGATCGCGGCCCAGGGACCCGGCTGGCCGGCGTCGCCGCTGTGGCTGGCGGGCTACTGCCTGGTGATGGTCCTGCCCGCGTTGGTGCTGCTCGCCGCGCGATGCGGCGCCGGGCGCCTGGTCGAGCGCCCGCTGGCGCGGCTGGATGCCTGGTTCGCCCGGCATGGGGCGAGCACGGCCGCCTGGGTGGTGGGCGCCGTCGGCGTGGTGCTGGTGCTGAACACCGCACCGGCCGTGCTCTCGGCCGATGCGGTGTCCGATTCGGCGCCCGGTGGACTGCCCGCTGGGCTGTCCGCTGCCGTGATGGCCTACGGCTGGTGAGGCCCGCGGCAGAGCGGTCAACGGTCAGCGCTGAAGGGGGCTCTCCGGCCCTCCAGGCGCGTCTGAGGGTCTCAGTCGACGCCCTTCATGGCCTTGTGGATCGGCTTGGAGACCAACAGCATGAGGACGCCGATACCGATGGTCACGGCTCCGAGGACACCGAAGTAGGTGCCCTCGTTCTCGGCACTGTAGAACCCGGCCAGCGAGCCGGCCAAGGCGGTGCCCAGCGCGACGGACAGGTTGTACAGGGCCACCATCATCACCGGGAAGTTCACCGGGGCGAGCTTGGTGGACAGGGACAACCCCACCGGGGAGACCAGCAGCTCACCCATGGTCGCGGCGAAGAGGATCAGCGCGATCCACAGCACCGGGACGGCCGCGGTGCTCACCATCGGCAGGAACAGCAGGAACGCCGAGCCCATCAGGGCGATGCCCAGGGCGAACTTCACCGGGGTGTTCGGCTGCCGCTTGCCCAGACGGGTCCAGAGCCATGCGAACACCGGGGCGAAGAGGATGATGAAGACCGGGTTGATGGACTGCACCCACGGGATGGGCATCTCCCAGCCGAAGATCTCGCGGTCGAGCCGGGTGTCGGAGTACAGGGTGATCACGGTGAACTGCTGCTGGAACAGTGCGAAGAAGGCGGCCGAACCGATGAACAGCGGAATGAACGCGATGACGCGGGACCGCTCCACCCCGGTCACCTTCGAGGAGGCCAGGAGGTAGGCGAAGATGGCGACGGCGGCCGCGGCCGCAAGGATCGCCACGACGTCGGCCAGGTTGCCGGCGTGGACCACACCGGTCCCGAGCAGGACGCCCACGACCACCAGGGCGGCCGCGGCGATGGCGATCCACTTGGGGAACTGGCTGCGCGGCAGCGGATCCGGAACGGCGTGCACGTCCTCGGGGAGATCCTTCCGGCGGACCGAGTACTGCAGGAGGCCGATGCCCATGCCGAGCGCGGCGAGCCCGAAGCCGAGGTGGAAGCCCCAGCTCTGCTGGACCCAGCCGGTCACCAGCGGGCCGAAGAGCCCGCCGATGTTGACACCCATGTAGAAGATGGAGAAGCCGGCGTCACGGCGCGGGTCCTCGCGGGTGTAGAGGTGTCCCACGAGGTTGGCGACGTTGGCCTTGAGCCCGCCTGAGCCCACCGCCACCAGGAGCAGTCCGAGCACGAGTCCGGGGATGCCCGGCACGAGTGCGAGCGCGATGTGGCCGGCCATGATGAGCAGCGCGCTGTAGAACATGGCGCGCTCGGAGCCGATCAACCGGTCCGCCACCCAGCCGCCGAGGATGCAGAAGACGTAGACCATGCCGCCGTAGGCGCCCACGATGCCCGTGGCGATGCCCTCGTCGATCCCCAGACCGCCCTCGGTGGTCTGGAAGTACATGTAGATCAGCAGGATGCCCTGCATGCCGTAGAAGGAGAACCTCTCCCACATCTCGACGCTGAACAGGTTGGCCAGGGTGCCAGGCTGACCCAGGAAGGTCCGTCCCGAGGGGTTGCGGTCCACCGCGTTCGGCTCGGCGGTCCGGGTCTCGGTGACGTGCGTCAGGCCGGGGTCGCCGGTTCCACCCAGGTCATGGGGCTCGTTTGAGGAGGGTCTTTTCACCCGTATACCGTGCTCCTGTTTGCCCGTCATTGCAAATCCCGGCACGTCCGGGCCGTTCCGGGCGTACGGTGGGGTCATCCTGCAAGCGCGCAGGGTGGGGCTTCTCGACCGCGCCGCCCGTCATGCTGTCGATGCGAAAGGACCGTGATGACGCAGAACTTCTCCGTGGGCGACCACGTGAGCTGGAACTCCGAGGCCGGACAGGTCTCCGGGACGATCACGAAGGTGCATACTGCGGACTTCCAGTACAAGGGGCACACCCGCCGGGCCTCGAAGGACGATCCTCAGTACGAGATCCGTAGCGACAAGACCGACCATGTGGCCGCCCACAAGGGCGGGGCGCTGACAAAGCTGGCAAAGAAGAGCGGTTGAGCCGTTGGGCACGGCAGCAAGGCCCTTCTACACCGTCGGTCACTCCAATCGTCCCCTGGAGGAGTTCCTGGACATCTTGGAGTCGGCCGGAGTCGACCTCGTGGTGGACGTGCGCAAGCTGACGGGGTCCCGGCGGAATCCGCAGTTCAACGACGACGCCCTGGCTGACTCGATGCCCGCAGCGGGCATCGGCTACCAGAAGCTGGAGGCCCTCGCCGGGCGACGGAGGGTGTCCCACGAGACCCCCTTCGAGGTGAACGCCTTCTGGCAGAACCGCAGCTTCCACAACTACGCCGACCACGCGCTGACCGGCGGCT
The DNA here is from genome assembly GCF_042433045.1 of Citricoccus parietis. Lineage (NCBI taxonomy): Bacteria > Bacillati > Actinomycetota > Actinomycetes > Micrococcales > Micrococcaceae > Citricoccus > Citricoccus parietis. The sequence goes on along the minus strand of NZ_JBHLWH010000032.1, from coordinate 33,864 downwards.
TCCGTGACGGCCTGGACACGCTCCGCGAGTGGGGTACGGCGCAGACGGTCACCGTGATGTGTTCCGAGGCCGTGTGGTGGCGGTGTCACCGCCGGTTGATCGCTGACCACCTGCTCGCGCGAGGGGAACAGGTCTTGCACCTGATGGGACCGGAGAAGGTGACGCCGGCAGAGATGACGGCCGGCGCCGTCGTCGGCCCCGGGGAGGGGAACGTCACCTATCCGGCCCGGTGATCGGCCCCCTCACCGGACGCCGCCAGGGCATACTCGACCGAGACGCGCCGGTAGACGGGCGTGAGGAACGCCAGGGCGGCGGCCACCACCATGATGAGCCCGGCCAGGAGGAAGACCAGCGCGATACCGCGGGCTGTGCCCTCCCCGAGCAATGGTGCCAGGACGGCGGCACCGGCCTCGCTGCGGGCATAGGGGATGATCCACACCTCGGCGAGCGGCGCGACCACCAGTGCGGTGACCGGGGCGGCGGACGCCTCGAAGGCCAGGGCAAAACCAAACACACGGCCCTGCCGCTCGAGCGGGACCACGCGTTGGATGACGGTCTGCTCGGCGGCCTCCACCGCCGGGATCAGGCACATGTACAGCCAGATGCCCACGACGTACAACCACCCCCATTCGCGCAGGGTGAAGGTGGCCCCGATCAGGCCCATGACCATGACCACCACCAGCATGGTGCGCAGAGGGTTGCGACCCAGGCCGAACTTTCCGATCACGGCACCACCGATGATGAACCCGGTGGAGGCCAGGGCGAAGACCAGACCCCACGCCTCCACACTGAACAGTTCGAGGCCGTAGGGGTCCATCAGGGCCATGTAGACGCCGCCGATGAAGTTGTTGAAGGTGCTGAACAGGATTAGGGCGAAGAGGCCGGACACGGCCATCACCCCCCGCCAGGACCCGGCCAGGTCGAACCCGCCATGGGCATCGGAGAGTACGGGGACCGTCTCCTCCGGAAGGCGGACCGTCAACAGGTGCAGGTACGCCGCAGCCGTCAGCACCAGCGCGATGACCACGGTCGGCCCCATGCCGAGCAGCCCGATGGACAGCCCGGAGAGCACGGACGTGACCATGAAGGCGATGCCCTGCACCATGCCGACCAGGCCGTTGGCGTTCGCCCGGCGCTCATCCTCGATCAGGATGGTGACCGTGGTGGACAGGGCGACGTTGCGCAGGTTCTCCACCACGGCCCCGATGAGCACCAGCAGGGCGAAGACCCAGAACCAGGGCCCGTCCAACCGGGCGATCTGGTCCGCGGGAGCCAGGAGGAACACCGCGCCCGCAGCCAGGAACATCGCCAGGGTGAACAGGGCCGCCAGGCGCATCAGGTCGAGTTTTCGGTAGCGGTCCACCAGCGTGCCGAAGCTGATGGAGGATCCGGCGAGCAGCAGCATGTAGACCCCGCCGGTCACGCCGGTCGCGATGACATTGCGGGTCTCGAGGTAGATCCAGAACGTCAGTCCGAACCAGAGGTAGCTGGTGGTCAGGTTGGCCACGGCCGTGTTCGCGAGGATCTGGGCAAAGGTGCGCCCGCGTTCTCGGGCGGGGCGCGTGAGCTGATCCACCCGTAGAGCGTAGGCCCGGCCCGGACCACAGCGGTAGGCGCGGATGACGGCGGCCGCCGGGAGTTTGCGGGCACTGGCACTGGCACCCGCGACCGTGGATCAGGTTCGGGTGGCGCGGACGACCACGTCCTGCAGGGTGATGGAGCGTTCCCCCGCCTCCATGGTTCGGGTGCTCTCGTAACCGCGTTCCACGGTCCAGCCCGGCACGGAGAACAGCCCGGTGATCCCGGCCAGGGTGGCCGTGGACCCTTCAGGATGCCCGGATCCGGTCTGGCCAGCATTGCCGTCATGCTCACGTAGCTCGCCGTGGTCCCCGTGGCCGCTCTCCACCCCGTGCTCGCCGTGGTCACCGTGGCCGCTGTCCACCCCGTGCTCGCCGTGCGCGTGGTGTCCGGCGTGCGGCGCGTGCAGGTGCCCCACGATCAGCAGGGTGCCGCCGGGTGCCACCCAGGAGGCGATGCGCTCGTAGAAGGCCAGCTGCCCGGAATCGGGGTGTGCGTAGTGGGTCACCACCAAGTCCCACATCCGTCCTGGTTCCCACTGGGTCAGGTCCGCCTCCGTCCAGGACACGCGGCCGGTAAGACCCTCGGCCTCGGCCCGGGCAGCCGCGGCGGTCAAAGCCGTCGCGGAGATGTCTGCGCCGGTCACCTGCCAGCCTCGGTGCGCGAGCCAGAGCGCCTCGGTACCGGTCCCGCAGCCCGCGTCCAACGCCGTGCTCGGCCGCAGGTGGCCGATCTCGGCCTCGAGATAGGGGCTCGCCGGCACCGGCTGGCGGGCGTCCTCCCCCGTCTCGGCGTCGGGCGCCCAATGCCGCTCCCAGTACTCCTGGTCGAATCGGTGCTGTCCTCGCGGATCGTCCTCTGCGTGCATGCAACTGCCCCTCGTGCCGTGGTGTGTTCGTGGCGTCTTCGCGCCGTCGTCGTTGCCATGTTCCCTCCAGAATCCCCGCCACCATCCCGGAATGCAAACCCTTGTGCCAAATGGCAAACTGAGGGGATGAACGAAACACCCGAACAGACCCTGGACGCCGTCGGGCCACGCCTGAAGCAACTTCGGCTACGCCGCGACGTCACGCTCACCCAATTGGCGGCCGAGACCCGGATCTCGGCCAGCACCCTCTCCCGGCTGGAGGCCGGACTGCGTCGGCCGACCCTGGAACAGCTGCTGCCCCTGGCCCGCTACTACGGCGTCACCATCGACTCCCTCGTGGACGCGCCGCGCACCGCGGACCCCCGGCTCGACCTGCGGCCGATGTCCTGCCCCGACGGTTCCGTGATCATCCCCCTGAGCCGCAGGCCGGGAGGCGTCCAGGCCTACAAGTTCGTCCGGCCCACCGGCAGCGATGATCTCGTCCCTGATCCACGGACCCACGAGGGGCATGACTGGGTGTACGTCCTCAATGGGACTCTGCGCCTGGTCCTCGGGGACCAGGACCTCCGCCTCAAGGCCGGCGAGGCTGCCGAATTCGACACCCGCACCCCGCACTGGTTCGGGGCCACCAGCGCCGGGCCCGTCGAGTACCTCTGCCTCGTCGGCCGGCAGGGCGAGCGTGCCCACCTCCGGGCGGTCGTCCCGACTGCCGACTGACGACGCCGCCCCAGCCCGCCATGCAGCGGCCACCCGGACCACCTCCAGGCAAACCCAGGCAAACGAAAAGCCCGGACCCATCATGGGTCCGGGCTGTCGCCGATCTCCTGAGAGATCACATGGTCGGGCTAGCGGGATTTGAACCCACGACCTCTTCACCCCCAGTGAAGCGCGCTACCAAGCTGCGCCATAGCCCGTGGAACCGATCCTCACCGGATCAATCCACCAGTCAACTGTACACCAACGTTGAGGTGCCCACGGACCAGTGGGGCGGTGACGGCAGCGGCGAGGCCGCCGACAGCGTCCGCAGCACGGATCAGCCGACCCTCACCACCATCTTGCCGGTGTTGCCTCCGCGCATCATGTCCAGGAACGCGTCCACGGTGTGCTCGAGGCCCTCCACGACGGTCTCCTCAGAGGTGACGTCTCCGGCCGACAACCACCCGGTCATGCGCTTCCGGAACTCCTCGGTGACCTCCGGGTGCTCGGAGGCCACCTCGGCCACGATGAACCCCTGCATCCGCAGGCGGCGGGTGACCATGTTGCCCATGTTGTCCGGTCCGGCCGGGCGTTCGGTGGCGTTGTAACCGGAGATCGCCCCGCACAGGGCCAGCCGGCCGAAGTCGTTCATGACCTCCAGGGCGGCCTCCAGGTGGTCGCCGCCCACGTTGTCGTAGAACACGTCCACGCCCTCGTGCCCCAACGCGTCCACCAGCTGCTCGCGGATCGGCGCGTCCCGGTAGTTCAGCGCCACGTCGAAGCCGTACTTGTCCTTCAGCAACCCGACCTTCTCAGCGGACCCGGCGGACCCGATCAGGCGGGCGGCGCCCAGTTGCCGGGCGATCTGGCCGACGGCGGTGCCCACCGCGCCCGCGGCCCCGGAGACGAACAGGCTGTCCCCCGGGCGCAACTCGGCGACCCTCGTCAGCCCCACATAGGCGGTCAGTCCCGGCATGCCGAGCAGGCCCAGGTACAGCGAGAGGGGCAGGCCGTCGAGCTCCGGCACGGCCTGGAAGGTGGAGGCCTCATCCTGGACCGCGTCGCTCCACCCGTGCTGGTGCAACACCGCGGTGCCCTCGGGCAGGTGGTCCGCCGCGGACTGCACCACCCGGCCGACGGCGCCACCGGTGATGGTCTCCCCCAGGCCGTAGGGCTTCACGTAGCTGCGGCCCGCTCGCATCCGGCCACGCATGTAGGGGTCAACCGAGATGAACTCGTTGGACACCCGCACCTGGCCGGGTTCCAGCTCGCCGTGGGCGACCTGGTCGACCGAGAAGTCCTCGGGCGTCGGCATCCCCTCGGGGCGGGAGGTCAGACGGATCTCGGAACTGGTGAACGGGGACATGCACACTCCTTCAGGTCGGTCGTCTCCTGCGACCGACCCTACGCCCCGTGTCTCAGCGCGGTCATCGCTTGCGTGTGCGCTTCTCCCGCACCCGCATGCCCAGCTCGATCGGGCTTCCCTCGAAGCCGAAGGTCTCACGCAGGCGCCGGATGATGAAGCGGCGGTAGCCGGGCTCCAGGAATCCGGTCGTGAACAGCACGATCCGCGGCGGCTGGGTGGAGGGCTGCGTCGCGAACAGGATGCGGGGCTGCTTGCCGCCACGCACGGGGTGCGGGTGGGCTGCCACGAGCTCACCGAGGAAGGCGTTGAGCTTGCCCGTCGGGATACGGGTGTCCCACGAGTCCAACGACGTGTCCAGGGCGGGCACGAGGCGGTCCTTGTGCCAGCCGGTCTTGGCCGAGAGGTTGACGCGCGGAGCCCAGGCCACATGGGCCAGGTCCCGGTCGATCTCCCGTTCCAGGTAGGTGCGGCGGTCCTCGTCCATGAGGTCCCACTTGTTGAACGCCAGGACCACGGCCCGGCCGGAGTCCAGCACGAGCTGCAGGATGCGCACGTCCTGTTCGGAGAGCACCTCCGAGGCCTCCAGCAGCACCACGGCCACCTCGGCCTTGTCGAGGGCCGACTGGGTCCGCAGCGAGGCGTAGTAGTCGGAGCCGTGGGCCATGTGCTGCCGGCGGCGGATGCCGGCGGTGTCCACGAAGCGCCACATGCGGCCGCCCAGCTCGACGAGCTCGTCCACCGGGTCACGCGTGGTCCCGGCCGTCTCGTCCACCACCACGCGGTCGGAGCCGGCGAGCTGGTTCAACAGCGAGGACTTGCCCACGTTCGGACGGCCCAGCAGCGCCACTCGACGGGGACCGCCGCGCGGGATGAGCCCACCGTAGGCGGTCACCTCGGGCAGGGCCTCCATGGCCGCGTCCAGCAGGTCGCCGGTCCCCCGGCCGTGCACGGCGGAGACCGGGAACGGCTGGCCCAGGCCCAGGCCCCACAGCGAGGCCGCGTCGGCCTCCTGGGAGATGTCGTCCACCTTGTTGGCCACGAGCAGCACGGGGCGGCCCTTGCGGCGCAACAGCTTGACGACGGCCTCGTCCGTGGAGGTGGCGCCCACCGTGGAGTCGACCACGAACAGGACGGCGTCGGCCACGTCCACAGCGCGTTCGGCCTGCTCGGCCACGCGCTGGTGGATGCCCTTGGCGTCGTGCTCCCAACCGCCGGTGTCCACCACCGTGAAGGTCTTGCCGCCCCATTCGGACTCGTAGCTGACGCGGTCGCGGGTCACGCCCGGCACGTCCTCCACCACGGCCTCCCGGCGGCCGATGATGCGGTTGACGAGGGTGGACTTGCCCACGTTGGGGCGCCCGACGACGGCGAGCACCGGGGGTGCCGGTGCCTCCTCGGGCTCGGGGTCACCGTCCTCCCAGCCGCGCAGCAGGGCCGCGTCCTCCTCGTCCAGGTCGTAGTCCTCGAGCCCGGCCCGAAGGGCCTCGGCCCGCTGCTGGGCCTCCTCGTCGGAGAGGGCGGCCAGCTTCTCCTCGATCTGGTCACTGCCGATCGGCTGGTACTCGGTGCCGTCGTCCGGCGTCGATGCTCCGGCGTCGCGTGACGCACTGTTCTCGGTGCTCATGCGCGGTCCCCTTCCGGGTTGGTCGTCTGCTTGGTCGTCCGGTTGGACTGTTGGCGGGTGATCTCGGCCAGCATGGCCTCGATGGTCGCCTCGAAATCGAGTTCGGTGGAGTCCACCAGGCCCACCCCGTCGGACGGGCTCATGAAGTCCACCACGGTGGAGTCCTTGGCATCCCGGCCGGACACCTGCTCGGCCAGGTCCTTCGCCTCCACGGTGCCTCCCAGCTGGGCGGCGCGGCGGGCCGTGCGTGCCTCGGCGGACGCGGTGAGCAGGATCCGCGCGTCGGCGTCGGGAGCCACCACGGTGGTGATGTCCCGCCCCTCGGCCACGATCTTGCGGTGCGCGTCGATCTCGGCGCGCTGGCGGGCCACGAGCAGCTCGCGCACGGCGCGGTTGGTGGCGACCACGGACACGACGGCGGAGATGCCGGGTTCGCGGATGGCCTCGGTGATGTCCTCGGTCCCCACCACCACGCGTTCGTGGTCCGGATCCACGGACAGGACCACGTCCATGTCCTGGACCGCGGCGACGACCGCGTCAGGGTCGTCGAGGACGCCTTGGTCGCGGCAGTGCCACGCGACGGCCCGGTACATGGCGCCGGTGTCCAGATAGGCGGCACCGAGCCGGCGGGCGATGGCCCGGGAGACCGAGGACTTGCCGGAGCCGGAGGGCCCGTCCACGGCCACGACGAGGCGCTGGCTCGGGGGCTGGAGCCCGGTCGGGGTTGTCGTCTCGGTCATTCAGACCACCTTCCATCCCTGCGCTGTCAGCGCGTCCGTCAGATCCTGTTTGCGGCCCGGCAGCACGGAGATCTCCAGCATCCCGACCTCGTGGCCGGCGGAGTGGTCCATGCGCAGGTCCTCCACGTTGACGCCAGCCTCCCCCACATCCTGCAGGACGGCGGAGATCTGCCCCGGGGTGTCGTCCACGATCACGGTGACCACGGCGAAGGCCTGCGGCGGAGCGCCGTGCTTGCCCGGGATCCGGGCGTGGCCGGCGTTGCCCTCGGCGATCAGCTGGGCGATGTCCAGCCGGGCCCCGGGGGCCGTGGGCTCCTCCATGGTGGCGATCAGCCGGTCCAGGTCCTCGCGCACCCCGTAGAGGATCTCCAGGATGTCCGGGGCGTTGGCCGCGAGGATCTGCACCCACAGCTGTGGGTCAGACGCCGCGATGCGGGTGGTGTCCCGCAGCCCGTTGCCGGACAGGGCCAGGGACTGGGCCGGAGTCTCCTGCAGCCGCGATGACACCAGGGAGGCAGCGATCTGCGGCAGGTGGGAGATCAGGGCCACCGAGGCATCATGGTCCTCGGCTGTCATCCGGTGCACAGTGGCCCCGAGCACTCGGGCGATCTCCTCCGCGACGGACACGGCCTCCGGCGAGGTCTCCTCCTTCGCGCAGACCACCCACGGGGCGGCGGTGAACAGGGCACCGCGGGCGGCCACCGGACCGGAGCGTTCGCGCCCTGCCATGGGGTGGGTGCCCACGTACCGTGCCGCCTGCGCCGGCGTCAGATGCCCGCCCACGACGGCGGCGTCCACCTCACGCCGGATCGCCCCCTTGACGGAGGCGATGTCCAGCACGACGGCGCCGGGGAACCGCACGAGCGAATCGATGACGACCTGCCCGGCGACATCCGGCGGCGCGGCCACCACGACGACGCCCGGCACGGGAGCTGTCTCGGCACCGGTGGTGGTGCCGTCGGTGCTGCCGGCCTCCACAGCAGCGGAAGCGGCCGAGGATGCCGTGATGTCACCCGGGAAGGGCCGGCCGGCACCGATGTCCACGGCGACCGCCTGGGCCGACGGGGAGGGGTCGGAGAGGTAGGTGTCCGCACCGGCGGACCGCAGGCCGAGGCCGATGGAGGTGCCCAGCAGCCCGGTTCCGCGGATCAGCACCGGTTCGGGGACACTCCGTGGAGCCATCACAGGTTCACAGCGGCCATGAGGTGGCCCTGTTCCTGGCGGCCCATCTGGCGGATGGTGCCCTGCTTCTGGTCGCCGAGGCCGATCGGCCCGAACTTCACCCGGACGAGGCGCTCGACCGGGTATCCGACCTCCTTGAACATGCGGCGCACGATCCGGTTCTTGCCGGAGTGCATGACGACCTCCACCAGCACGTGGCCCGGCGTGGAGTCCACCAGCTTGAACGAGTCCACCTGGGCGAAGCCGTCCTCGAGCTGCATGCCCTCCTTGAGCTGCGCGCCGACGCCCTTGGCCATCGGGCCGTGGACCTGGACGAGGTAGGTCTTGGGGATCTCGAAACTCGGATGGGTCAACCGGTTGGCCAGTTCACCGTCGTTGGTCAACAGCAGCAGGCCCTCGGTCTCGGTGTCCAGGCGGCCCACGTGGAAGAGGCGCGTCGAGTCGTACTTGCCCTTCTTGAGGTAGTCGGAGATGCACGGCCGGCCATCGGGGTCGTCCATGGTGGAGACGACGCCGCGGGGCTTGTTGAAGGCGAAGTACCGCAGGGTGGTATCCAGCTGCAGGCGGAGGCCGTCCACATGGATGACCGCCGTGTCCGGGTCCACGCGGATACCGGTCTCGGTGACGACCTTGCCGTCCACCTCCACGCGCCCCTCGGCGATGAGGTCCTCGCAGACGCGGCGGGAGGCCACCCCGGCGGAGGCCATGACCTTCTGCAGGCGCACACCCTCGGGGGTGTGGACCGACGAGAAGTTCTGGTCCCGCTGGGCGCGGTTGGGGCGGTCGGGCTTCCGGGCCGCTCCGAGGTTGCGGTCGTATCCCTTCTGGGAGTCCTCGCGGAACGGTCCGCCCCTCTGCCCGGGTCCCGGGGTGCCCCAGGACTTGCGCTGCCCCGGGGAGGACTGGCCCTTGCCGGGTTTGCCCTGCTGTGGCTTGCTCGGCTGCGGTGTGCCGCGGTAGCTGTTGTTCTTCTTTCCGGAGCCTCCCGGCTTGCGGTCATTCATCAGTGCACTGTCCTCTTCGTTGCGTTCGGTTGATGGGAATGGTGTGCCGTCCTACTGGACGGCGGTCAGGTGTTGAATTCAGTCTGGTCCATACCGGCCAGTTCCGACAGGCCGGGCAGGTGATCAGAGAGCTTGGGCAGCTCCTGGAGGCTGCCCACCCCCAGCATCTCCAGCAGGTAGCCCGTGGTCTCGTACAGCACCGCCCCGGAGTGCGGGTCGCTGCCGGCCTCCGCCACGAGCCCCCTGCTGACGAGGGTTCTCATGACCGAATCGGAGTTCACGCCGCGGATGCCCGCCACGCGGGATCGCGTGACCGGCTGCAGGTAGGCGACCACGGCCAGGGTCTCCAGGGCGGCCTGGGTCAACCGTGCCGTCTGGCCTTCGACGATGAACCGCTCCACCACCTCTGCATGGGCCGGACGGGAGTAGATGCGCCAGCCGCCGGCAAGTTCGCGCAACTCGAAGCCGCGCCGTGGCGAGCCAGACAGTCCATCATAGTCGCTGGCGAGGGCAGCGAGCACATCGGCCACCTGCCGGGCGTCTGCACCGGTCGCCTCGGCCAGTTGGGCCACCGTCACGGGCTCGTCCACGACCATCAGCACGGCCTCGAGTTGTCCGCGCACGTCCTCGGGCTCGCTCATGACCACTCCTCGTCGTCCTCCGGACCGTGGTCCGGCCTCTCATCGGGGGCGTCCGGGTCCCACCGGACCACCAGCTCGCCCAACGGGACCTCCTGGTCGAAGGTGACGGCGCGGTCCCGGAACATCTCCAACAGCGCGAGGAAACGGGCGACGATCACGAGGGTGGAGCCGGCGTCGGACACCAACTCGCGGAAGGCGAGCCGGCCGGCCTCGCGTAACCGGGCGGCCAGCAGGCCCGCCTGTTCGCGGACCGAGACGGGCGGGGCGTGCAGGTGCTCCAGATTCACCAGTTCCGCCGGCTTCGGGGTCCGGGCCAGGACGTCCTCGGCCAGCGCACCGAACTGGTCGGGGCTCAGCGTCCACACCAGCTCCGGCAACAGGGACGCGAAGCGCGGATCCAGCGTGGCCTGGCGTGGAAAGCGGCGGGCCTCGGCCCGCATCTTCTCGCCCAGGAGCGTGGAGATGTCCCGGAAGGCCTTGTACTGCAGCAACCGGGCGAACAGCAGGTCGCGGGCCTCGAGCAGGGCCACGTCCTCCTCCGCGTCCGTGGTGCCGGCGGGTAGCAGCCGGGCCGTCTTCAGATCGAGCAACGTGGCCGCGACCACGAGGAAGGCGCTGGAGGCATCCAGGGCGGCCAGGTCCGGGCGGCTTCGCTGCCCCTCGGTCCGGCCGGGATCCAGCTCGGGGTCCAGCCCGGTGCCGGCGTCATGCCGGAGGGTCCCGACGTAGGCGATGAACTCGTCCGTCACCTCGGCCAGCGCCACCTCGGTGATGTCCATCTGGCGGCGGGCGATGAGGGAGAGCAACAGGTCGAAGGGTCCGGCGAAGTTGGTCAGGGTGACGGAGAACCCGGACGGGACCCCGTCCTCGACGTCCAGGTCCTCGGACCGGCCGCGGGCCGGGTTCCTCGCGACGTCCGGGGCGGCTGCCCCGGCGCCTGGGGTCACGGCGCCCCGCCGCGCCAGATCAGCTCGCGGGCCAGCGTGCGGTAGGCCTTGGCACCCTCATGGTTCTGGGCGAACGTGGTCATGGGTTCGGCGGCCACGGTGGCATCGGCGAACTTGATGGAGCGTTTGATCACGGTCTCGAAGACCCGGTCGCCGAAGGCCTCGACGAGGCGGCTGACGACCTCCTTCGAGTGCAGTGTCCGGGCGTCGAACATGGTGGCCAGCACGCCGTCGATCTCGAGGTCCGGGTTGATGCGGTCCTGGATCTTCTCGATGGTCTCCACCAGCAGCGCGACGGCGCGCAGGGCGAAGAACTCGGCGGTCAGCGGGATGATCACGCCGTGGGAGGCGGTCAGGGCATTGACGGTGAGCAGGCCCAGGGACGGCTGGCAGTCCACGAGGATGACGTCATAGTCATCCCGGACCTGACGCAGTGACCGTTCCAGGACCTGTTCCCGGGCCACCTCGTTGACGAGCTGGACCTCCGCCGCCGAGAGATCGATGTTGGCCGGCAGGAGGTCGATGCCCTCGAACTCGGTCTCCACGATGGCATCCCGGGCGGTGACGGACCGTTCCATCATGACGTTGTAGACGGTGGTGTCGAGTTCGTGGGGGCTGACGCCGAGGCCGGCGGAGAGGGCCCCCTGGGGGTCGAAGTCGACCATGAGCACCCGCCGGCCGTAGCTGGCCAATGCGGCTCCGAGGTTGATGGTGGAGGTCGTCTTGCCGACCCCGCCCTTCTGGTTGACCATGGAGATCACGCGCGCTGGACCGTGGGATTCCAACTGCACCGGTTCCGGGAATTCATGCTTGGGCCGTCCCGTGGGTCCGATGACCGGGTCACCGGTGATCATGAGGACTGGCGTGGGCTCTTCCTGGTTCACGATGCTGCCGTCTCCTGCCGTAGGTCCATGTGTCCGCCGTGCTGTGAGGTCGCCCACGCTGAACAACGTAAGCTGCTGCGGCATGGATACACCCTAGTCCGGATCGGCGTCCGCCCGGAAAATTCCCCGCTCGTCGCGGCGAGCCTTGACGTTCAACCGTAGCCTGAAGGTGATATGTCGCCGGGATCTCAGCGCCGCGGGGCCGAGCCCACCACGTTGAGGCTGGACTCCGGGTGGCCCTCGAAGGCCTGCTCGGCCGCCGTCGGCGACTCGAGGGGATCGACGGTGCGCCCCTGGTTCCCCGACTCGGGTGCACTCTGGCCGGCGCCTTGCTCCCCACGGGCCTCCCCACGATCTGCCGGACGATCGGCCGGACGATCGTCGGAGTAGTCACCCAGGCCATGTCCGACCACCATCTCCTCGTCGAACTTGTCCCGCCCGGAGAGCACGTTGTCCGCCTTGACCGGGTCGAATTCACCGACCCACTTGCCGATGAGCATGGTGGCCACGGCGTTGCCGGTGAAGTTGGTCAGGGCGCGGGCCTCGGACATGAACTTGTCGATGCCCACGATCACACCCATGCCGCCGAGCAGCTGCGGCTGGTGTGCCTGGAGACCTGCGGCCAGGGTGGCCAGGCCGGCGCCGGTGACACCGGCGGCGCCCTTGGAGGCGATGATCATGAACACGAGCAGGCCGATCTGCTCGCCAAGGCTCATCTCCAGACCCATGGCGTTGGAGACGAACAGGGCCGCCATGGTGAGGTAGATGGCCGTCCCGTCCAGGTTGAAGGAGTACCCGGTGGGCACGGTGACACCCACCACAGACTTGTGCACGCCGGCGTGCTCCATCTTGGCGATCAGGCGCGGCAGTGCGGACTCAGAGGAGGAGGTCGCGAAGATGAGCAGGTATTCACGGCCCAGGTACTTCATCAGCTTGAAGATGCTCACGCCGGTGACGAGTCGGAGCAGGGTACCGAGCACCACCACGATGAACACGATGCAGGTGGCATAGAAGGCGCCCATCAGCAGGGCCATGGCACCGATCGCGGACCAACCGGTGGAGCCCACGACGGCGGCGATGGCACCGAAGGCGCCGACCGGCGCGATCCACATGATCATCATCAGGATGCGGAACACGACACCTTGGATCAGGGTGAGGCCCTTGAGCAGCGGCTTTCCGGACTCCCCCATCCCCTGGAGGGCGAAGCCCACCAGCAGGGCGACGAACAGTACCGGCAGCACCGGCACCGACCCGGGGATGATGTCCAGCAGGAACGCGACCGTCGGATCCAGGTCCGCCTGGGCGGCGTCCGGGTCGTAGGGGGTCAGGGCCAGGCCTTCGCCCGGGTGGACGAGGTTGCCGACCACGAGGCCGAGGCCCAGAGCGAAGGTGGACATGGCCATGAAGTACAGCAGGGCCAAGCCGCCCACCTTGCCCACGGTGGCGGCCTTCGCGATGGAGCCGATGCCGAGCACGATGGTGCAGAAGATGACCGGGCCGATCATCATCTTGATGAGCGAGACGAAGCCGTCGCCCAGCGGCTTGAGGGACTTGCCGAACTCCGGGAACAGCAGCCCGACGGCGGCCCCCAGGATCACCGAGGCGATCACCATGATGTACAGCCAGTGCGTGCGGTCCTTCTTCTTCGCCGGCTTGGCCGGCGCTCGGTCTTCAGCGGGACCCGACGCCGGTGGGCCGGCGGGGGCGTGCCGCGTTGCGGACTGGTCGGATGGGTTCGTCATGGGGGTGTCCTCTACAGTGGGGGCCGGTGATTCACGGTCTCTTCGTTGCGACGATCATCACCGTGGGACGTGCGTCACATCACCCTTGCGGTCATAAAGTTCATGGCGCAGACCACATCCGGGAGCCGGCGAGACATCACATCGACGGACCAGAGCGAGGATTCACGGTGGGCAGGACGACGGGATCGACGGTGGGAGACGGGGTGGATGAGCCGCGCCTGCGCGTCCGCCGCGACGCGTCCAGAACCCCCCGGCGTCCGTGGAGCATCGCCCGCCGCCTGGCGGTGGCCCAACTGCTCGGCCTCGTGATCCTCACCGTCGCCCTGGTGGCCGTCAGCTACCAGCAGACCCAGCGGACCGTCTACGGGCTGGAGCGGGCGAATGTGCTCTCCACGGCGCGCCTGATCGCCGACGAGGAACGGATCCGCGACGCCTTCAGGGCCGCGGACCCCAGCACGGCGCTCCAACCGCTCACCACCGAGCTCGCCGACCAGGCCCAGGTGGACTGGGTGACGTTCTTCGGCACCGACTACACCCGGGTCGCCCACCGGGACCCGGCCCAGAACGGCACCCGGTACCCCGGGGACCTTTCAGCGGTCCTGGCCGGCCGGGGCCAGGTGGACACGGTGGCCACCGGACCCGCCGGCCTCTCCCTCCGCGCCCTGGTCCCCGTCCTGTCCTCGGATGCCCCCGGGGCCGAGGTGGTCGGCATCGTCGGCGTGGGGCACCGCGTCTCCGAACTGGACATAGCGGTGACCGCCCAGATCCCGCGCATCCTGCTGGGCATGGGACTCGTCGCCGCCCTCGGGCTGGCCGGGTCCATCGCCCTGGGCCGCTACATCCGCCGGACCACCCACGGACTCGGCCCGGAGGAGCTGGCCCATCGGTTCACCGTGCTGGACACCGCCTTGCACAACGTCAACGAGGGCATGGTGCTGGTCTCCGGCACCGGAGAGCTGAGCCTGTACAACGACCGCGCGGCCGAGCTGCTGCATCTCCCGCCCTTCGGCCACCGCGCGGACCACACACCGGGGACCGTCTCGCTCGCAGACCTTCAGCTGCCCGGCCCGTTGGCCGGGCTGCTGGAGTCCGGACGGTACGCGCGGGACGAGCTGTTCGCCGTCCCCGGCCGCATCCTGGTGGTGAACCAGCACCGCACGCGTCCGGCCGGTCCGGCGGCGCGGCTACGGACACCGGTTGCGTGGCGGCGTGGACGGGGACAGCAGGCCCCGGCCGGCGCCGACGGGGGCACGGTGGTGACGCTGTACGACCGCACGGAGGTCCAGGAGATGAACCGCGAGCTGGAGAGCACCCGGTCCCTGACCGACGCGCTGCGTGCCCAGACCCATGAGCACGGCAACCGGCTGCACACGGTGCTGTCCCTCGTGGAACTGGGCCGGGTCGAGGAGGCACGCGACCTGTTGGCCTCGGGTGTGGCGGCCGGCGCCGCCCAACCGGGCCCGCTGGATCCCACCGGCGAACCGGCGGTGCAGGCCCTCTTGGCGGCCAAGTCCGCCCAGGCCCGCGAGCGCGGAGTGCGGATGGACTACCGAATCGAGGTGGACTCCCCCACCGGATTCTCCGCACAGGACCTGGTGACGATCCTCGGCAACCTGGTGGACAACGCGATCGACGCCGCGGCGGACCCCGCACGGCCGGCGGAGGACCGCTGGGTGGAGGCAGAGGCCCACACCGACGCCGGCTGGTTGGTCCTGCAGGTGGCCGACGGCGGCCCCGGCCCTTCCGCGGAGGATCGCGGACACGTGTTCGACCTGGGTTTCTCCACCAAGCCCGCGGGCCCCGCCGGCCGGGGCATCGGCCTGGCCCTGGTCCGGCAGACAGCACTCTCGCTGGGCGGGGACGTCGAGCTGACCCTGGATTCCGGCACCGTGTTCACCGTGGAGCTGCCCCTGCCGGCGGACGCCGTCCGCCCACCACGGCGGCCGGCGGACAACCCGCCACCCACGACGGCGGGAGGAGGCCACCGTGACCGGTGAGCGAGTGCTGATCGTCGAGGACGAGGCCCTGGCAGCCGACACCTACGGGGAGTACCTGGCCCGGGCCGGTGGCTACCAGCAGGTGCACCTCTCCCCCACCCTGGCCGACGCGGTGCGGTTCCTGTCCACCCAGTGGCGCGAGCACGGCTCCTTCGGCGTGGATCTGGTGCTGCTGGACATGAACCTTCCGGACGGACACGGCTTGGAGGTGCTCCGCCGGATGCGCTCGGCGGGATTCGCCGGGTCGGTGGTGGCCATGACCGCCGCCACCGACGTGCCCACCATCCGCCAGGCCATGGCCCTGGGCGTGGTCCAGTACCTGGTGAAGCCCTTCGGCTATCCGGAGTTCGCCGAACGCCTGCGGGCGGCACGGGAGTTGTCCACCGGCCTCGCCGGAACCGGGTCGGTCCGCAGCCAGGCGGAGGTGGACCGGGCGTTCCGCCACCACGGCAGCACCGGACCGGCCGCCCTGCCCAAGGGACTGACCGAGGGCACCCTCGACGCCATCGTGGATCTGCTCCGCTCCGACCTGGCTGCGGTCCCGGGACCTGCCCCGGACTCCAACTCCAGGTCCGACCGCGGGTCCTCCGGGGCCGAGGCCGACCCGGTGGCCGGACGCAGCGCCGGTGAGGTGGGGGCCGCCGTCGGGACGTCCCGGGTGACGGCACGGCGCTACCTGGAACACCTCTTCCGGCAGGGACTGGTGGACCGCTGTCCCCGCTACGGCACGCCGGGACGGCCGGAGAACGAGTACCGCTGGTCCGGCCGCGGCCCCGCGCCCGGATAGCCTACGGGCCGGTGCGAAGGGTGGGCGCGAGGGCGTCGAGCACGGAACGGTCCTCGATGGTGGAGGGCACCACGTACTCCTCGCCATCGGCCATCTGCCGCATGGTCTTGCGCAGGATCTTCCCGGACCGGGTCTTCGGCAGCGCGTCCACCACCGCCACCTGCCTAAAGTCGGCCACGGCGCCCACCGAGGTGCGGACGGTGGCGCGCAGCTCGGCCAGCAGCGCCTCCAGCCCGGCCGCGCCCTCCACCTCCACCCCGGATTTGAGCACCACGTAGCCGGAGGCCCGCTGGCCCTTGAGCGGGTCCGCCAATCCGATCACCGCGCACTCGGCCACGGCGGGGTGGGCGGCAAGCGCCTGCTCGAGGGCACCCGTGGAGAGCCGGTGGCCGGCCACGTTGATGACGTCGTCCGTCCGGCCCATCACGAAGAGGTAGCCCTCCTCATCCACCAGCCCCGAGTCGCCTGTGGCGTAGTACCCCTCGAAGGCGCTGAGGTAGGAGTCGATGAAGCGCTGGTCATTGCCCCACAACGTGGTCAGGGTCCCCGGCGGCAGGGGCAACCGGAGACAGATGTTGCCCTCGATCCCGGCCTCCACCGGTTGCCCGCTCCCGTCCAGGATCTCCACGGCGTAGCCCGGAGTGGGCCGGGTGCAGGAACCGGTCTTGACGGGCAGCGCCTCCAGCCCCACCGGGTTGGCGCCGATCGGCCAGCCCGTCTCGGTCTGCCACCAGTTGTCCACGACCGGCACGCCCAGCAGGTCACCGATCCACCCCTGGGTCTCCGGGTCCAGGCGCTCCCCCGCCGCGAACAGCGTCTGGAGTGCCGACAGGTCGTGGTCCCGCGCCAGGTCACCCTCCGGGTCCACCTTGCGGATGGCCCGCAGGGCGGTCGGTGCCGTGAACAGTGAGCGCACCCCGTGCTGGGCGGCCACCCGCCAGAACGCCCCGGCGTCCGGGGTCCCCACGGGCTTGCCCTCGTAGAGCACGGTGGTGGCCCCGACCAGCAGCGGCGCGTAGACGATATAGGAGTGCCCCACCACCCAGCCGACGTCCGAGGCGGTGAACATCGTCTGCCCGGGGCCGACGTTGTAGATGTTCGCCATGGTCCAGGCCAGGGCGACCGCATGCCCGCCGTGGTCCCGGACCACGCCCTTGGGCGAGCCGGTGGTCCCGGAGGTGTAGAGGATGTACAGCGGGTCCGTGGCGGCCACGTCCACGGGCGCCGCCGGCTCGGCCTCGGCCACGGCCTCGTCCCAGTCGACCCACCGGGTTCCAGCCTCGACTGCGTTCCCGGCCTCATTCCCGGCGCCGGCCCGCAGGCCGTCCCGCACGCTGTCCAGGGTGTTCTCGAAACCCTCGCGGTGCTTGGCCACCACGGCCCCGACCCGGTGCTGCGCCAGGGCCACGGCCTCAGCCACCGCGGGCAGGTACTCCACGCGCCGACTCGGCTCGATGCCGCCGGAGGAGGTCACGATCGCCGTCGGCTTCGCGTCGTCGATGCGCGCCGCCAGCTCCCGGGCCGCGAATCCGCCGAACACCACGGAATGCACCGCTCCGATCCTGGCGCAGGCCAGCATGGCGACGTGCGCCTCCGGCGTCATCGGCAGGTAGATGACCACACGGTCCCCCCGGCCGACGCCCAGGGACACCAGCGCTCCCGCGAAGCGGGACACCCGGTCCGTCAGGTCCGCGTAGCTGATGTGCTCCACGGTGCCGAGCACCGCCGAGTCATAGATGATCGCGGTGCGTTCGCCCTGGCCGGCCGCCACGTGCCGGTCCAGACAGTTCACCGCCGTGTTCAACCGGGCTCCGGGGAACCACCGGTAGATCGGTGCCCCCGCATCATCCAGGGCCCGGGTGGGCGGCTCGGTCCAGTCGATGGCAGCGGCCGCCTCCAGCCAGAAACCCTCCGGGTCCTCGATGGACCTGCGGTAGACGGACTCGTACGACTCAGAGGGCTCGGATGACTCAGACGGCTCAGAGGGCGGGGTGGGCTCACGCATGGAGGACGTTGAGGACATGGGACCAACCTAGGACGTGAGTCACGCCACGTCCACCCTGTGTATACGCAAAACAGGACCAAAGGTGAAAAATGGACCAATTCCGGCCCGATTCTCCCCCGAATCACCCACATTCGGCTATTTGTGTATACGCTGGACCCTGTGAGAGCCAGTGAACGTGCGTACCGGACGCTGCGGCAGGAGATCATCGAAGGTCAGCTGCCTCCCGGATCGATCCTGGGCGAGGTCGAACAGTCGGCCCGCCTGGGCCTGTCCCGCACGCCGTTGCGCGAGGCCATCGGACGCCTGGTCTCCGAAGGCCTGGCTGCCCCCTCGAGCGGGCGCGGGACCGTGGTCACGGAGGTCTCCCTGGACGAGGCCGACGACCTGTTCGACCTGCGCACGGTGCTCGAGGTGCTGGCCGCGCGTCGGGCCGCCGTGCACGCCGACCCGGAGGTCTTCACGCAGTTGGCCGCACGCTTCGAGTCCGCCGTGGAACCACTCCGCCGCGGTGAGGATCCGGAGTCCTACTACCGGCTGACCACGGAGCTGGACGCCGCCGTGGATGCCGCCTGTGCCAACGCCTATCTCGCCCAGCACCTGAGGTCCCTGCGCGTTCACCTCGCGCGGCTGCGCCGCTTCTCCCGCAATGACCCGGCGCGGCTGGCGGCGTCCGCCACGGAGCATGCCTCCATCGCCAGGGCCCTGGCCGATCGGAACCCCGAACTGGCCGCCGCGACCACCACCCTGCACCTGCACCACGCCTTGGCGCACCTGCAGTCACACCAGCCCACCGGTACCCAGACCCACCAGAACCGCCAGACCGGACCGGCCGAACCGGCCGAACCGGCCGGATCCACCACCGACCACCCCACATCCACCTTGGAGAGGACCCCATGATCAACCACGACGTCCGCGTCTACCGTTCCGAAGAAAACCTGCAGCGCCAGGACCAGCTCGCCTGGAAGATGGCCGAGGTCGCCACCGACACCGTGGCCATCGACCCCGAGGTGGAGGAGATGGTCATCAACCGCATCATCGACAACGCCTCGGTGGCCATCGCCTCCCTGAACCGCGGACCGATCGTTGCCGCCCGTGCACAGGCCCTGACCCACTCGCCCACGTCCGGCGGACAGGGAGCCTCCGTCTTCGGCATCACCGAGAAGGTCTCCCCGGAATGGGCCGCCTGGGCCAACGGCGTGGCCGTGCGCGAGCTGGACTACCATGACACCTTCCTGGCCGCCGAGTACTCCCACCCCGGGGACAACATCCCGCCGATCCTGGCGGTCGCCCAGCACAGCGGTGCCAGCGGCGCCGACCTGATCCGGGGCATCGCCACCGGCTACGAGCTCCAGGTGGACCTGGTCAAGGCCATCTGCCTGCACGCCCACAAGATCGACCATGTGGCCCACCTCGGCCCCTCCGCCTCGGCCGGCATCGGGACCCTGCTGGGCCTGGACACCGAGACGATCTTCCAGGCCATCGGCCAGGGCCTGCACACCACCACGGCGACCCGCCAGTCCCGCAAGGGCGAGATCTCCACGTGGAAGGCCCACGCCCCGGCCTTCGCCGGCAAGATGGCCGTCGAATCTGCTGACCGTGCCATGCGCGGCCAGACCTCGCCCGTGCCGATCTATGAAGGCGAGGACGGGGTCATTGCCTGGATGCTGGACGGACCGGGCGCGAAGTACACGGTGCCCCTGCCGGCGCCGGGCGAGGCCAAGCGCGCCATCCTGGACACCTACACGAAGGAGCACTCCGCCGAGTACCAGGCCCAGGCCTGGATCGACCTCGCGCGCAAGCTGAACGGCGAGCATCCCGAGCTGGCCGATCCCGCCAACGTCGCCTCGATCGTCATCCACACCTCGCACCACACGCACTACGTGATCGGTTCCGGCGCGAACGACCCGCAGAAGTATGACCCGAAAGCCTCCCGCGAGACCCTCGACCACTCCATCCCGTACATCTTCACGGTGGCCCTGCAGGACGGCGCGTGGCACCACGTGGACTCCTACTCCCCGGAGCGGGCCGGACGGCCGGACACCGTGGAGCTGTGGCACAAGGTCACCACGGAGGAGGACCAGGAGTGGACCCGTCGGTACCACTCCCTGGACATCTCGGAGAAGGCCTTCGGCGGCCGGGTCGTCATCACCACCGCCTCCGGCGAGACCATCACGGACGAGATCGCCGTGGCCGATGCCCACCCGCTGGGTGCCCGCCCGTTCGCCCGGGAGCAGTACATCCACAAGTTCCGCACGCTGGCCGAGGGCCTGGTGTCCCCGGCGGAGATCGAGCGCTTCCTCGACGCCGCCCAGCGCACCGCGTCCCTCGGCGCCGGTGAGCTGGACCAGCTGAACATCACCGCGGCACCCGGCGTCATCGACCTGGCCGACGCCCCGAAGGGACTCTTCTGATGCTGTATTCGTCACTGACCGCCGCCGAGAAGCGGGTCCGTCTGCGGCAATTACTGCAGCCCGGTGCCGCCGTGCAATTCCCCGGGGCCTACACGCCCCTCTCCGGCAAACTGGTGGAGGAGCAGGGGTTCCAGGGGCTGTACATCTCCGGTGCGGTGCTGGCCAACGAGTTGGCCCTGCCGGACATCGGCCTGACCACGCTGACGGAGGTGGCCCAGCGTGCCGGGCAGATCGCCCGCGTCACGGACCTTCCGGCCATCGTGGACGCGGACACCGGCTTCGGAGAGCCGATGAACGTGGCCCGGACCATCCAGGAACTGGAGAACGCCGGGCTCGCCGGATGCCACATCGAGGACCAGGTCAACCCCAAGCGCTGCGGTCACCTGGACAACAAGGCCGTGGTGGACCTGGCCACGGCCACCCAGCGGGTGGCTGCCGCCGCGAGCGCCCGCCGGGACGAGAACTTCCTGATCATGGCCCGTACCGATATCCGTGGGGTGGACGGCGCCGGCGGGCTGAACGCCGCTATCGACCGGGCCAAAGCCCTGGCGGACGCCGGCGCGGACTCCATCTTCCCGGAGGCCATGAAGGACCTGTCCGAGTTCGAGGCCGTCTGCAACGCCGTGGACGTGCCCGTCCTGGCCAACATGACCGAGTTCGGCAAGTCCGAGTTGTTCACCCGCGAACAGCTGGCCTCCGCCGGCGTGGCCCTGGTGATCTACCCGGTGACACTGCTGCGCTCCGCCCTCGGCGCCATGGAGCGCACCTTGTCCACCATCCGATCCGAGGGTACCCAGCAGGGCGCCGTCGGTGAGATGCTGACCAGGGCACGCCTCTACGAGCTCGTGGACTACGAGGGCTACAACGGCTTCGATTCCTCCGTCTTCAACTTCCCGGTTCCGGGGTTGGAGACCCGGACGGACTCCGGCGCAGACGCCTGAACCCGACCCGAATCCCGTCCCGAAAGGACACTCCCATGACTGACACTGAGATCAAGAAGGGCCTCGCCGGAGTGGTGGCGGACTACACCGCCATCTCCAAGGTCAACCCGGACACCAACTCCCTGCTCTACCGTGGCTATCCCGTGCAGGAGCTCGCCGCGTCGCTGCCGTTCGAGGCCGTGGCCTACCTGCTGCTGAACGGTGAGCTGCCCACGGACGCCCAGCTGGCTGCCTTCAGGGACCACGAGCGCTCCAACCGGGCCCTGTCCCCGGACGTCAAGGCCGCCCTGGACGTGCTGCCGGTGGACTGCCATCCGATGGACTCGGTCCGTACCGCCGTGTCCATCCTGGGCGCCCAGCACCCGAAGTCGGAGGACTCCTCCCCGGAGGCCGAGATGGAGAAGGCGACGACCCTGTTCGCCCAGCTGCCCGCCGTCGTCGCCTATGAGCAGCGCCGTCGCACCGCCGGTGGCGCCACCGAGCCGGTGGCGCCCCGGGAGGACCTGGACTACTCCCAGAACTTCCTGTGGATGACCTTCGGCGAGGAGGCCGACCCGGCTGTGGTGGATGCCTTCCGGGTGTCCATGGTGCTGTACGCGGAGCACTCCTTCAACGCCTCCACCTTCACCGCACGCGTGATCACCTCCACCCTGTCCGATCTGCATTCGGCGGTGACCGGGGCCATCGGCGCGCTCAAGGGCTCCCTGCACGGCGGCGCCAACGAGGCCGTCATGCACACCTTCGACGAGATCGGCATCCGGCCGGACGAGTCCCAGGAGGAGGCCAAGGACCGCGCCAAGGCCTGGATGGAGGACGCCCTGACCCAGAAGAAGAAGGTCATGGGCTTCGGCCACCGCGTGTACAAGCACGGCGACTCCCGCGTGCCGACCATGAAGAAGGCGCTCGACGCGATGATCGAGCACTTCGGCCGCCACGAGGTCCTCGGGTTGTACAACGGGCTCGAGCAGGCCATGGACGAGGCCAAGGCCATCAAGCCGAACCTCGACTACCCCGCCGGCCCCACGTACCACCTGATGGGCTTCGACACCGAGCTGTTCACGCCGTTGTTCATCGCCGCCCGCATCACCGGGTGGACCGCGCACATCATGGAGCAGCGCGCCAGCAATTCGCTGATCCGGCCGCTGTCCGCCTACAACGGTCCGGACGAACGGCACGTGCCGGGCGCCTGAGCCTGACTGCACCGCACGACGACGACCCGGGCGGGGAAGGAACACTCACGTTCCCTCCCCGCCCGGGTCGTTGTCCAGCGCCGGTGTACCGGCATCCGGATCAGGGGACCTCGACCTCCATGGACGTGGCCACGGACCGCAGCTGGCCGTACTCCTCGGTGTCGAGGAACGCCCTCATGGCCTCCTCCCCTTCGAGTCCGGTGACCTCCTCGGCCGAGTCCTGGGTGACGCTGCCGGACAGGATCGCGGCGGCCCCGGCCTCGAAGCCCTCGGCCGGGGGCTGCTCGTAGAACCACGAGGACCAGTAGGAGTCATCGCTCGCCTCGGGGTCGAGGTCCGCGGAGATGTTGACCACCTGCACGGCCAGCAGGAACTCCCCTCCCTCGAAGGACTCGAGGTCCGGGACGTCCTCATCGGCCTGATAGAGGCTCGCCCGGTACCAGACCGGACCCGAGCCGGTGGCCCCCTCCCCCTCATTCACCGGGATCTCCGGCAGCTCCTCGGCCTCCAGGACCTCGACCACGTCTGGCTTCGGCCCGTCGTTGTCGGTGGGACCGAGCCCGGTGGTGGTCGTGTACTGCGTGATGCCCTCCGGGTCCTGGAAGAGCACCCTCTCGTAGGGCACCCCCTGGTAGTCCAGCAGATCCTCGTTGTAGTCCTCCTGGCTGGCGCTCCAGGTCTCCGGGAAGGTCCACGTGAAGACCCCCGACTCGGAGGTGTAGGTCTGGGTGAGCCCCGTGGTCTGCTCCCCGGACCCGCTGGCGGTCGGTGAGGCGGAGGCCGTCTCGGTGATGGTGGCGCTCGCGGTCTCCGTGACGGTCTCGACCGGGCTCGAGCTGGGATCGGACGTGGCAGAGGGCGATCCCGCGGGCTCGTCACCGGTGCCGCAGGCGCTCAGCACCAATCCCGCACTGAGCCCGAGTCCCACGGCGGCTGCCAGGCGGCGGTTGCGGGCTGCTGCTCGGGCGCATCGCCCTGCCGGGAAGGTTCGGTCGGCAGTGCTGGTCATCATGATCCCCTCGTCTGCCTCCGGGTGCTCCGTATGGCACCGCCGGGGCGGGTGGTGGTCTGGTGGTGCCCCGTCTTCCGCCCGGGGACGTCGTCCGGCTCCCACCATCTGAGCATCAACCCGTGATCGATGTCATCACCGTCCGGCCGGACGTTGTGGGATCGTGATGCCCTTTCCCCGGCCTAGTGGAGGGCGCGGGGATGCGCCGCGGCGTAGACCTCACGCAGCGTGTCCGCCGTGACCAGGGTGTAGACCTGCGTGGTGGTGACGGAGGCGTGCCCCAGCAGCTCCTGCACCACGCGCACGTCCGCGCCGCCCTCCAGCAGATGGGTGGCGAACGAGTGCCTCAGCGTGTGCGGGGAGACCTCGGCCTCGATGTGCGCCCGTTCCGCGGCCTTCTTGAGGATCGTCCACGCCGACTGTCGGGAGAGCCGTCCACCGCGCTGGTTGAGGAACAGCGCGGGGCCTCCCGTCCCGGACTGGCCGGCCAGCGTGGGACGTCCGCGGACCAGCCAGGCCTCCAGGGCGGTGGCCGCGTAGGAACCCAGCGGGACGATGCGCTCCTTGGAGCCCTTCCCGAACAGGCGGACGACGGCGGTGCCGGACTCCCCCGGCCCCGTCGCCCCGGGCTCGGGTCGGTTCCCCTGGTGGTGGGCACCTTCCAGCGGGCCGCGGACGGCTCCGACCACGTCGTCGACGTCCAGCCCGACGGCCTCGGAGATGCGGGCGCCCGTGGCATAGAGGAACTCGAGCAGGGCCCGGTCCCGCAGACCCGCCGGGGTGTCCGTGGGCACGGCCTCCAGCAGGGCGGTCACCTGGTCCACCCGAATCGCCTTCGGTAATTCCTGGGCGGGGCGGGGCGGGGTGACGTCCTGTGCCGGGTCCGTCTCCGTGACCTGTTCCAGGGTCCAGAAGCGGTGCATACCGCGGACGGCGACGATGGTCCGGGCCGCGGACCGCGGTGAGAGCGGGTGCCCGCCATCGGCACCGGTGGCCAGGGCCTGGAGGAAACCGGTCACATGCCGGCGCTCCACCTGGCGGGGCTCGTCCACTCCCTGGCCCTGCAGCCACGCCAGGTAACGGCTCATGTCCCGGCGGTACGCGGCCAGGGTATGGGGGGACATGCCCCGCTCGACGGTCAGGTGGTCCAGGTACGCCTCAGCCGGACGGGCCAGGGCGCGCGGCGGACCGTCCGCGGACTCGGCACTCACCACACTCACGACTGGTCACTCACGAGGCGACCGGACGGCCGTGCCAGGGCGCGTCCGCAGGACGCAGGTCGGCGAAGCCGCCGTCCCGGTGCGCGACGAGGGCGAGGAGACCCACCACGGAGGAGGGATTGCGCAGCCGGCCGGTCAGCACGGCCTGAACGGCGTCTGTCACAGGCACCCAGGCCAGCGGCATACCGGCCTCCTCACCGGTGCGTTCGTGGCGTTCCCCGACCGGGACCGGGGACAGGTCCCGGGCCAGGAACACCCGGATGCCCTCCGAGGAGGACCCCGGGGTGGTGTAGAAGTCGGCGAGGACATCCCACCGGTCCGCGCGCAGGTCGGCTTCCTCGGCCAGTTCCCGCCGGGCGGCCTCGACCAGGTGCTCTCCCGGGACGTCGAGCAGTCCGGCGGGGATCTCCCAGAGCTCCTCTCCCACGGGGTGCCGGTACTGCCGGATCATGCGGACCCGGTCCTGATCATCCAGGGCCACCACGGCCACAGCCCCGGGGTGGCGGATGAACTCCCGGACCAACAGGTCCGGGCGATCCACGTCGGGGCCACCCGCGTCCTCCCCCGCGGCGGCGCCCGGCGCCATCAGGAAGGCCTCGCGGGTGACGTCCCACACCGCCCCCGCGAAGGCCGTCTCGGTGCGGACCGCGGGCCGCGCGGCGGGCACGTCCGCGAGCGGGCCGCCGTCGTGCTCGGTATACGGGGCGGGCAAAGGAGTCAGGTGCGTCATGAAGTGGTGGGTGTCCCTGCTGATCAACCTGATCAACTCACCCTGCGGGAGTTCCGGCGTTCCAGCCCCGCGGCCACGAGTCCGGCGAACAGTGGATGCGGGCGGGTCGGCCGGGACTTGAACTCCGGATGGGCCTGGGTGGAGACGTAGTACGGGTGGACGTCCGCCGGCAGCTCCACGAATTCCACGAGCGTACCGTCCGGGGAGGTTCCGGAGATGACCAGCCCGGCCTCCTCCAACCGGTCGCGGTACTCGTTGTTGACCTCGTAGCGGTGGCGGTGCCGCTCGGTGACCTCGGTGGCCCCGTAGGCCCGTGCGACCGCGGAGCCCTCCCGCAGGGTGGCCGGATAGGAGCCCAGGCGCATGGTGCCGCCGAGGTCGCCGCCACCGGAGACGAAGTGCTCCTGCTCCGCCATGGTGGCGATCACGGGGTGCTCGGTGTCCGGTTCGAACTCGGTGGAGGAGGCCTGGGCGAGTCCCAGCACATTGCGGGCGTACTCCATGACCATGGTCTGCAACCCCAGGCACAGGCCGAGGGTCGGGATGCCGTTCTCACGGGCATGGCGCAAGGCGCCGATCTTGCCGTCGAGCCCTCGGACCCCGAAGCCACCCGGGACACAGATGGCGTCGACGCCGTCCAGGGCCTGCCGTGCGCCGGCCTCGGTCTGGCAGTCGTCCGAGGGGACCCAGCGGATGGAGACCGTCGCGTCATTGCCGAAGCCGCCGGCGCGCAGGGCCTCCGTGACGGAGAGGTAGGAGTCCGGCAGGTCGATGTACTTGCCGACCAGGGCGATCTCCAGCGCATGCCTCGGGTGGTGGACCACCCCGATCAGGCGGTCCCAGGTGGACCAGTCGACATCCTTGAACTTCAGGTCCAGGGACTGGACCACGTAGGCGTCGAGGCCCTGGGCGTGGATGATCTTGGGGATGTCGTAGATGGAGGGGGCATCGGCGCAGTTGATGACCGCATCAGTGTCCACGTCGCACATGCGGGCGATCTTGTCCCGCACGTCGGCCGGGACCTCGCGGTCCGAACGGATGACGATGGCGTCCGGCTGGATGCCGATCGAGCGCAGCGCCGCCACCGAGTGCTGGGTGGGCTTGGTCTTCAGCTCGTGGGAGGGGCCGATGTAGGGCACCAGGGACACATGCACGAAGAACACGTTGTCCCGTCCGATGTCCTGGCGGACCTGCCGGGCGGCCTCCAGGAACGGCTGCGACTCGATGTCACCGACCGTTCCGCCGATCTCCGTGATGATGACGTCCGGCGCCGGACGGTCTGCGGCGGCCCGGTCCTGCTGCTCCCCGCCCACGGTGACGTCCTCCGTGGCGGGCAGGCGCATGCGGCGCTTGATCTCATCCGTGATGTGCGGGATGACCTGGACGGTGTCCCCGAGGTAGTCGCCCCGGCGTTCCTTCTCGATGACGGTCGAGTACACCTGTCCGGTGGTGACGTTGTTCAGGCCGTCGAGGTCCTCGTCCAGGAACCGTTCGTAGTGGCCGATGTCCAGGTCGGTCTCGGCCCCGTCCTCCGTGACGAAGACCTCGCCGTGCTGGAAGGGGTTCATGGTGCCGGGATCGACGTTCAGGTACGGATCCAGCTTCTGCATGGTCACGGAGAGACCCCGTGCCCTCAGGAGATGACCCAGGGAGGACGCCGTGAGCCCCTTTCCGAGGGAAGAGGCCACGCCGCCGGTCACGAAGATCTGGCGGGTCGCGTTGGGCGTTTTCTGGAATCGAGAGGATTTATGCACCACGGAGTTCGATCGTAGCACCCCTTCAGGCGTGCGAGGCCTCGAGGAGTTCGCGCGCGTGATCGCGGGCCGACCCGGAGTCGGCTCGGCCGGCCAGCATCCTGGCCAGCTCCCCCACCCGCTCCTCACCCTCGAGAGTCGCGACGTCCGAGGTGGTGAACCCGGCATCGCCGTCCGAGTTCTTCGTGACCTTCAGGTGCCGGTCCGCGAACGCCGCCACCTGCGGCAGGTGCGTGACCACGATGACCTGGACGTGCCGGGCCAACCGGGCGAGCCGGCGGCCGATCTGGACGGCGGCCTCGCCGCCGACGCCGGCGTCCACCTCGTCGAACACGAAGGTGGGGACCGGGTCCGTGGCGGCCAGGACGACCTCCAGCGCCAGCATGACACGGGAGAGCTCACCGCCGGAGGCGCCCTTGCCCAGGGGCCGCGGTTCGGCGCCGGCATGGGGCTGGAGGAGGAGTTGGACCTCGTCGGCCCCGTGGGGACCCGGCTGGCCGCCGGCGGTGACGGTGGCGTGGAACGTGGCGTCCGGCATCGACAGGGCGTGCAGTTCCTCGCTGACCAGTCCGGAGAGGGTGGTTGCGCCGGCCGTCCTCAGCCGGGTCAGCTCACTCGCGCCGGACAGCACGCGTTGTTCGAGGCGGGCGACCTCGGCCGTGAGTTCCTCGATGCGCCCGGTGTCCCCCTGCAGGGCCTCCAGCCGCGGCCGGTGGGTCTCGGCCCACCGGATCACGTCGGAGAGTTCGGGCCCGTAGAGGCGCATCAGCCGGGTCAGTTCGGCCAGCCGGGACTGGGCGCTGTCCAGGTCGGAGGCGGCGTCATCATCCAGGCGGGCCGCGTAGCCGGCGAGATCTCCGGAGACATCGGCCAGCAGGATCCCCGCCTCGGCAAGGCGCTGGGACAGTCCGGTGAGCTCCTCATCCTGTCCCGGGGCCTGCAGCAGGGACTGGCGGGCGGCCTCGATGAGGGCCTCGGCCGACGGGATCTCCACCGCGTCTGCGGCATCTCCGCCGGCGAGGTGGACGTGGGCACCCAGGGAGGCCGTGCGCAGCTCCTCGACGTTCTCCAGTCGCTGGATGAGGGCCCTGACCTCCTCGTCCTCCCCGTCCCGGACCGCGGCGTTGTCGATCTCCTCGAGGGAACGCTGCAGGTTCTCGGCCTCGCGGGCTCGGTCCTGCTCGTTGCTGGTGATCTCCTCGAGTTCCGCGGCTGCCCGTCTCCAGGCCTCGAAGTCCCGCTGGTAGACGGCCAGGGTCTCGGTCAGCTCCGAACCGGCGAAGGAGTCCAGGGCATGGCGCTGGGCGGCCGGGGACTTCAACCGCAGCTGGTCGGTCTGGCCATGGACGGCCACGAGGTGTTCGCCGAGCTCACCCAGCAGGGCCACGGGCACGCCGCGCCCTCCGGCCGAGGCCCGCGAGCGTCCCGAGGACCCGGCGGCCCCCACGGACCGGGTGACCACGAGTGCCACGTCCCCGCGGCCTCCTGCCGGTGCGCCGACGTCGGCCTCGGGTCCAGCGTCAGCATCCGCGCCATTCCCGTGGTCCGGAGCCTCCTCGTCCAGCACGGCTCCGGCGTCCGTTGCGATCCCGACGGCGGCATGGCCGGCGTCCAGCTGGAAGCCGGCCTCCACGGTGGCCCGGGAGGCCCCGTGCCGGACGGCGCCGGCATCAGCCCGGGCCCCGAGCAGGAGGTTGAGGGCCGTGACGACCATGGTCTTGCCGGCGCCGGTCTCGCCGGTCACCACGGTGAAGCCGGGATCCAGTTCGACGGCCGCGTCACCGATGACGCCCAGCCCGTTGATGGACAGGTATTCGATCATGACTGGTCGGCTCCTCCGCTGTGCGTGTCCGGCTCCTCGCTGCCCTCGTCCGGGGTGATCCCCGACCGTGCGATCCCCAGACGCTCGTCCCGTGCCGACACCACGGGCAGGGCGGCCGTGGCCGGCGGGACCACGCCCGGGCGGGGTGCCAGGTGATGGGGTTCCACGATCGAGACTCCGCGGGAGGTGGGGTCCCCCTCGGGCCGACGGGACGCGGCCCGGGATTCGCGGGCGGCGGCCTCGGCCCGGTCCTGTTCGGTGACGGGACCGCGCCAGCCCTTGGTGGGCAGGTTGAACTTGCGCACGAGCCGCTCGGTGAACGGCGTGCGGGACAACCGGGCGATCCGCACCGGTTGCGGTGAGCGGGTGACCTCGACGCGGGAGCCGAGGGGCAGGTCCACCGTGCGGCGGCCGTCGCACCAGAGCACGCCCGGCTCGTTGGTGCGCGGCAGCACCTCCACGGTGAGCACCGAGTCCGGGGACACGACGAGGGGCTTGGCGAACAGGGCGTGGGCGCTGATCGGCACCATGAGCATGGCCTGGACCTCCGGCCACACCACGGGGCCGCCGGCCGAGAAGGCGTACGCCGTGGACCCCGTGGGAGTCGCCATCACCACGCCGTCGCAGCCGTACGTGGAGATGGGGCTGCCGTCCACGGCGGTCACGACCTCGAGCATGCGCTCACGGTTGGACTTCTCCACGCTGGCCTCGTTCAACGCCCAGGTGCGGGCCACGAGGTCCTCCCCCTGGAAGACCCGGACGTCGATCGCCATGCGCTCCTCGACGCTGTAGTCCTGCGCCACCACGGCCTCGACGGTGCGGGAGAGATCGGTGCGCTCGGATTCGGCCAGGAAGCCCACGTGGCCCAGGTTGACGGCGAGCAGCGGCAGGCCGGAATCACGGACGAGCTCCGCGGCACGCAGCACGGAGCCGTCCCCGCCGAGGACCACACCCAGGGAGATCTCACTCAGGGAACAGTCCACGTCCAGGGTCCGCGGGACGAACTCCAGCGGGGGCACGACGCCGGCCCGTTCGGCCTCGCGGATCGCCGTCACGTCACGGGCCATGAGCACCGGGACCAGCCCGGCCTCCTGCAGTTTGGCGCAGGTGTGGACGGCTGCCCGGATGGCGTCCTCGCGGCCGGTATGGGCAAGGACCAGGATTGAACGGGGCATGGCCCCAAGGATACCCACGTCCAGGCCGGGTCCGGCCGCATCCACCGGGCTGTGGACGAGGGGCCGCTCCTTCAGGCCCAGTCGACCGTCTGGAAGCCGAGCCATTCGGCACCGGTGCCGGTCTCCGTCGCTTCGGCCTCCGTCTCGGGGCGGTCCAGCCACAGGAAGAACTCCACGTTGCCGTCCTGCCCCGGCAGCGGAGACCGGGCGATGCCGCGGGGTCTCAGCCCCGAGTCCAGGGCGGTGTCCAGCACATCGGTGACCGCCCGGCGTCGCTGCTCCGGGTCCAG
The DNA here is from genome assembly GCF_042433045.1 of Citricoccus parietis. Lineage (NCBI taxonomy): Bacteria > Bacillati > Actinomycetota > Actinomycetes > Micrococcales > Micrococcaceae > Citricoccus > Citricoccus parietis. The sequence goes on along the minus strand of NZ_JBHLWH010000032.1, from coordinate 3,261 downwards.
TACGACGCCGGTCTTGGGCAGGGCCCGCCGGCCGACCTCGAACTGCGGCTTCACCATGAGGACCAGGTCCGCGCCCGGCCGGCACACCCCGGCCAGCGGTGACATCACCAGACGCAGGGAGATGAAGGACAGGTCCGAGACCACCAGGTCCACCGCTCCGCCGAGGTGCTCCGGCGTGAGGTCACGGACGTTGCACCCCTCGTGGACGTCCACGCGGTGATCGGCGCGCAGCGTCTCGACCAGTTGGTCATGCCCGACATCCACCGCGACGACCTGTTGGGCCCCCGCCCGGAGCAGGACATCCGTGAACCCGCCCGTGGACGCCCCGGCGTCCAGGCACCGCCGACCGGCTGTCACGACGCCGGCGAACAGCTCCAGTGCGCCGGCCAGCTTGTGCCCGGCCCGGGAGACGTACCGTGGTCCGCTGGAGCGCAGGGCCACCACGTCACCGGGGGCGCACCTCAGCGATGCCTTGGTGGTGACGACGCCGTTGACGATTACCTCGCCAGCGCTGATGAGGCCGGCCGCCTCGCTGCGGGACCGGGCCAGGCCGCGGTCGGCCAGGGCGATGTCGAGGCGGGTTCGGTCACCGCTGCCCGTGGTCCTCGGACTGCTCATGACAGACCCGGCAGCCGCGGTTGTTCCTCCAGCAGCTGCGCCAAGGCGTCCAGCGCCTCACGGTAGGCCGCGATCTCCTCGTCGGGACTCAGCTCATCGGCCCCGATGAGACCGGACAGGATCTGGTCCGCAGCGGGGTCACCGGTGGTGGCCGGAGTCCACTCGGTCGGCGAGGGTGTCTCGGACGCCTCAGGCGACTCAGGCGACTCGGAAGACTCGGTCATGGCTGATGCTCCTCTTGGGGTTCGTGGGAGCGTGCTTCCACCGCGGAGCCAGCCAGGAGCATCGGCAGCGAGGGGACGATCCAGGTGGGCCGGTGGTCCGCTGGCGCCGCGGCGGCGGTCGCTTCGGTGTCCACACCTGTCAGCACGAGGGCGGTGTCGAAACCGGCCCGATTGCCTCCGAGGATGTCCGTGTCCAGACGGTCACCGACGACCAAAGGGCTGCGAGCACCGACGGCCTGGGCGGCCAGGCGGAACAGGACCGGCTCGGGCTTGCCCGCTGCCAGCGGGCGGGTACCCGTCGCCCGGGACACCGCCTCGATCAGGGCACCGTTGCCGGGGGCGATGCCCTCGGCACGGGGAATGGTCAGGTCCGTATTGGTTGCGATCCACCGGGCACCCCCGTTGACGGCATAGGACGCCTGCGCCAGGTCTGTCCAGGACACCGAGGGGTCGAATCCCTGGATCACCGCGTCGGGACGCTCGGCCGCCGTCGTCACCACCTCATGGCCGGCCTTCGACACCAGGCCACGCAGGTAATCCGAGCCGACGACCAGGACCTTCGCCGGGACGGGACGCCCACCGGAGGATGCCCCGTCCGCCGACGGATGCGTTCCGGTCCGGGACAGCTCCTGTCTGAGCAGGGCCACCCCCGCCGCAGCTGATCCGAAGACCTGATCCCCGGTCACCTCGAGACCGAATCCGCGCAGATGCTCGGCCACGGACTCCGGGGACCGCGAGGCATTGTTGGTCACGTAGACAACGGGGACACCCCGCCGCCCCAATTCCCGCAGGGTCGGCACGGCGCCATCGATGGCCTCGGTTCCGGCGTACACGACGCCGTCCAGGTCACACAGGACGGCGTCATGGCCTCCGAAGAACACCGCTTCCGTCATGTCTCAGCGGTCTCCACGGTCCTGATCGTCAGCGGAGACCTCACCGTCGGTATCCTGCGGCTCCTCCGCCTCCGGAGAAGACTCGTCGCCCTCCACCCGCTGAGAGGTCACCATGGACCCGAGATCCTCCTCATCCAGCCGTCCGTCGTCCGCCTGACCGTCCTCGTCCTGGCCGTCCGAAGACGCTCCCGGAGGCACGAGGTCACGGGCACGGGGCCGGTCCTCGGACCCGTCATCGTCCAGTCCGAAGTCGATGATCTCCGGATCCTCGAAGGCACCGATGCCCAGCGCCCGCTCGGCCACGCTGGCCTGCCGGCGCCAGGCCTTGGCCTCCTCGGCACGGCCGGCTTCAGTCAGGACATCCGCATAGGCGCGGAACAGACGGGGACTGAACGAGAAACCGCGATGACGATCGAGCTCGGGAATCTGCAGGACTGCCAGAGCAGAGTCGATATCCCCCAGGTCACGATGGATGCCGGAGAGCACCATGGCCAGCTCTGCCCGGATGGCCTTCTCCAGGGACGCATGGTCGACGTCGCCCGCGAGCTCCAGGGCCTTGTCATGCCGACCGAGGGCACGTTCACTGTCCACCATCTCCGGCAGGTGGGTGTTGTCACCGGTGATGCGGCGGTAGGTCCGGAACTCCCGCAGCGCCTCCGCATACTGTCCGGCCCCGTATGCGGTCAGTCCGACGGCCTCCCGGACGCAGCCGAGGCGGCCGCCACGCCGACTGGCGGCCAGAGCGTGTTCGAAGGCCAGCTGAGGATCGATGTCCAGCAGCCGGCCGGCCATCACCAGGTGACGTGCCACCCACGGACGGTTTCGCTCGTCCAGGGTGTCCAGCTCACGGCTGGTCGCGCGGTCGAGCTCCTTGCCCGTGACATCCTCATCGATCTCAGGGGACTTGGCCCGGTCCGGCCGGTTGGAACTGCGCAGGTCCCCCGGGTTGTGGGCAGAACCCCGGTTCTCGACGCGCGGGCCACCGTCACGTGAACCACGGCGGTCAGGCCGGTCTCCGCCGCGTTCCGGCCTGCCCTCCCGGCGGGGACCGCCACCACGGCTGTCATCCCTGCGAGGTCCATCGCCCCGTCCGGCGCGACCGTCCTCGCGGCGCGCACCGGCGCCCGTCCCACCACGGCGGTCCTCACGTCCCGAAGACCGATCAGAGGACCGGCCGAATGACTTCTCCCCGCCGCCGGAGGACCTGCCTCCACCGTTGGACCCGCCGTAACCACCACGGGACCCGGAACCGGGTCCCCGCTCGGGCCGTCCACCGCCGTGACGGCGCGGACGGTCAGACGAGCCGGAGCGCTCCTCGTTCTCGGACATCCTGATGATCCTCTCCTCGGTCTTGATGACGGCGGCAGCACGGCATGGCGTACGCCGACGGACAGCTTCACAATCGTAGCCGACACGGTTAAACAAGAAGGGCCCCGCACTCGCGTGCGGGGCCCTTCCCTCAATGGTTGTCCGGCGGCGTCCTACTCTCCCACATCCTCCCGGATGCAGTACCATCGGCGCAGTGG